>JAGXAF010000091.1 GCA_018971675.1 Bradyrhizobium sp.
TCCGCCTTCCGCGAAACCCTATTGTGAAACCGATGGCGTCGGGGAGCCCGCGGGCGCCCCCGATGGCGGCGGCGCGGACGGCGTGCTGACGGACGGGGCCGCAGCTTCCACAGCCTCCGATTGGGCAGCGGGCGGCGCCGACGTCACAGCCGCGGAGGCAGGTCGCGTCGAGGGCGACGGCGAACCGGCCGCCGATTCCGGCGCTGTTGCGGGAACCGCTGCGGACGGCGCCGGAGCAACCGGAGACGCAGGGGCGGCGGGCGAATCGGCCGTTAACGGCGGGGCCTGCCCGGCCGGCTCCTTAGCGTTTTCCTTGGGCGCGTTTTCCTTGGCGGATTCTTGGGGGGATTCGGTCTTCGCGGTCTCGGATTGGCCTTCGGCCGGGGGCTTTACGCTCTCGGGTTTAGCGGCTTCTTCCTTCGTAGCCTCGCCGGCAGGCTTTTCCTCCGCAGGCCCGGCGGCCGCGGGTTCTTCCTTGTGGGTTTCGGTCTTGACGTCAGTCTTGGCCGTGTCAGCCTTGCCTTGGTACTTTGGCTCCTCAAGATCGTGTCTGCCGCGTTTGCTCAGCCGCCGCTTGAGCTTGTGGCCACCCGGGGCGAGCTCGCCGGCTTCGCGCCCTGCAGCCTCGGCGGATTTTGTACCCTCTTCCGGCGGCGCCAGCAGCTTGCCGTTGCGGCCCCTGCGCTCCGGTTCGCCTTGCGGGTGGGCGCCGGCTGCGGCCTGACGCGGCTCCGCCTCAGGCCTCGTGGGTTCCGGCGAAGGCGTAGCGGTATTCAGCCGATGGCCCTGACGGTCTGGCTGCTCGACCGGGCCGCCGGGCTTGCCTTCGGACCTGCCTGCCGATCTGGCGTCCTTGTCCGGCCGGGTCTGGCCGCCATAGCGGGTATCGGCTGCGCCATTGGAAATCAGATAGGAACTGAGCAGCCCGGCCATTTCGGGGCTGGTCGTGTAGTGCTGGCGCAGGAAGCCTGACAGCGACCCTGCCGGCACCGTCTTCAGCAATCCGCGCGGGCTTTTGTGGCATGCCGTACAGGTGCCTGCGAAGATCTGGGAGGGGCTTTTGCCGGCCTCGAGATTGGTCACCTGCGCACGCGCCGGCACCGCCGTCAAATCGCAGATCAAAAGCGTCACCGCCGCTAGACTGAGCGCTCGGCTCAACATTCATTGTTCTCCACAGGGGGAATCGCTTTCAACGTCCTCGGTACGGCACCGAACGCGGCGGTCACGTTTTAGCCGATTGCGCCACGAATGGAAGCAGGCAGATGGCGCAGCCGCATGAACGTGACATTTCGGAATATCCGCTTTGTGTACAACGCACTAGCACCTACTAAAGTGCAATATTATGATCTTCTTGAGGCGGTGGCTGGAACTATCCGGTTCCACAGGCGTCGGTGTGACACAACGGGCTGGTTGGCTTCTGCGGGATCGCTGTTTGCGGTGGTTTCGATGGACCGTTTGTTGCGACATTTTATGATGCAGTTCATTCGTCGTGGGACCGTGAAATTCACGACCGCGAACGGAACGAGGTTTACCTGCGGCGATGGCACTGGCGAGCCAGTCGCGGTCAGGTTCCTCACCACCGACGCCGAACGGCGAATTCTGCTCGACCCCGAACTCGCGCTGGGCGAGGTCTTCATGGAAGGCTCGTTCGTGGTTGAGCAGGGCTCGATCGCCGACTTGCTGGCGATTGTCACGGATCAGCCCGACGTCGTGCCGCGCTGGGCCAGGCTGCAATGGTGGCTGCGGTACCTGGTCCGCCATGTCCAGCAGTTCAATCCGCGCAGCCGTTCGCGGGATAATGTCGCCCGCCATTACGATCTCGACGGCCGCCTTTATTCGCTCTTCCTCGATACCGACATGCAATATAGCTGCGCCTATTTCGAGACCCCGGATGCAAGTCTCGAGGAGGCCCAACTCGCCAAGAAGCGCCATCTCGCCGCCAAGCTTTTGGTCGATCCCGGCGACCGTGTGCTCGACATCGGCTCCGGCTGGGGAGGCCTTGGCCTGTATCTGGCCGAAATGACCGGCGCTGACGTCACCGGCGTGACGCTCTCGACCGAGCAATTGCAGGTGTCGAACGCCCGCGCCGCCGAGAAAAATCTGACGCAGTCGGCAAAGTTCCTGCTGAAGGATTATCGCGACATTCCGGGGCCGTTCGACCGCATCGTGTCGGTCGGCATGTTCGAACATGTCGGCGTCGATTTCTACGAGACCTATTTCCGCCGCTGCGCCGAACTGCTCGCCGATGATGGCGTGATGGTGCTGCATTCGATCGCACGTTCCGACCCGCCCGACGTCACCAATCCCTGGATCGCGAAATACATCTTTCCCGGCGGCTATATCCCGGCGCTGTCCGAGGTGATCCCGGTGATCGAGAAGGTCGGGCTACTGGTGTGTGACATCGAAATCCTGCGGCTGCACTACGCCGAAACCCTGAAAGCCTGGCGAGAGCGGTTCATGGCGCGGTGGGGCGAAGCGGTGCGCCTTTACGACGAGCGCTTCGCGCGGATGTGGCAGTTTTATCTGGCGGTCTCGGAAATGTCGTTCCGCAAACAGAACATGATGAATTTGCAGATTCAAATCACCAAGCGCCAGGGCGTGACACCGATGACGCGAGACTATATCGCGCGCGAAGAAGCGAAGCTGCGCGGGCGGGAGCGCGGAACGTGGCCGCGGCTGCAAATCGCCGGCGGATAGGGTTCGCGCAAGCGCCGCACCTTTTCAGTTACGCAGGCTGAAACGGGACATAGGCTGCATCCGCCAATGCGGGTATGGCGATACGGGACGCTCCAAATGCAGCTTCAACCGGGACAAAACCGCGCTATCACACGGCGCAACCCGCGCGTCCTGGCGGGATATCTTCTCCATGGTGTCGATCAATCTTGACAGCCACCGCCGTTCGCCGTTTGCGGACCGCCAATCACCAGAGCCTTTTCCGTTCCGATGGAATCGGAACGGAGCTCCAGATTCTCGTTTTGACGCGTTTTCTTTACGCGAACCGGTATCCACTTCGCTCGAAAACGCTCTGACTTGCCGAGCCATAGCCTGTTTTCCGCTCGCCAACCCCCTCGACGTTAATTCCGGCGCCCGCAACCGGTTCCTGAGCCGATAAGAAAAGTGCGAGGATGTGATTTACTTCACAGAAGGTCGGGCCCGCCGGCTCTAAACCTTCGGAATGACGCAGAAATCCCCCCAACCTTCGCTGGATCCAGGCTACGATATCCGCACCGATTACGTGCTGATGGCCACCGGCATTGGAACCGCCTTGATCGCGCTGATCTATCTCCTGCTGCTTTAAGTTCCGCCTTCTCGGTCCATTCAGCTTTTTGATCCGGCCTTGTTGATCCAGCCTTGTTGGCCTTGGAGATCGCGGCTCGTGCCGCAATTCGTCCCTTGGTGATGGGTGTGGCCGGGGCCGCCAAAGGTTCAGCGGCTGCGGCGCCAATTTCGCGTCAGCCGGGTTTTTCGGAGAAACCCGGCCAAACACCACCGGATTTCCGCGCAGAACCGGTCAAGCGACAAAAGCATGGCTTCTTCGGGATTCACATCCTGCATTGTGTGAATCGGGCATAAGGCATGTTCGCGCTTCCGCCGTAGCCAGCGGCGGCGCTTTATCGCCGCCCCATATCCGAAAATCCAAACAACGACAAAAACACAGAGAACAACCGGACCCATGGCATTGACTGATTCGAACGTTCTCAAGCTCGCCCCCGATGCGCCAAATCCGGGTTATCGCAGCGCACCCCACAATATCGAGGCGGAACAGAGCTTGCTGGGCGCGATCCTGGTCAATAACGACGCATTCTATCGGGTGTCGGATTTTCTCGAACCCAAGCATTTTTTTGAACAAATCCATCAGGTCATTTTCGACACCGCCGGCAGCCTGATCCGGATGGGAAAGGTCGCGACCCCGGTAACCCTCAAGACCTTCCTGCCCGCCGAAACCGATATCGGAGGCATGACGGTCAGCCAATACCTCGCCCGCCTTGCCGCAGAAGCCACCACCATCATCAACGCCCAGGACTACGGGCGAACGATCTACGACATGGCGTTGCGCCGCGACCTGATCCGGATCGGTGAGGACATGGTCAATGTCGCCTTCGACGCGCCGGTGGATTTCGCCCCGCGCGCGCAGATCGAGGATGCCGAGCGACAGCTTTACGAACTGGCCGAGACCGGCCGCTACGATGGCGGGTTTCAGCGGTTTTCGCAGGCACTCACCGTCGCCGTCGACATGGCCGCCAACGCCTACAAGCGCGACGGCAAATTGTCAGGCATCGCAACCGGATTGCGTCACCTCGACATCAAGATGGGCGGCTTGCAGCCCTCCGATCTGATCATCGTCGCGGGCCGTCCCGGCATGGGCAAGACGGCGCTTGCCACCAACATTGCCTACAACGTGGCCAAGGCGCATCGCGCCGAGATCCAGGCCGACGGCACCATGAAATCGGTCAACGGCGGCGTGGTCGGCTTCTTCTCCTGCGAAATGTCCGCCGAGCAGCTTGCCACCCGTATTCTCGCCGAGCAGACCGGCATTGCCTCAAGCACGATCCGCCGCGGCGGCATCACCGAGGCCGACTTCGAGAAAATCCGCAACTACTCGATCGAACTGCAATCGCTACCGCTTTATGTCGACGAGACCGGCGGCCTGTCGATCTCGCAATTGACCGCACGCGCGCGCCGGCTGAAACGGCAGAAAGGCCTCGACCTGATCGTGGTCGACTACATCCAGCTGCTGCAGGGCTCAAGCAAACGTTCCGACAATCGCGTTCAGGAAGTCACCGAGATCACCACCAGCCTGAAGGCGCTGGCCAAGGAATTGAACGTTCCGATCATCGCGCTGTCGCAACTGTCGCGTCAGGTCGAAAACCGCGACGACAAACGCCCGCAACTGTCGGACCTGCGTGAGTCCGGCTCGATCGAACAGGACGCCGATGTCGTGATGTTCGTGTTCCGCGAGGAATATTACCTCGCCAACAAGGAGCCGCGGATCGGCACGCCCGAATATGAAAAGTGGCAGCTCGACATGTCGCTGGTTCACGGCAAGGCCGAAGTCATCATTGGCAAACAGCGTCACGGCCCGACCGGCACCGTTGAACTGCAGTTCGAAGGCCAGTTCACCCGCTTCAGCGATCTGGCGCAGGACAGTCATTTGCCGGAACGAACTTATTAGCGTCCGCCGGCGGTATTCTTTTGTCCGGTTGAACGCTGCGGTGGCAGCGCGTAAAATCGCGCCATGAACATTGCCTCCGATCCGACATCGCTCCAGCGCACCGTGCTGTCCCCGGAAGCCAGCCAGGCGCCGGCGGACGCAAGCGGCGTGCTCACGGTCGATCTCGACGCGATCGTCGCCAACTGGCGCAAGCTGGAGAAGACCGCAGTGCCGGCCGAATGCGCCAGCGTCGTCAAGGCGAACGCTTATGGCTGCGGCGCCGGGCCGGTGGCACGCGCACTCGCCGATGCCGGCTGCAAGACGTTTTTTGTCGCCACGCTGGATGAAGCGCGCGTGGTCCGCGCCGCCCTGCCGTCAGCGGCGATCTATGTGTTCGACGGCTTCTTCCAGAATTGCGGCGACGGCTACGCCAAAATCGATGCCCGGCCGGTGATCGGCGATCTCAACGAACTCGCCGAATGGGACGTGTTTTGCCGACGTTCCGGCTGGTCCGGCGGAGCCGCCATCCACATCGACACCGGCATGAACCGGCTCGGCCTGACGTTGACGGAAGCGCAGGGCATTGTACCCCGGATCAATGCCGGCGATCACGGCATCACGCTGGTGATGAGCCACCTTGCCTGCGCCGAAAGCCTCAATCACCCGCTCAACGCCAAACAGGTCGCGACCTTCCGCGAGATCGCGAGCCTTTACGCTGGTGTGCCGGCCTCGCTGTCGAATTCCTCCGGCATTTACCTGGGCCCGCAATACCAGTTCGACATGGTGCGGCCGGGAGCTGCGCTCTACGGCGTCAATCCGACGCCGGAAGCCGACAATCCGATGCAGCCGGTTGTCGAATTGAAGGCCCGCATCGTCCAGACCCGCGGCGTCGAGCGCGGCGAAAGCGTAGGCTATGGCGGCACGTGGACCGCGCGGCGTCCGACCAGGCTCGCGATCGTTTCGGCCGGCTATGCTGACGGTTATTTCCGCGCCGCCGGGTCCAATGACGGCACGCGCGGCGCCGAAGTGGTGGTCGCGGGCAAGCGTTGCCCGATCGCCGGCCGGGTGTCGATGGATCTCATTGCGATCGACATAACCGACCTGCCGAGTGGCGCCGCGCGACGTGGCCACATGGTGACGCTGATCGGCGAAGGCATCACGATTGACGAACTCGCGCACCATTTCGGCACCATCGGCTACGAGGTGCTGACCAGTCTCGGCCACCGCTATGCGCGCGTGTACAAGGGCGGCGCGGCCGCAGCATCGCCGGTGGCCGCTCCGCCCCCCGGCTAGCTTTTTGCCAGTTACGCTGGCCGCTCCCGCTGCAACAAATCGCGGAGACCGCAAGTCTTGAATTTCCTTTTTGTCCTCGCGGTCGGGTTGGTCGCCGGCACCGTCAGCGGCATCGTCGGCACCGGATCGTCGATCATGCTGATGCCGGTCCTGGTCTATCAATACGGCCCGAAGCAGGCGGTCCCGATGATGGCGATTGCGGCCGTGATGTCCAATTTGTCGCGCATCCTCGCCTGGTGGCGCGATGTCGACTGGCGCGCCTGCGCCGCCTACTCGATTCCCGGCATTCCGGCCGCGGCGCTCGGCGCCCGCACATTACTGGCGCTGCCATCGCGCGACGTCGATATTTCGATCGGCCTGTTCCTGATGGCAATGGTGCCGGTGCGGCATTGGCTGGCGCGGCATGACCTCAAACTGTCGCTCTGGCATCTGGCGATCGGGGGCGCCGTGATCGGCTACATGACGGGCATTGTGGTTTCGACCGGTCCCTTGAGCGTGCCGCTATTCCTGTTTTACGGGCTCAGCAAGGGCGCGTTCCTGGCAACCGAAGCGGCGAGTTCGCTCGGCCTTTACGTCAGCAAATCGGTGACGTTCCGGCAATTCGGCGCGCTGACGCCGGATGTAGCGATCCAGGGCCTGATTGCAGGTTCTTCGCTGATGGCGGGCGCCTTCATCGCCAAGCCGTTTCTGCTCAAGCTCGATCCGAATGTGTTTCGGCTGGTGATGGATGGCATCATGCTCGCTTCAGGCCTAACTATGCTATGGAACGCCTATTCCTCCTGACCCGGTTCTTTCCGATCAAGGTTCGCCTGCTTCATGGCCAAGAGCGCCATTTCCTTTGTCTGCCAGAATTGCGGGGCGGCCTATAACCGCTGGCAGGGCAAGTGCGAATCCTGCGGCGAATGGAATACGCTGGTCGAGGAAGATATCACCGGCGCCGCCACGATGCCGGTGTCGATCCGCTCCAAGCGCAAGGGCCGGCTGTTCGCGCTGGAAACACTCACCGGCAAGAGCAACGACGCCCCTCGTCTGCCCTCCGGCATGGCCGAGCTCGACCGCGTCACCGGCGGCGGTTTTGTCCGCGGCTCGGTGCTGCTGGTCGGCGGCGATCCCGGCATTGGCAAGTCGACGCTTCTGACGCAGGCCACCAGCCTCTTGGCGCGGGCCGGCCATCGCGCCGTCTATATTTCGGGCGAGGAAGCCGTGGCGCAGGTGCGGCTGCGCGCCGAGCGCCTGGGCCTTGCGGATACG
Source organism: Bradyrhizobium sp. (assembly GCA_018971675.1). GTDB lineage: Bacteria > Pseudomonadota > Alphaproteobacteria > Rhizobiales > Xanthobacteraceae > Bradyrhizobium. The sequence continues at coordinate 7,697 of JAGXAF010000091.1, forward strand.
CCGGTGCAGCTCGCGGCCGAAACCTCGGTCGAGGATATCGTCTCGACCCTGTCCGAAGGCGCCGCACCGCGCCTGATCGTGATCGATTCGATCCAGACCATGTGGACCGACACCGTGGAATCCGCACCCGGCACGGTCACGCAGGTACGCGCCTCGGCACAGGCGCTGATCCGATTCGCCAAGAAATCGGGCGCCGCGATCATCCTGGTCGGCCATGTCACCAAGGACGGCCAGATCGCCGGCCCGCGCGTCGTTGAGCACATGGTCGATGCGGTGCTGTCGTTTGAGGGTGAAGGCTCACAGCAATTCCGGATTCTGCGCGCGGTGAAGAACCGCTTTGGTCCGACCGACGAAATCGGCGTGTTCGAGATGACCGGTCTCGGCCTGCGCGAGGTCTCAAATCCGTCAGAACTGTTCCTGTCGGAACGCGATCTCGGCAGCCCCGGCACCGCCGTGTTTGCGGGGATCGAAGGTACAAGGCCAGTGCTGGTGGAGTTGCAGGCGCTGGTGGCGCCGACGACGCTCGGCACACCGCGCCGGGCGGTGGTTGGCTGGGATCCCAGCCGGCTCTCGATGGTGCTGGCGGTGCTGGAAGCCCACTGCGCGGTCAAGCTGTCGGGCTACGACGTCTATCTGAACGTCGCCGGCGGCCTGCGTATCCAGGAGCCCGCAGCCGACCTCGCCGCCGCCGCCGCCCTGGTATTGTCACTGGTCAATGCGCCGTTGCCGACCGATGCGGTCTATTTCGGCGAGATTTCGCTGTCGGGCGCGGTTCGACCGGTGGCGCAGACCTCGGCCCGGCTGAAGGAAGCTGCCAAACTTGGCTTCGGTCGCGCGGTGCTGCCGGAATCGGCACGCGGCGAAACCGGCGGCGATTCAGGGCTGGTTCTCAACACCGTGAGCGGACTGACCAACCTGGTCGCCGAGATCGCCGCACGGGGTAATCCAAGGGGAGACCGACGGGCGAATCCAGACGAGTACCGCGAACACTTGCCTGAGAAAGAACACTTGCCTGAGAACTTGCCTGAGAAAAATGCCACACCTGCCAGATTCCGGCGCGAGGGGCGATAGAGGCGCGTGACCTTGCCGAGCCTCGCCGGTATACAACCCGCGCGGGGCGGACCGGCGTTAGTTCCGGCCTTGTGGAACATGCCGTATGCCCTCGCAGGGCGGCACCGACAACGGGCGGCGCCGGTAAGCCGATTCGCGATTTTGATGTAGGAGCGGACCTGACCACCCGATGCCGATAACGATACTCGATCTCGTCCTGATTGGCGTCATGCTGATCTCCGGCCTGCTCGCCATGGTCCGCGGCTTCATGCGGGAGATCCTGTCGATCGCGGCCTGGGGCACCGCCGCGCTGGCCACGCTCTACGCCTATGGCAAGCTGCTGCCGACCGCCAAGGCCTATTTCAACGTCAGTGACACGGTGGCCAGCGTCATCGTCGTCGCCGGCGTGTTCATCGGTACCCTGATCGTGGTTTCCATCATCACGGTGCGGATTTCCGACATGATCCTGGATTCCCGGATCGGCGCGCTCGATCGCACCCTGGGCTTCCTGTTCGGGCTGGCCCGCGGCCTCCTGATCGTGGTGGTTGCCTTCATGTTCTTCAACTGGCTGGTTCCGGACAGGCAGCGGCCGGACTGGGTGACCGGGGCGAAGTCCCGGGTGGTCCTGCAGGGGACGGGGGATTGGCTGTTGTCACTCTTGCCGGACGACCCCGAGAACACCATTTTAAAGAGATTCAAGAAGAATAAACCAGACGACGAACAAACTGACACCGACCCGGCGGCGCCGGCTACAGGTGATGGCTACAGCAAACCTGCCCGCGACAGCCTGAAAAAGCTGATCGAGAAACCCGCGGATCATTGATAGCGAGGCCAGAGAGAGGCGCGATGGACGAGATGCAAAACCGCTCCGACGGCGCCGGCCAGTTCGATCCAAATCCCGGCCCCACCCGTGGACCAGGCGCCGGGATCGAAACCCAGAATGACCTCGACGGCGACACGTTACGCGAGGAATGCGGCGTGTTCGGCATCTTCGGCCACCCGGAAGCCGCCGCGATCACCGCGCTGGGATTGCACGCCCTGCAGCATCGCGGCCAGGAAGCGGCCGGCATCGTTTCCTTTGACGGCACCCGCTTTCACAGCGAGCGCCGGCTTGGCCTGGTCGGCGATACGTTCTCCCGCCGCGATGTGATCGAACGCCTGCCGGGCAACACCGCGATTGGCCATGTCCGCTATTCCACCACCGGCGCCACGATCCTGCGCAACGTGCAGCCTCTGTTCGCCGAACTCAACGCCGGCGGCTTCGCCGTCGGTCACAATGGCAATCTTACCAACGGCCTGACGCTCCGCCGCGAACTGGTGCGAAACGGCGCCATGATGCAGTCCACCACCGATACCGAAGTCATTCTGCACCTGGTCGCGCAATCCAAGCGCAACCGCTTCATCGACCGCTTCAAGGAAGCCTTGCGCGCGATCGAAGGCGCCTATTCGCTGGTGTCGCTGACCAACAAGAAGCTGATCGGCGCACGCGACCCGCTCGGTATCCGTCCGCTGGTGCTGGGAGAACTCGACGGCTGCCCGATCCTGGCGTCGGAAACCTGCGCTCTCGACATCATCGGCGCGAAATACGTCCGCGACGTCAATCCCGGCGAAGTCGTTGTGTTCGACGAGCACGGCGCGCAAAGCCACAAGCCGTTTCCGCCGATGTCGCCGCGGCCCTGCATTTTCGAATACATCTACTTCGCCAGGCCGGATTCGATCGTCGGCGGACGCTCGGTATACGAGGTCCGCAAAGCCTTCGGCGCGCAGCTTGCGCGTGAAAGCCATGCCGATGTCGACGTGGTGGTGCCGGTGCCGGATTCCGGCGTGCCCGCCGCGGTCGGTTACAGCCAGCATTCCGGCGTGCCGTTCGAACTCGGCATCATCCGCAACCACTATGTCGGCCGCACCTTCATCCAGCCGACCCAGAGCGTGCGCGAATCCGGCGTGCGCATGAAGCATTCGGCCAACCGCGCCGCGATCGAAGGCAAGCGGATCATCCTGATCGATGATTCGCTGGTGCGCGGCACCACGTCCAAGAAGATCGTTCGCATGATGCGCGACGCCGGCGCCAGCGAGGTGCATTTCCGCCTGGCCTCCCCGCCCATTCTCTATCCCGACTATTACGGCATCGACCTGCCCGATCGCGGCGGATTGCTGGCGGCCACCCATTCGCTCGAAGAGATGCGCGAGATCATCGGAGCGGATTCGCTGGCATTCCTTTCGATCGATGGCATGTACCGCGCAATGGGCGAGCCGGGCCGCGATCCCGCCAATCCTAAATTCGCGGATCATTGTTTTACCGGCAACTATCCGACCTACCTGACCGACCAAACCCAGGCCGAGCAACAGCCCCGGCAATTGTCGCTGCTGGCGGAGGCGAGCTGACGCAAGGCGTCAGCGGCGACCTGATTTTTGATGACCCTTCCCCTCGCCTCCCGCATCGCTCTCGTCACCGGTGCCTCGCGCGGCATCGGCCATGCCACGGCACGCGCGCTGGCAAAGGCCGGCGCCCATATCGTCGCCGTGGCGCGCACGCAAGGCGGCCTTGAAGAACTGGACGACGATATCCGCAAGGAGGGCGGCAGCGCGACGCTGGTGCCGCTCAGCCTCACCGATTTCGAAGGCATCGCCCGGCTCGGCGCTGCGCTGCACGAGCGTCACGGCAGGCTCGACATCCTCGTCGGCAATGCCGGCATCGCCGGCCCATCCTCGCCGCTCGGGCATATCGAATTGAAGCCGTGGAGCGACGTGATGGCGGTCAACGCGACCGCGAACTTCCAGTTGATCCGCTGCATGGAGCCGCTGCTGCGGCAATCCGATGCTGGCCGCGCCGTGTTCGTCACCTCGAGCGCTTCTCGCGAGGCACCGGCCTATATCGGTCCCTATTCAGCCTCCAAGGCAGCGCTCGAAGCGCTGGTGCGGGTGTGGGCCCATGAAACGGAATCGACGCCGATTCGCGTCAATTTGTTCGACCCCGGCCCGATCCGGACGCGCATGCGCGCCGCCGTATTCCCCGGTGAGGATCCGATGACGCTCGATACGCCGGAACAAGCTGCGGAATTCATCGTTCCGATGTGCGCGCCGTCGTGGGCCGAGACCGGCAAATCCTACGATTACAGAACCCGGAAACTGCTGAGCTTTCGGCCGCCGGCGTAACGGTCGGCGCGCTGGGCGGCTGGGCCGCACAACCATATCGGTGGTTTGCCCCGCGGCGACCCAATGTCTCCTGTCGGCAACAGAACTACTCAATTATGCGGCGGTAGCGCCCAGTCCAAGGCGAGTGACGTCCAGTCCAAGCCGATTTTGCCTGACTCACCCAAACTACGGGCCAGAATCAAAGGGGGCAGTACGATGAAACTCGTTGTTGCGGTTTTGGCCGGGTTGTTTGGCACCGCGTCGGCTTTGGCTGCCGACCTTCCGGCACGTGTCTACACCAAGGCTCCGGTCATGGTGGATCCCGGCTACAACTGGAGCGGATTCTATATCGGCGGCAACATCGGCTACAGTTGGGGAAGGTCCAGCGACACCTCTACGTTCACCAACGGCGCGGGTACGACGCTGTTCACCAGCACCGGCAGCTCCGATCTCGACGGCGTCGTGGGCGGCGGCCAGATTGGCTACAACTGGCAGATCCAGAACTGGGTTTGGGGCCTTGAGGCTGACATCCAGGGTACTGACGAGCACGGAAGCCGCGACTTCACCTGCCTGACCGGGGGTTGCACGCCGCCGATCGTCGGCGCGTTGTTTGTGCCCGGCGCGGCGGTCCCGATCTCGCTGGACCAGAAAATTGACTGGTTCGGCACGGTTCGCGGCCGCGTTGGTGTTCTGGCGACGCCAAGGGTACTGCTCTATGCAACGGGTGGCTTGGCTTACGGCGACGTCAACTCCAACGAGACGATCGCAGCCACTTCGTTCTCCAATTCAGAGACCCGGGTTGGATATACGGTCG
>JAGXAF010000092.1 GCA_018971675.1 Bradyrhizobium sp.
CTGAAGCACGCTCTGCTGCGACTGGTTGGCGAGCGCCAGCGCCGAGACCGCGATCGACTGGCGGGTCGCCAGCGCCTGGCTGTTGGCCGCTTCCTCGTTGGTGTCGGCCAGCGTCAGGTTCGAGGCGCCGGTCTGCAGCACGTTGATCAGGCTCTTGGAGAAGTCCTGACGGATCTGCACAATCGACAGGTTCGAACCGAGGGTCGACGCCTCCGAGCGCAAGGTCGCGCTGGCTGTGTTGAGCTGGTTGAGAATGGTGGTTGCCGAATTGCTGTCGAGGAAATCGGTACCAGCCTTCAGCTGTGCGAGGCTGAGGCCGGCGGTATTGAAGGTGACGCCCTGGATCGCCAGCGTGGACTTGCCGGTTTCGTCGAAGGTCAGGTTCAGCGTATCGCCCTGGAGCAGGTTGACGCCGTTGAACGAGGAATCCTGCGCAGTGGTGTCGATCTGCTTGAGGATGTTGTTGTACTGGGCGACCAGCCCGGTACGGGTCGCCTGGGCGTTCGCATCGGCGACCGGCGCACTCGCCACCAGTCCGACAAAAGCCGCACCCGCGACCGTCGTCGCGGTACCGCCGATGGCGCCAATGGTGGACGAAGCCGCATTGTTGCTCGTCGTGATCGTGATGTGGCCCGTGGTGTCGATGGTCGCCTGCAGATTGTTGGCGGCCAGCGCGGTGTTGAGGTCGTTCAGCGAAGCCACCTTGCCGGCGCCGGTTCCGAACGTGATGCTGGTCGCGGTGCCGCCACCGGTGGAGGCGATGGTCAGGGTTTGGCCGGTCAGACCCAGGGCGGCGCCGGTGCGAGCCTGGGTGACGCCGGTGCCGAGGCCGAGCGCCGCAAGCGCGTTGCCGGTACCCGTGATCGACAGATCGCTGGTGGTGCCGGTGTTGATCACCAGGGATCCCGCCGTCACGGTCGAGCCGGAGCCGCCGGTGATCGAGTCGATCGTGGACAGGACGTTCGTCACGGTGGTTGTGGCGCCGGCGCCAATGCCGACGGTGTAGCCGGCGGAAGCCGAACCACTGACGCCGCTCGCGGCGGAAGTCGAGAACGTGATGGTGGTGTTGTTCACGACCAGCGTGGAGCCATTGGTGATGGCGGTGCCGAGATCGTTGGAGGTCGATGAGGCGGTTCCGACCAGCTGGGTGGCGCCGCTGATGTTAGCCGGAGTCGAGTTGTCGTTGTGCACGACGGCGCCGGTGAAAGCCGCGCTGGTATAGCCGGTTCCGGTGCCGAGCAGATTGTTGGCGGTGGCGCCGGTAATCGCCGTGGTCGTCACGCTGGACTTGGAGTCGTACCCGATCGGGGTCTGCAACACCTGGTTGGCGACCGACTGGGCGCTCGCGACCAGGCTCTGCAGCGAGGTGATGCCGGTGTTGGCGGCCTGGAGCACCTGCACGCCATTGCCGATGCCGTCAAGCAGGTTGGAAATGTCGCTGGCGCGATTATTCAGCGCTGAGGCGGTGAAGTAGCTGGTCGGGTTGTCCAGCGCGGAGTTGACCTTGTTGCCGGTGGCGAGGTCGTTCTGCGTGGTGGCGAGCAGCGAAGCGGTGGATTGCAGCGAGAGCAGGTTCTGGCGAACCGATGCCGAAAGAACAATGCCGGTCATTGTCTATATCCCTTCTGGTTTGAATGAAGCCACTTTCTCTGGCTACCGGACATCGGTACGCTCCCGGATTTAACAAAGCCTAAAATGGGAAGGCGAAATCCGGCCTATCGGCCCGGCATATGTGTATGGTTAGTATTGAGTATTCGCGCACCGAACAGCGGCGGATCCTCGCTCACAAACAGCCGGTCGTTTCCGGGGCATCGCCGTGATCGAAGGGCCCCTTTTCTCGCGCCGGACTGTCGCCGTGTGTGATGTCCATCACGGTGCAAACGAGCCGCCGGGAATATTCCTGCGACCACACCAGAGAGGGGATAGTCCCCTCCTCAAAAGCAGGAGAGTGAGATGAGCGAGTTTACCCATGAAGATCGCGAACTGGACATCGACCAGCTTGATGGCGTCAGCGGCGGTGATCTGGCGATCAACCTTGCCGCACAGGCATACGAGGATTTGGGCAAACGTCTTGTCGCCGCCGTCCACCAGCCGGTGACGCAGCCGTCCGTCACCCTGCATTTCTGACAGGCACCGGCGATCTCATTCACCGCCATTCCCGAGATCACGACGTCGGGCGCGCCGGCTGGTCCGGCGCGTCAGCGTTCTTCTTCCACGAAGTGAGGGTCTATTCGACGCCGACCGGGATGCCGCCGGTCGCGCGCGACATCTCGTCGGTCGACGGCACGATGGAAGGCGCCGCCGCCAGTCGCGGCAGGTCGGCTTTTTCCAGCTCGGCAAGCCTGCCGATCAGATCGAGCAGCCGCGGGGGGATATCCGTAGCCGGCTTGATGATGAACTGAAGCCGCTCACCGATCTCATCGCAAATCGCACGGCAGTGCGTGTGATCGAGGTTCAAAAGTGCAGCGTTCTGCGTCGGCATGGGAGGCGCCCGGTTCCTGGGCCTTCAACTCAACATGACCGGGGTATCCGGAGCGTAAACTTCTCCATCGAGGCTGTTTGGTTGGTAAATGGCCGATGAAATTGCGCGAAGGCCGCGTTCGCCGGGGCGAGCATGGCAAGGAACGGCGGGATGACCTGGCGGGCGGTGCAATCCCGGCCCAGCGGGAAAAATCAGTCAGGCTGCAAATTCATGAACCGGTCGAGCGCGCGGCATATCCGCGCGGCTGGCAGGTCGGGCAGGGCCAAAAACCGAAAAAGCGCCGGCTGTGACGCGCGGCGCGGAAGCAATCTCGGTATCTTATCGGAAAGCTGCCGTCGCCTGACCCGGCGGGGGCCAAACAGACGGCCCGCCGCAGCAAAAGCGACGATCGTGACAGCTTTACCCGAGCTTAGTGGCCGTGATGGCCATTCTTTGCTGCGGCCACCGCGAGGTCGCTCAACAGCTTTTGCGCCAACAGGTCCGTTCCTGCCTGATCGATGAACGTGCCATAGGTGCCCAGAGGGGCACTCTTGGCTCCCAATGTGCCGGAGCCGGCATGAACGACCTTACCGTCGGTTGTGTAGGAACCCTCGACTTGAGCCTTGAGCTTCTCATCGTAGAAAGAAACATGTTTCGGCATAATTGCAGCTCCTTATCTGTCGGAGCCATTTTTTAGTAATATAAAGTGTGACCGTATAGCCAACCAGTTTACTTAAGCCATGTTTTATGCAGTAAAACGCTTTACATAGCAGTATTTTATTTATGGTGGCCTATTTCGTAAAAGATTCGGGCAGGAGTCTATCATATTCCTGCCGGATGGTGCGGTAGCACTCGCAGGATTTACGCTCCAGGAGTCTGCGGTCCAATATCGTGACGATGCCGCGGCTGTAGGTGAGCATTCCCAGTTGCTGAAAATTCTTGAGTTCGGCATTTACCGCTACGCGGCTGACAACCAGCATTTCGGAGAGGAACTGCTGCGTGAGGTGAAGCTCATCACCGTCGACACGGTCGTGACTCTTCAGCAGCCATCGAGCGCAGCGCTGGGCGAGCGTATGACTGGCGTTGCAGGCAACCGACTGCATCACCTGCGCGAGGAACGCCCGGGAATAGGCGTTGAGCTTGCGCTGGAATACCGGCAGCCGCGCTTGCAATTCCTGAAAGTCGCGAAAAGAAATACGGATGCTGTCGCCGGACACCTGGACGACGGCCCGGTGCAGTGACTGGACGTCGCCCATGATAGCTCCGACGTTTATCAAGCCCTCCCGTCCGGTGGTCGACGTTTCGGCCATCTTGTCGGCCTTTAGCGGGGCAACGTTGGAGATAATCGCGGTTTCCGGGAAATACACATAATCGAACGGGCCGCGAGACTCGTACAGCACGCGGCCCAGCGGCAGTTTGACGGATTCACACCGGCTCTGAACCTCGATCCATTCCGAAGCGGGTAAGCTTGCCAACAGGGCGTTTTTGGGTCTCTGCACCATTGTCCCGCGATGACCGGTTGTTTCAGCAGGTTCGAGCCAGCCGCCCGGCCCCGGGTCTTGGTTTTCGGAAGGTCGAACGCATGCCGCCGCGCTGCGGGGGCCGCGCCACCAGCGGCCAAGCCGTGGCCGCGCTGCCGAGGAGCGTGATGAAGTCGCGTCGTCTCATGAGCGTCCCCGGTCGGGCGCAGCCTGCCAATTTGTCGATCAGAAAAGGTGTGTTGTGCCCCAGAGCAAAAAACAGGCTTTCAATGTTACTCTGGGGTCTATCGCAACCGGGTCGATCCGGCAACGGCTCCGACGTATTCGCTGCGCCGCCGCAAGTGCGCGCCCCGTAAACCATATTCCTTCCGGATGCCTGCCACCCGGTTTGCATCAGGCGCCGGTCGTTGCGGCCGGCACGGAACATCTCGTCTCAGTCGCGCCGCGGGGCTGACTTGACGGATGCGCTTGCTACAACGGCTCCATGCGTACCCAATTGATTCGCGCCGGTTTGGGCCTGGTCGCGCTGGCGATGCCGGGACCTGCATCGCAGGCGCTAGCCACGGATACGGCCGCGCCCCGGGTTTCGGCGACCGACGCGATGGCCCAGATGGCGTCGGTCCAGGCGATCGCGGAATATCGGCGCAAGCTTGCGGAATATCAGCAGGCGCGCGCCGCGTTCGAACACGAGGCCGGCGCCTATTGGAGTGCGATCGCCGACAGGCGGCGCACCCGCAATGCCAAGCGGCGCGATCATCAGCCGATCGATGCCGACGACTATGTGCTGACGCAGCCGCCGGTCTATACCGGACCGAAGCGGCCGATCAACCCGGAGCCCGAGCCGCCGCGTCCGCCGCGCGTGCACAAGGCCATTCCCGTGGTCGCCGACCTGTTGCAGGCCGCCCGCCAACAATTCCAGTTCACGCCACAGCGTCCGGCCAGCGAACTCGAGTTCAAGCGCGCCTATGCCCGCGTCGCGGCGGCCGCCGGGCTGACGCGCGAGCAGGCGGTGCGGGTCTATTCGTTCGAGACCGGCGGCACCGGAAATTACGACGTGCAGTCCGGCATCGAACATGGCGGCACGCGCGCCATTTCCACCGCGATCGGCTACAACCAGCTCCTCACCACCAACAGTGTCGAGCTGGTCGCCGAACAGGGTGGCGAAATCCTTCGGGCGTTGACCGCGAAGGCCGCGCAATTGTCGGGACCGGCGCGCAAGGCAATGGACTACAAGATTGCGGTGTTCAGGCGGATGCTCGCCGTGGCGCGCTCGGTGCCGGATGACTGGTCGGCGCATGAAAGGATCGCGGACACCCAGCAGGGCTGGGCGATCCACGCGATGGTGCTGGACATCGACGTCGGGCCGCTGTTGCAGACCCACAAGCTGCTTACCTCGGTGATCTTCGCGCGCGACAAGGGATACACCAGGCCGCTTACGGCGGCAGAACTCGAGATGATGAATTTGACCGGCGACGGCACCGGCCTCGACATGGTGACGATGCCGCGGGCATTGCGGGAGCGGGTGCCGACCTCGAACTTCTTCCAGCGCAGCGGCTATGAGCGCAATCCGGTCGCAATCCGCCACAACACGGTGGCGAAGCTGCTGGCGGTCACCGACGCGCGGATGGACAGCAACAGCAACCTGCAGGGCGCCAGGGATCTCGCGGCGGCATTTTAATTAGCTGGAAGTCGCTTGTGGTTTTCCGCGCAGGCGCGGAAAATCATTGATCCGGTCCGAACATGAAGGTGCCGTCGCCGTCGAGGTATGGCGCGGTCCGCATGTAGAGCTGGCCGTTCTGGCCGATGAAGAACAATGTGCCCTTCGGCACTTTCCTGGCGCCCTTCAACAGCAGGCCGGCATTGCTGGTGCCCATCTTGTAGGAAAAGGTCTTGCCATCCTTGCCGTAGCCGTAGCCCATATCCGGGCTCAGCACCCAGGGAGCCGGCGCTGCGGCCTGTGCCCACGCTGTAGTTGCCAGCGTGCCAAGGGCTGCGGCTATCAACAGAGTCTTCGTCCTGATCATCCTCGCATTCTCCGGCAATCGATTCGAAACAATCGAGGCTCGTCACGGCTCGAACAAATCACGAACGCCAATTCGTCGTCAACATGACTTCGTCGTCAACATGACGATGTGTCGTCCCTCGCATGTCTTCCGCGACTTTGTGACTTCCCGCGTCCCGTGCCTCGCGACTATCTTCCGGTTTCAGGCTAGAAGCCGCGCTCGCACGATCATAGGGATGATTCGATGAACCTCGTCATCAAAATTTGCCTGGGCGCAGCGCTGACGCTGGCCGCGCTCGCTCCGCTCGCCCATGCCGACGATTTCGAACTCAGCCATAACCAGCGCATCGCCTGCAGCCGCAGCCTGAGCGCGGGCAAGCTTAGTACCGCGACCTGCGGATCCTACACCTATATTTTCAATACCAAGACGTCGGAATATTTTCGCTGCGCCGTCAACCTGGCGCTGACGCACGACAAGAAGGAGGTCATCAACGTCCAGGTCGACGGCGGCTGCGTCAAGAAGCCCCGCATCTTCGATACCGATTCGCATTATTCGTTCGACGCCACCGAAACCGAGGCGCCGAACACCAATTCGTTCTTCGGTCCCGGCGGCTACGCGATCTGGGCCAGCGACACCACGTCGCAGAAGGTGCGCGGCTGCATCACCGTCAGTTCAGGTCTCGGCTCCGACATTTCCAAATGCCTGGATATGACGTTCAAGTGAGGCTGCGGCCCGCAAGGGTCCCGTTCGCTCCCTTTGCCGGTTCCTGATCTTGACGCGGGCTGCGTGGCTGCGAACCATTGCGGGATAAACGGGGGAAGCCGATGGAACGGCTCAAGGGCAAGACAGCGATGGTGGTCGGCGCCGGTTCGATCGGGCCCGGCTGGGGCAACGGCAAGGCCACCGCCGTCACCTTTGCGCGCCAGGGTGCGCAGGTGTTCTGCGTCGACCGCAACGAGGCTGCCGCGCAAGAAACGGCCGGTATCGTCACCGCGGAAGGCGGCAACGCCACGGCCTTCACCGCCGATGTGTCGCGTGCCGCCGATGTCGAAGCCATGGTCGCGGCCTGCCTCAAGACCTTTGGCCGCATTGACGTGCTCGACAACAATGTCGGCATCGCCGAGATCGGCAGCGTGGTCGAGGTCAGCGAGGCCGAATGGGACCGGGTGTTCGCGGTCAACCTCAAAAGCGCCTTTTTGGCCATGAAGCACGTCATTCCGGTGATGCAGCGGCAGCGCGGCGGCTCGATCATCAATATCTCGTCGATTGCCTCGATCCGCCATCTCGGTGTTTCCTACGTCACCTATGCCACGACCAAGGCGGCGATGAACCAGATGACGCGCACCACGGCGGTTCAGTTTGCGCCGGACCATGTCCGGGTGAATGCGATCCTCCCCGGCTTGATGAAAACGCCGATGGTCGAGCATTCGGCCGGGCTTGCGGCAAGCTACGCCAAGGGTGACGTCGAGGCGATGTGGCGCGCGCGCGATGCGCAGGTGCCGATGGGCCACATGGGCGATGCCTGGGACGTCGCCAACGCGGCGCTGTTCCTCGCCTCCGATGAATCGAAATACGTCACCGGCATCGAACTCGTGGTCGATGGCGGCATCACCTGCAAGGTGGGGTGACGCTCCTCTTACCTCGCCCCGCCCTTTTGCGGGGAGAGGTCGGCGCGCAGCGCCGGGTGAGGGGCGAGGCACGGCATTCAACTCGCACACAGCATTCGCAGGAGCGCTTGCCCCTCACCCCAACCCTCTCCCCGCAAGAGCCGGGCGAGGGAGCGCGCTTCTGTCGTTGTTAGGTCCTAATCCAATTCCATGATCTCAAATATGTCGCGCTATTCACCTTCGTTCAGCACCGCCTTGCTCGCCGCCGTGCTGTTGTCGCTGCTGCCACAGGGCATTTCCGCAACCGGCGACGAGTCCGTGGCCGTCCCGCAAGTCGATCCGGCGCCGTGCATGGCAGCGATATCAGCCAATGATGACGACAGGATTGTGCCCGCCTGCGCCGTCGTGATCGATAACGACAAAACCGGGAAGGCCGATCGCATCAAGGCGTTGGTCGCGCGGGCCGGCGCCTTGCAGCGCAAAGACATGATCGATCGGGCCATCGAGGATTATAGCACGGTGCTGCGGCTCGATCCGTCACTGGCCGATATTTTCAACGCGCGCGGCGAGCTCTGGCGCAAGAAGGGCGATCGTCCGAAGGCGCTGCAGGATTTCGGCGCGGCGCTCAAGCTGAACCCGAACCATCCCCTGGCGAAGGCAAATTACAAATCGCTGGCGCTGGAACTGGAGCGGCTCGGTGCGCTGCTCGCGGTCAACAACAAGCCGAGCTTCAATTGCGCGACGGCGAAGCGGCCCGTCGAGAAGGTGATTTGCGGCAATCCGGAACTCGCCAATCTCGACCGCGAGATCAACGCGGTCAACACCCGCGTGGTCCGTGACGCCACCCGCACCGATCGGCGCGCCGGTCGCGCCTTGCAGCGCGAGCAGGACGATTTTCTCGCGCGCCGCAACGCCGCGTTCGGCCAAGGCGACTACGACCTGCAAAAGGTCATGCGCGAGCGGCTCGATCATCTGCTGGCGATCGGGCATTAGAGCGTTTGTGGATACCGGTTCGCGTAAAGAAAACGCGTCAAACAAGAATCCGGAGTCCGGTTCGCCCCGCATTGACCGAAGGCCCGGCGATCGGCGTTCGAACCTGCGCCAGGGCTCAGGCGACACAACAGCAACGCCTCGCGCCGTCCCGCGGACACCTTCCGCATTCCCAAGAGCCGATCATGCGATCCATTGTTCCGACTTTTGCCGTGACGGCCATATTGGCCATCGCGGTCCTCGCCTCCGCCCGCGCCCAAGGCGCCGCCGAGACCCCGGCCACCTGTGCTGCCCTCAGCAAGGCACCGCCCGCGAAACTGATCGAAAGCTGCACGGCGGCGATCGACAATGCGCAGACATCGGAGGCCGACCGCCTCGACGCCACGATCACCCGCGCGGTTGCGCTTCATGATAGCGGCCGGAGCGACAAGGCGCTTGCCGAAATCGCCGGTGTCCTGGCGAAGGATCCGCACCAGGCGAGGGCGTTCCGCGCCCGCGGCGAAATCCTCCGGCAGACCGGCAAGTTCGATGCCGCCTTCGAGGCATTCAACGAAGCCATCAGGCTCGATCCCGACAACGCCAATGGCTATGAAAGCCGCGGCAATACCTTCAACAACGCCCGCAAATACGACCGCGCGATCGAGGACTACAACGAGGCGCTACGGCTGAAGCCGGATTTCGGGCAGGCCTTTTCCGACCGCGGCGCGGCCTGGTATTTCAAGGGCGAGTACCAGAAGGCGATCGCCGACTACGACGAGGCCATTCGCCTGGAACCGGAGAACGCGCAGGCCTACACCAACCGCGGCTCGGCCTATCGCAAGATCGGCCGCACCGATCGGGCGCTCGACGATGACACCTCCGCGATCCGGATCGACCCGACCCGGCCGGAATTCTTCGACAATCGTGGCCTGCATCTCGCCGCCAATGGCGACTATGCCGAGGCGATCGCCGATTACAACGAGGCGATCAAGCTGCGTCCCGGCGATGCGAACTTCCTGACCAACCGCGGCGATGCGCATCAGGCCCGGAAGGATTACGATCGTGCGATCGCGGACTATGATGCGGCGCTGAAACGCGATCCGCGATTCCAGCGCGCCTGGAATAACCGCGGCGCTGCCTGGCGGGGCAAGGGTGATCGTGAGCGCGCGCTGCAGGACTACGCCGAGGCGGTGCGCCTCGATCCCGCCGACGAGAATGCCGCCAGCAATCACCAGGAGATCGCACAGGAGATCGAGCGGCTGGGATCGCTGAACGACCAGAAGAACCTGCCGAGCTTCAATTGCGCGACCGCGAAGCGGCCGGTGGAGAAGGCGATCTGCGCCGATCCCGGTCTCGCCCAGCTCGACCGCAACATCAATGACGTGTTCCTGCGGGCGATCGCGAATGCGGAAAGCGACAGCCATCGGGCCGCGCTGGCGCTGACCCGGCAGCAGCGCGATTTCATCGACAAGCGCAATGCCTCGTTCGGCCGCCGCGGCTACGATCTGCGTCAGGCGATGCAGGACCGGCTGGATCGTCTCAACACGCTGGCGCAGCGCTAGTTAAGTCGGGCGGAAGCACCTGCGCTCTTCTCCCTCGCCCCGCTCTTGCGGGGAGAGGGTCAAACGTAAGCACTTGTTCCGGCTTGATCTGGCTCCGCTTCCGGTGACAATAGCTCTCTGGAAAGTTGCCGGAGAAGCGCCATGAACATTCAGGGAAAAAGCCGGTATCACGAGGTCTATGCCCGCTCGCTGCGAGATCCCGAGGGCTTCTGGGCCGAGGCGGCGCGCGAGATCGACTGGATCGAGCCGGCGCGGAAAATCTTCGATCCCGCGATGGGCCTTTATGGCCGCTGGTTTCCCGATGCCGTGGTCAACACCTGCTACAACGCGCTTGACCGCCATGTCGCCGGTGGACGCGCCGATCAGCTGGCGCTGATTCACGATTCGCCGCTGGCCGGCGGCATCACCAAATTCACCTACGCGCAACTGCTGCATGAAGTGCAGACGCTCGCGGCGGTGCTGAGGGATTTCGGCGTCGGCAAGGGCGACCGTGTCATTCTCTATATGCCGATGGTGCCGGAAGCCGTGGTCGCGATGCTGGCTTGCGCGCGGATCGGCGCGGTGCATTCGGTGGTGTTCGGCGGCTTCGCGGCGAAAGAACTCGCCACGCGCATCGAGGATGCCAGGCCGAAGCTGATCTTCTCGGCAAGCTGCGGGCTCGAGCCGGGCCGCCTCGTGCAGTACAAGCCGCTGCTCGACGAGGCGATCCGGATTTCCAGCGCCAAGCCCGATGCCTGCATCATCCTGCAACGCCCGCAACAGGCCTGCGAACTGACGGCCGGCCGCGACCACGATTGGGCGACGCTGCGTGCTGATGCCGTCGCGGCGAAAAAATCCGCCGCTTGCGTGCCGGTGAAAGCGACCGATCCGCTCTATATCCTCTACACCTCGGGCACCACCGGAAAACCCAAAGGCGTGGTGCGCGACAATGGCGGCCACCTGGTGGCGCTGAAATGGTCGATGTTCAACCTCTATGGCGTCAAGCCCGGCGAGGTCTGGTGGTGCGCCTCCGACATCGGCTGGGTGGTCGGCCACAGCTATATCGTTTACGGCCCGCTGTTCCATGGCACCACGTCGGTCATGTATGAGGGCAAGCCGATCGGCACGCCGGACGCCGGCGCGTTCTGGCGGGTGATCTCCGAACACCAGGCGGTGGCTTTGTTTACCGCGCCCACCGCGTTTCGCGCCATCAAGAAGGAAGACCCGGAAGGAAAATTGATCCGCCAGTACGATCTTTCGAAATTCCGGACGCTGTTTCTCGCCGGCGAGCGCGCCGATCCGCCGACGGTGGATTGGGCCGAGCAGCGATTGAAGGTGCCGGTGATCGATCATTGGTGGCAGACCGAGACCGGCTGGTGCATCGCGGGCAATCCGATGGGTCTCGGCCAGTTGCCGGTCAAGCACGGTTCGCCGACGGTGCCGATGCCGGGCTATCAGGTCGACGTGGTCGATGAAGCGGCCAAGCCGCTGCCCGCCGGCGGCATGGGCTCGATCGTCATCAAGCTGCCGCTGCCGCCGGGTTGCCTGCCGACCTTGTGGGAGCAGGACGCGCGCTGCAAGGAAGCCTATTTCGACGAATTCCCTGGCTACTACAAAACGTCCGATGCGGGCTACAAGGACGAGGACGGCTATCTCTATGTGATGGGCCGCACCGACGACATCATCAATGTCGCCGGCCACCGGCTCTCCACCGGCGGCATGGAAGAGATTCTTGCCTCCCATCCGGACGTCGCCGAATGCGCGGTGCTCGGCATCAAGGATACCGTCAAGGGCGAGGTGCCCTGCGGTTTCCTGGTGCTCAAGGCGGGCGTGACCCGCGGCGCCGCCGAGGTCGAAAAGGACGTGGTGGCGCTGGTGCGGGAAAAGCTCGGACCGGTGGCGGCCTTCAAGCTTGCGATCACCGTCAGTCGGTTGCCGAAAACCCGCTCCGGCAAGATCCTGCGCGGCACCATCAAGAAGATCGCCGACGGAGACCCGTGGACGATGCCCGCGACCATCGAGGACCCCAAGGCGCTCGACGAGATCGGCGAGGCGCTGAAGGGCAGGGCGTGAGGGAGTGAAGCGATCAATGGCCGAGGCCAAAGTATCGTCCTCTATGAATAAACTGCCTTGTTTTCGATGGATTGCCGGGTCATCTGATGTAAAGACGTGCTCAGGCATCTTTGCCTGGCAATGATAAATTCAGGTTTGATTGGATTTCCATGCGACTGCACGTTTCGACTGCCCTGATCGCGCTGCTGCTGATCGCGCCGCTGCTTGGCGGTTGCCTCGAGCGGGGCAATTCGGTGATGCGCAATGCCGACGGCGATGACGATGACGCGTTCTGCCGCGCCAACAATGTCAAGCAAGGCTCGCCGGAATATATCGCCTGCCGCAAGGATCGCGACGTCCAGCGCCTGAACGCCGAAGCCCGCGCCGACCGCGCCCAGCGCAATCTCGGCGAATACATGCTGAACCATCCGAACACGCCGTAACGG
>JAGXAF010000093.1 GCA_018971675.1 Bradyrhizobium sp.
TCGAAAGAAAAATGTAGGGAAATCAAGGGGCGCAATGGCCTTTGGCGCTCCCTAGCGGAATCGAACCGCTCTCTCCACCGTGAAAGGGTGGCGTCCTAACCGATAGACGAAGGGAGCGAAACCTTGAGTCCTCGCCACGACCGGCTGGGTCGCGCCGCGGCCGTTTCGCCTGTCACAGCAAATAATCCGGCAAATCAACGCTTTGGCGCCGAGGGCGCCATGCCGTGCCCGATTTGGGTGACCAATCAGGACGTCGGCGGCCGAACGTATAGTGGCGTTTGGGCAGTCGGGCAAGTCATCGGAAAGCGCTGTTTTGCAATGGGTGCCAGACGGCGAGGGCGACAAATCCCGGGATTTCCGGACCAGCCGCAAGGAGATCGGGATTGACGGTCCGACCGCGCGCGATAGAACGCGCTATGCGAAACATTCTGCTCTTCGTCGCGTTTGCCGCGCTGTCGATCTCGGCGGTCGCAGCCGATCCCCTTGCCCGTCAGAAGCCTTCCAGGGACGCGATTCCGGACAAGCCGCTCGCGGCAAAGCGCGTCGGCCGCAGCCATGCCTGCGCAGCGTATGGACCGGGTTTTGTGGCGGTCGACGGAAGCGATACCTGCGTGAAGGTCGGCGGCTCGATCAGCGTCGGGGTCGGCGGCCGGCGCTGACCCTTGCGGGTGTTCCGTCATGTCATCCGCGGCGCGAAGCCGCGGCATCGATATCCTTCCACGACATCGGCGCGCTCCGTGATCGTCGACGAGGACGATGAAAATCGCGTTGGCCGCGAAAGAGAATGTGCCGAGAGCATCAAGGTTCCGGTGGCAGGGGCGCCTCACCAATGACCAGTATTCGGCATCGAGGTCCATGGTTCGGCGGGCGCCTTTGCTTCGCCTTTCTGCAGCAGCTCGATCGAATGCAGATCGGGCGAGCGGATGAAAGCCATCTGGCCATCACGCGGCGGACGGTTGATGGTGATGCCGAGCTTCATCAGGTGAGCGCAAGTCGCATAGATGTCGTCGACCTCGTAGGCGAGGTGACCGAAATGGCGATCTTCACCATATTTTTCCTCTTCCCAATTGTAGGTCAGCTCGATCAGCGGCGCACCGCGGGTTTTGGGAAGGTTCTCGAGCAAATGCTCGTCCGCGGCCGCGCATAAAAACACCAGCGTGAATTTGCCCTTGTCGTTGTCGACGCGGCGAACCTCCTTCAGACCCAAGGCATCCCGAAAGAATTTCAGCGCGGCATCGAGATTGCGGACGCGCAGCATGGTGTGGAGGTAACGCATGTTTCTTGCTCCCTGAGAACATCTGGGGATTTCGCTTTGAGCGGCTCAAGACAATGGATAGCAGCAAATTCCACCATCCCTACGCCTATTACGGTGGGCCCTACTATTACCACCATCGCCATTGGCGCCATCACTGGTGAAACGAAAAGCCCGGAAACGACTTCCGGGCCTTTTCGCGTTGAACGTGTACTTGCCGAAATAGCGTGTACTTGCCGAAATTCTGACGGCGAAAATCCTGTGGCGGAATTCAGGGTTCCTTGACGTGCCGGGCGTCAACGAGACGTTCTACTGCCAGTACGCTCCGCCGTCAGATCTGTTCCTGGCATTCTCCAGTGTGGTCACAAAATATTCCTCGCGCTCTCGTTCGAATTTTTTCTGGGTAGCCTTGAAGTTTGCAACGCGCTGCGCGATTTCTTCGCGCTCGCGAGCAAGGCGGTCTTGTTGTTCGGCCATCGCAAATCCTTTTTGATTCGTCCTTGTATCCATTGGCGATTGCGATTCGGGCACGAATTGGGAAGCGACATTGCAGGATTGTGGTTGTGCGCATCCGTCGCGGTGTTCTGACTTTCATGGCATCTGGCTCGCCGGAAGGAGAGGGAGACTCACAAGGCCAGGATCGATCGAATTCACGCGACGTCGAAGCGCTGGCAAGGCTGCGTCCAAGGATCGTCCGCAATCGGCAGATATCCCTGATCCGCTTTTGGCGGGGCATCGAGGTGGCAATCCGGGCGGCCATGCTATAGTCGGCGCCACCGTCAGCCTTCGGATCGTTTTCAGTGATTGCGTCGGATCTTCGTAGGGGTGTTGAACAACTCGGCGACATGATCGCCGAAGCATCCACTATCGTGCCCTTTACCGGCGCTGGCATCTCCACGGAATGCGGCATTCCGGATTTCCGCTCACCGGGCGGATTGTGGACCCGCCATCGCCCGATCCCGTTCGATGAATTCGTCGCCAGTTCCGACGCCCGCGACGAGTCGTGGCGGCGTCGCTTTGCGATGGAGCCGACGTTTGCGGCGGCGCGACCCGGGCGGGGCCACCACGCGTTGGCTTCGCTCTACAAGGCGGGCAAGATCCCGGCGATCATCACCCAGAACATTGATAATCTGCATCAGATGTCAGGCTTTGCCGCCGACCATGTCGTGGAACTGCACGGCAACACCACCTATGCGCGTTGCATCGGCTGCGGGCGGGCCTACGATCTGCGTTGGGTCAGGCGACGCTTCGATGCTCAGGGCGCGGTCCCCGACTGCATCAGCTGCAACCAGCCGGTAAAAACCGCCACTATCTCTTTCGGTCAGGCGATGCCGGAAGAGGCGATGCGCCGGGCCGCGGAATTGACGCAGCATTGCGATTTGTTTCTGGCGATCGGGTCATCGCTGGTGGTATGGCCGGCTGCCGGTTTTCCACCGATGGCAAAAAACAACGGTGCAAAGCTCGTCATCATCAACAACCAGCCCACCGAACAGGATAACATCGCCGATCTGGTCATCCGCCATGACATCGGGGCGACGCTCGCTCCCTTCGTCAGCAACTAACGCTCAATTGATTCGCAGCTATGCAATACTGTTTATAGCTTTGTGTGAATTTGTTTTTTAGCTATGCGCGGCAAGCGGGAGTGTTATCTTTTGATTCGAGATTCGCGCGCTAGCATCATGAAATGTCATGAATGGGGCGTGTGTACAGGCGCCGCCGCGGCGGGCGGGCGGCGATAAATGTGTGGGGTCCGGGGTCATGGGGTCGGACGGATTTGAGTCCAAGAAGTTGGGGGGATCATCGCCAGGCGTGGTGGGATCTGACAGGCTTGGCCAAGGCAGGCTGGGGGCGGAACGGCTGACTCCCGGTGAGTTCTCGGCCAATCGCGATCCCGCGATGGACGCGCTATCGGGGCTCGGCGACGGTGCCGCCAGTCTCATCGAGATCAGCGGCGTCATCAAATGGTTCGATGCGTCGAAGGGCTACGGCTTCATCGTTCCCGACAATGGCTGGGCGGACGTGCTGTTGCACGTGACGGTGCTTCGCCGCGACGGCTATCAGACGGCCTATGAGGGCGCGCGTCTCGTCTGCGAATGTGTGCAGCGCGCCAAGGGCTATCAGGCCTTCCGTATTCTTTCGATGGATGAATCCACCGCAATTCATCCGGCGCAGATGCTGCCGCCGCGGACCCATGTCAGCGTCACGCCGACCAGCGGCCTGGAGCGGGCGCAGGTCAAATGGTTCAACCGGCTGCGCGGCTTTGGCTTCCTGACCTGCGGCGAGGGCACGCCGGATATTTTTGTCCATATGGAGACATTGCGCCGTTTCGGCATGACCGAGCTGCGGCCGGGCCAGTATGTGCTGGTCCGGTTCGGGCCGGGATCGAAGGGCATGATGGCCGCTGAAATCCAGCCGGAGTCGGGGCCCGGCCTGTCGTCACACTAGCGCGTTTCGAGCTCCGATCTCGCCAAAATGATCTCGCGGGGGTTGCTCGCGGCTGGTATTTGCCATGATCATCAGGATAGGGTCCCGCCGGGTAAATCGTCGGGGGTTGGCCTAAGTGGTGTCGATGAATTTGAATTGGCGGGTCGGCCGGGTTTCGCTGCGGTCCTGGCTTCGGATTATAGCTCCGGTCATCGTGCTGTGGGTTTTCACAGGGATCGAGGCGAGGGCGGCAAGCGTTCAGCCGCTCGAGATCGTCACCAAGACGGGCGTCCATATGTTCTCGGTCGAGATGGCGACGACGGAGCAGGAAAAAGAGACCGGCCTGATGTACCGCAAGGAACTGGCGGACGGGAAAGGGATGCTGTTCGACTTCTCGCCCGAACAGGAAGTTTCGATGTGGATGAAAAACACCTACATCTCGCTCGACATGATCTTTATCCGCGCCGACGGCCGCATCCTGCGGATCGCCGAAAACACCGAGCCGTTGTCGACCAGGATCATTCCGTCCAACGGGCTGGCCAAAGGGGTGCTGGAAGTCATCGCCGGTACCGCCCGGAAATACGGCATCGAGCCCGGCGACCGTGTCGGCCATCCGCTGTTTAACGGCCATTGAGACGGTGCGATCGGGCCGAGGCGGCTTCTTGCTGGCGCTGGCTTAAGCGTGTATCGACATCGTTTCAGGGATCGCCGGGGTATAGCGCAGCCTGGTAGCGCGGCAGTTTTGGGTACTGCAGGTCGTTGGTTCGAATCCAGCTGCCCCGACCACACTTACCGTTGATTCCCTTACGTTTTTTCCCTGCGGTTCTGACGCGTTTCTGACGCGCGGTTCTTACGCTGTTCCAGTGAACATCGAGGGGCCGACGAAGTCGACGCCGCGCTTGCTGAGACCGCCCAAATGTCCCGCGCGGGGTAGGGCAACAGAACCTCAAGGACTTCCTCGTTGGTCTGCTAGTCGGTCCCTCGATGCTCACTATGATTGCTCTCCCTCGCCGGCGCGCAATTGCTTCCTCGCGGCGGCAACTTGGGCGATCTTCCTCAAACGCCGCTGCGGCGTGATGGTGTTGGTGTGTGTCAAGCCGGCCGGCGGATGGCCGTCGATTGGTAGCTGCCGATCTGTTTGCAGGAGGCCTGTGCCCATTCGAACACGGCTCGTTGGGAAACCGCCGGTGTGGCCGTCCCTTGCTATTGCCCTTGCTCGCGGGTTGGAGAACACTGGTTGCGCAGGATCGGGCGTAGCCAAGCGTGTGTCGTTTGCCGCTCGAACCGAATAAGATGACGACTGGTCGAACACGAGGACAGGCGATGCGAATCCGGCTTCTGGTTTGTGCGGCGATGTTGCTGTCGGCTTCCGTGCCGTCATTTGCCGCCGATGCGGATGTGCACGTCCGGCACCATCACCATCATGCCCGCGGCACCGACGAGATCTACCTGCACAATTACGGCCCGCCCGACTTCTATCCCGGTACCAACATTCCGCCGGACCGCGTGGTCTATCCCGTGAACGGTGCGCCCTATGGCATCTACGACGGTTTCGGTCGGCATTGCGAGCAGTCCACCGCGAACTACCGCGGCCAGGATGGCCGCCGGCATTCCTGTAACTAGCTTTTCATGAACTGAAGCGACGTGAGCTAGATTTAGCCGCTATCGAGTTGGCTCGATCACGTTGCAATTGGTGCGGCCCGACATCACGCAGTCCTGCATCTTGCTGGCCGCCGTCAATTGGTGCGCGAGCCAAAGCCCGGCGACCAGCAGGACCGCCGCAATGACCAGTCCCGCAATCGCAGGGATGCGGCTTCCGCCTCCGTCGTCTTCCGGCTCTGCCATGGTCGCGCGGTCTCTATTCCGGCTCGATCCAGGCACGCCCCAGCGCGAACTGTCCAACCGGCCCCTCGACGTGGAATTCAACGCCGGTCATCCGGGCGAAGCGGTCGATATTGTTGTTGCCGATCGCGCAGCCGCCGAGCCCCATGTCCGCCGCCATCAGGTAAAGCGTCTGCATCATGACGCCCACGTTTTTCAGGACCAGCGAGTAGGCGATCGAACTGTATTTCCATGAGATCCGGTCGAACCGCGCCGCGATCGTGATCAGCACCTGCGGTGAATTGGGCGCATCCATCGCGAAAATGGCGGAGTCG
This sequence comes from Bradyrhizobium sp., assembly GCA_018971675.1. Taxonomy (GTDB): domain Bacteria; phylum Pseudomonadota; class Alphaproteobacteria; order Rhizobiales; family Xanthobacteraceae; genus Bradyrhizobium. Next base: position 5,833 of record JAGXAF010000093.1, read on the forward strand.
AGCTGGGCTTCGATATCCTGGGGCTGAACGGAGATCGGCACCAGCGCATGGCGGTCGGCGTCGTAGTGGTAGAAACCGCGGTCCAACCCCCTGCAATTGGCGACGGTCAGATAGAGCTCAAGCTCGTAGCTGCTGCCGCCGGACGGGTAGGGCCGCACGGTGTAGGCGATCATCGGACCGCTGCCGTCGCCGAGATCGGCGCGGTTCTCCCAATGCGCCTTGATGCGCGCGGTGTTGTCGAGAAACTGCGAAAGCTCGGCAAGCGTGATCGGATCGTTGTCGTCGAAATCGCGCGTCGAGTGGCGTGCGCGGAACAGGTTCAGCGCGCTCGAACCTCTATTCGGGGATTCAGGCAGGAGATGCCGCAGATCGATGGCCTGGCCCGGCCAGGTCGCGCGCACCGATGGCGGCGGCGGCATGGTGTCGGCATAGGGATAAAGCCCGCCCAGCGGATTGGCCTGCCGGCCTTCGGTTGAGTGGGTGTGGAACAGCAGATCGTGGAAATCCCAGAGCACGAGGTTATCGTCGCCTTCGTCGGCGCGCAGGCCGGAGCTGCCGGCCGCGACCCTGAACAGCATCCCGCAATCCAGTAACAGCCCAATCAGCTCGGCACCCGGAAAACCGTCCTGCCGCCGCAGCTTGCCGAGCGTCTGCGGTGTTGCCAGTGACGTCAGTGTGGCTGCGATCTTCGGATCCCTGATCCTGAACAAGGCTGCGGCAAGCGGCGATTCCAGGATCATCTCATCGCCACGCCGGCGCATGTAAGCGAAACGCGACAGCACGATGCGATCGTTCGCTGCGAGTTTTGCCACTTGTGGCCAATATTCCGGCATCTGCGGCTCGATGATGACCTGGTCGTTGCCGCCCTTGGGCGGGCCGAACCGGTATTCCAGCAGGCCGCTGCGGGCGAGCCGGCGGACCAGCAGATCGACTTCTCTGACGGTTGCGCTGCGTGCCGCGGAAAACGATGTGAGTGGAAGGCCCGTGCGCAAACGCTGCGCTTGCTCCACGGCTGCCGTGCTGAACTTGCCGAGACCCACCGAATAGCCGTTGAACCAGGCGAGGATGTTGCCATCCGCTCGGGGCTCAAGCGCGATATGCGCGCTCAGCCTTGCGGAAATGATTGATGACGCGGTCCGCGGCGTTGGCTTTTTCCTGGCAGCGCTCACGCCGGATGACTCTCAGCTGTGGGGAGGATAAGGCGTGAGCTCGCTTTCCGGTATCGCATGATCTCGCAGACCGAGTTTCACCGGCACATCGTAGAGCCGGCCCGGCCCGAAGCGACGATAGAAATGCCGCAAGCCGGGAACGACCACGCGAACGACGGGCACCTCGACATCGGGCCGGGTCTGGTCGAGCACCAGGAAATCCATCCCGGCGCGCCGGGCGATCTCGACGCAGGCGTTCACCTGCGCGCGCGTGGTGTCGAGCGGGCCGAAATCCAGCCCAGTTGGCAGCGAAGGATTATTGACCGGCGTCAGGAATGGGTAGTTGTTCAGGAACAGCGGCGTCTCGCCGTCGAGGCTCGGCTTCTCGCCGGTGCCGCCTTCCATGAAGCCGATCGACAGGAACTGATTGAGCTCGGTCAACGTGCGCAGCAGCGCAATGCGCTTGTCGAAATGCGCGCCCGAGCCGAATTCGATATTTTCCCGTCCGTTTTGCATCCAGTGCAGGATCGCGACATAGGTCGGGACGCCGAGATCGCTGGTGACGTCGAGGACCCAAAGCTTGCGGCCGGTATCGGCGAGCTGGCTCCGCAGATCGCGAACGTAGGAATCGTCGAACCGGTCGAGGTCGACCGCGGCCCGTTGCGACCGGTTGTACCACCAGATCGCGTAGGCATCGCGCTCGACGAGTTCAAGGAAGCCCTGAACGATGGCTTCCTCCAGCGTGTTCCCGGCCGCGCAGCCGTTGGAGTCGGCTTGGAAGGCGGCGGGCCCGCGATAGAAGAAATACAGCAGGCTGGTCGGAAGATACCTGAAGCGTCCGTCACGCAGCGACCAGATCGGTGACCACTCGATCCTGGCCTCGGGGTCGAAGGGCGCGGGCGCGACCTGCGATTCGCCCGGCTGTTCCGCCGAGTGGTCGGCGCGCGACTGCGCATCGCTGAACAGCAGCACGTCGTTGGGCAGGATGGCCTCGCCCGGTGCAAAATCCGAAAATCGTCGTGTGAGCCTGATCTCGTCGCCTTGAAAAATGCCGCAGTAGCGCTCGATCGATTCCATCAGGGCGCTGGCTTCGGCCTGCTCGGCCGTGCTGCCCTTGCCGAAGCTGCCGCCGGTCAACCCGGCCCTGAGTTGATCGACATTCTCGGCCGGCGCGGAGAAATTATGCTTGGCGTGGAAGTTGGTGTTCATCGGCAGATCGGCCTCGATCCGCTCGAGCTTGGTCACCACCCCGGAAAGCGGACTGACATGCTTGCGATGTCGCGCCACGGTCGTGCGTGCCGAAACCGAGCGGTAGCCGCCGCTGGTCATCACCAACCTGGTGTCGCCCTTGACCTCGATCGGTTGCGGCGTCCGCCGCGGGTCTCGCAGCCGTGCGCTTCCGCAGGTCGGACATTGCGGGCGCATCGCCACGTAATGTTTCATCGTGCTCGCGCCTAACAGGTCATGGCTGATGATGTGATTGTTGAGCTCGGTGCGAAAGCCGCTCGCGATCGCCTTGGCGACTTCCAGCGCGGTGAACTGGATGGCGGTTTGGCCGAGCGGTTGGCGCATCAGCGGTGAAACCGCCACCGCGCGCGCCGCTTCGCGGTCGAGAAATCCCTTGACCTCGCGGTTGCGGATCATGCGGTCGAACAGGCAGGTCCAGCAGGCGCTGTCGCCCGGCCTGAACAGGGGACCCACCAACGGAAAGGCGCCAGAAGGTTGCACCAGCAGCCAGGGCGAGCGCTCCGACACCCGCTGCTGATTCAGCTCAGCGAGCCGCCGTTCGAGATAGTCGTTTATCAGCGTGACGGTCAGGTCGGGCGAACGGTTGACGACGCGGACGCCGAGTTCGTTCAACGCGGCACTGAATTCCGCGCCACCCTGGACGTCGATTGCTTCGACCCGCACGCGGCAGCTTGCGAGGTTCTGCTCGGCAAAACCCGGCGGCAAGCCCAGGCTCGCCCAATAGCCGTCGACGGCGGCAGGCGAGGAGGCCGGCACGATATAGTGGCGCTCCATTAATCCTTTCAGCGCCTGCTCGATCTTGTCGGATGGAAAACTCTTCGACAGTTTGCCGGCGATTTCAGAAAAGCTCTTGCCGCCTTCGCCGATCATCGAGGCGATCGCGCAATACAGTTCGCCGCGAAGGAAGAATTTCCGGTCTTCGGAATAGAGGCAAACCGTGTCGGGCGGCAGCACGTAGACGGTGAAATTCGGAGCGAACTGTGGAACGTCCTGGCGCACGGCGGCGGTCTTGCGCGCAGTCCCGCGGTTGGCGGTCCGCGTTTTTTTGCCGCCGCCGGATTTCGCAGGCTTGCGGCGCGGAGTTCGAGCGGCCGACTTTTTTCTGGCAGGCTGGACGCGGGCTCTTTTCGACAAGGTGAAACCTATTCGGCCGTCATACGCTGGCCGGTCACCATCTATGAAGGGCCCCCGTATAACAAGTAAAACAAGGATTGGCCGGGTCGACGTTGTCGAGCCCGGCCAATGATGATCAGCGTTATTGGGGTAAGAGGAGAGTTGCCTGGCTTAGCACCAGCGGCAGGCTCCCCACGACGCGCAGCAGCCGCCGCCGCCGCAGCCGCAGCCTCGGCAACCCCTGCACCCCCTGCAACCGCGACAACCACGACAACCGCGGCAGCCACAGCCGCGAGCCATTTGCACACCGCCCTTGGCGGTCGTGTTATTTTCCTTGTCGAATACGTAGAACGTCGCCAGGCTGACGTCGGCGATTTCTTCCACGCCAAGCGAAAGCTGGTGATCCGTTCCAAGGGTTGGCGACATCGCTACATCCGCCGTGGGCACGGCGGCTGCCGATGCACCGCCAACCATCGCAAAACTCAGGCCGGCGGCCCCCAATACCGGGGCGGATTTCATCATCCTCTTCTTGGTTGAAGTGTCTTTCACCCGTGGCATCGTCACAACCTCCATACCTGAAACGGTTAGACTCCAGCGTACCTTATTGTATGCCCGGCAAATGGACCATGCAAGGCGGTAGCCCATGTCGGCTGGGACATTGGTCGTTGCGGTGTCGGTCGTTGCGGCATCGCATTTGGTTCATCTTGATGAACGAGATCGCCACGTTTTAGTCGCAAGCTATTCCTGATTGACGCCGTCCGCGGACGACCTCGACGCGGAAAATCCGTTCGGCGCCAACGGTTCCGCCTTCGCCGCTTTACGGGTCCTGAAAGCAACCCGTAAAATTACATCAAACAGGCAATTGCCAAACGGCCGACCACAGCGGCCTATGGGCTCGAATGGAGATTTGTCGTGGCCGGCTATCACGGACGTTTCATCTGGTACGAGTTGATTACGACGGACATGGCCGCAGCGCGCGCGTTTTACACCCGGGTCGTTGGCTGGAGCGCGCAAGACCAATCGAGGCCCGATCTCGCCTACACCGTGTTTTGCTCGGGAACGACCCCGGTGAGCGGCCTGATGGATCTCCCGCAGGAGGCTCGGCGCATGGGCGCGACCGCGCGGTGGATGGGCTATATCAGCGTCGATGATGTGGATGCTGCCGCCGATCGGCTCAGACATCTCGGCGGGCGCGTATACGTTCCGCCGACCAGCAGCAATATCGGCCGTATTTCGGTTGTCGCTGATCCGCAGAACGCAACGCTGGCGCTGGTCGATGGTTTGATCACCGGTCAACAAAGGCTTCCCGAGCCGAACAAGCCGGGAAGGGTGGGCTGGCATGAGTTGCTCGCCGCTGATCATCCGAAAGCGTTTGCATTCTACCGCGAGCTTTTTGACTGGCGGAAGGCGGGTGCCGAAAGCCGTTCAACAGAGGCCTATCAGGTGGTTCTTGCCGGCGAGGCTACGATCGGCGGCATGTTAAACAAAGACCAGACTGACCCGGTTCCGTTCTGGCTCTTCTACTTCAATGTCGGTGATATCGATGCCGCCATCGCTCGAGTGGAGGTGGCCGGCGGCCTTGTTTCGGACGGTCCGCTTGAATTGCCGGGCGGCGACCTGATCGCCCGATGCATCGATCCGCAAGGCGCGGCGTTCGCCCTGCAGGGAAAACGGAGCCAGGACGGGATCGGGCGTGTGCCGGCTTCGGACGTCGGCTGGTCCACCGAATGGGGCCGGATTTCGTCGCGCGGCAGGCTGGTGGTCAACAAGATGCGCAAGGATCCGACCTCCGATTCGGGAGGCTAGAGCCGTTTCCGTTCCGATGGAATCGGAATGGGACTCGGGATTCTTGTTTGACGCGTTTTCTTTATGCGAGCCGGTATCCACCCACGGATCAAGTCCGAGGGCATGCTTCGCTCGAAAACGCTCTAACAGCATCTCGACCTCGGTCAGGCGACCTTGGCGACAGCGGGTTTTGGCGGTGCGGGCTTTGGCGGCTTATCCTGCCGTTTGGACCAGGAGATGTAGTAGGCGACCACTGTCATCATGGCGATGCCGGCGATGCTGACAAGAATCTGCGCGAACAGCGAGCCAGAACTCAACATCAGGGCGAAATGCCCGACAAAGGACAGGAACACGCCGACGCAAAATACGGCAAGCGACTGCTGGCCGCAGACGATCACCGGGTCGAACATTTTCCACTGCAGTCCCGACCAATCCTTTGGCACGAACCGGATCACCAAAAACACGATCACCGCGAAATGCAGGAAGCGGTAGGGGGCGAGATTGGTTTTGTCGTTCGGATTGAAGGCATCATAGAGCCAGTGCGGGAACAGCGCGCCAAAGTCCGGAAATTTGCCAGCCATGGTCATGATGAGCGCAAGGATCAGGTAGGCGATCGAAAGATAGAGTGTGATCGGAGCCATGATGACCCTGACCGACATCGATGTCCGCGTACCGCCCAAAGCGCACCATGAGCCGAACAGGAACAGAACCTGCCAGCAATACGGGTTGAAATACCAGACGCCGGCCGGATAGGCCCGGAAATTCCAGCCGAAGTGGCGCGCCGCCAGCCACAACACGATGGAGGCCAGCATCGTCATGTTGGGCCGGCGCAGCATCATCCACAGCACCGGAGGAAACACCCCCATCAGCACGATATAGAGCGGAAGCACGTCGAGATTGACCGGCTTGAACTTCAGCAGCAATCCCTGTCGCAACGTCTCGGTCGCATTGTCGACCAGGCCTGCGACGTTGAACTCATTGATGATCTCGGAATCACCAAAACGAAGCGCGAGGTAGCTGATGGCCGCGATGTAGATGACGAACAGAATGCTATGGGCGACGTAGAGCTGCCAGACCCGCTTGGTCAGGCGGGTGGCGCCGACGATGAAGCCGCGTTCGATCATCATCCGGGCATAGACGAAGGAGGCCGTGTATCCCGAGATGAAAACGAACAGGTCCGCCGCGTCGCTGAACCCGTAATTTCGCGTGGTGATCCAGTTTACGATGTTGTCGGGAATGTGATCCAGGAAAATGGCCCAGTTGGCGACGCCGCGAAACAGATCGAGCCGCAGATCGCGTCC
>JAGXAF010000094.1 GCA_018971675.1 Bradyrhizobium sp.
CCCGTGCATTTTTTGCACGAACCACGGGTGCCATCGGACACCCGGCATTCCCCGCGCCCTCACTTTTAAGGCGCGAAGCTCATTGCATCATTCGGGCGCAGCGCGCTGCGAAATCGCGGAGGTATGTCCCGTTTTGAAAGGCGCGTCAGAATATCCCTTGCAACAAACGCTTCCCGGATGCGACAGAACGCCGCCCCGCCGATAGCGCGGTCCGCCGGTCAAGCGCAGAACGCGGCAGGGTTCGGCAAAGTACCGGCGTTGTGACCGGCGAAACGCCTGCAAGAGGCCCGGAAAGAATTGGCCCGGAGCCTCTCCGCCAGCCTACCCAAGTCCGACCCCGGACGCATGAGTGACATTGCCTATAACAGGGGGTGAAAACCCCGGTATAATGTCCTATCTGGGAAGCGGTCCCGTTCCATGAGATTGCCGGGAGCGCCGGTTTTCGGGCGAGTTCGCGAGCCTGTCGAAAAGTCCCTCACGTATCGATAAAAAGAAAGGTAACGCCACCATGGCAACAACGACAGCGGAGCTTGAGGAGCTCCTCACGCAGCGTTCGCTGACCGACGCGCAGCTTCTGGCTGCGACGGAGGCTTCGGCGGACTTTCGCATCCTGCCTGACGCGACGGTTCTCAAGATCGGCGGACAGAGCGTCATCGACCGCGGCCGCGCGGCGGTCTACCCGCTGGTGGAGGAGATCGTCGCCGCGCGCAAGTCCCACAAGCTGCTGATCGGGACCGGCGCAGGAACGCGCGCCCGGCATCTTTACTCGATTGCGGCCGGGCTCGGCCTGCCGGCGGGCGTGCTCTCGCAGCTCGGCGCCTCGGTCGCCAATCAGAACGCCGTGATGCTTGGGCAGCTTCTCGCGAAGTACGGTATTTCCGCGGTCGATGGCGCCGGGCTCTCGGCTGTGCCGCTCTATCTCGCCGAGGTGAATGGCGTCGTCTTCAGCGGCATGCCGCCCTACGGCCTCTGGATGCGCCCCGCCGCCGAGGGCGTCATACCTCCTTACCGGACCGACGCCGGATGCTTCCTCGTCGCCGAACAGTTCGGTTGCAAGGCGATGATCTTCGTCAAGGATGAAGACGGTCTCTACACCGCGAACCCGAAGACCTCGAAGGGCGCCACCTTGATTCCGAAGATCTCGGTCGCCGAAATGAAGGCCAAGGGGCTGCAGGACTCGATCCTCGAATTTCAGATGCTCGACCTGCTCCAATCGGCGCGTCATGTCCGCCAGGTGCAGGTCGTGAATGGCCTCGTGCCCGGCAATCTGACCCGCGCGCTCGCTGGCGAGCACGTCGGCACCATCATCACCGCGAGCTGAGAGAACATCGCCATGGACACCAAGACCAACGACATCAAGCACGTCCTCTCGCCGCTCGCGCGCCAGACCCTGCTCGACAACGAACTCACCAGCCCCGTTGCCGGCAAGCGACCGATCCGGCTCCTGCCCTGGTTGCAAGTGGTGAAAATCGGCGGCCGTTCCATCATGGATCGCGGCCGGGACGCGATCCTCCCGATCGTGGACGAACTGCGAAAACTCCTGCCCGAGCACCGTCTGCTGATCCTGACCGGCGCCGGCATCCGCGCCCGCCACGTCTATGGCGTCGGCCTCGATCTCGGCCTGCCGGTCGGGTCGCTCGCGCCGCTCGCCGCCAGCGAGGCCGGCCAGAATGGCCACATTCTGGCGGCGCTGCTTGCCCCGGAGGGTGTCTCCTACATCGAGCATCCGACGGTCGCCGACCAACTGGCGATTCACCTCTCGGCGGCCCGCGCGGTTGTAGGGAGTGGCTTTCCTCCCTATCACCACCACGAATTCCCGGGCTCCCGCATCCCGCCTCACCGGGCCGACACGGGCGCGTTTCTGCTCGCCGACGCGCTCGGGGCGGCTGGCCTCACGATCGTGGAGGACGTGGACGGGGTATATACCGCCGATCCCAATGGCGCCGACGGAAAAAAGGCGCAGTTGCTGCGCGAGACCAGCGCCGCCGACCTTGCCAAGTTCAAGACCACGCTGCCGGTCGACACGGCGTTCGTCGAGGTCATGGCAAACGCGCGCCACATCGAGCGGGTGCAGATCGTTAACGGGCTGGTGCCGGGGCGGCTCACCGCCGCGCTGCGCGGCGAGCACGTCGGGACGATCATTCACACTGGCGCGCGCGGCCTGAATACATAGATTCCCTTAATTCTTGCGAACGGCGTCGAACATGGTTCGACGCCTGTTCGGCGGATGATCGGAATCAGCCATGCGCATCGGAGTCCCCAGGGAAATCAAGCCACATGAGTATCGCGTCGGCCTGACGCCGGGCGCGGTTCGGGAATATGTCGCTGCCGGGCATGGCGTGGCGGTGGAGACAGGCGCGGGCGAGGGCATCGGCGCTTCCGACGACAGCTACCGCAAGGCTGGCGCGACCATCGTCGGCACCGCGCGCGAGGTATTTTCCTCGAGCGAGATGATCGTCAAGGTCAAGGAGCCCCAGCCGGTCGAATGGGTTCAACTACGTGTGGACCAGATTCTCTTCACCTATCTGCATCTGGCGGCGGATCCGGAACAGACGAAAGGACTGATCAAGTCCGGCTGTACCGCGATCGCCTATGAGACGGTGACCGACGAACATGGCGGCCTGCCTTTGCTGGCGCCGATGAGCGAAGTCGCGGGCCGGCTGTCGATCGAGGCGGCCGGGGCCGCGCTGCAACGGCACAATGGCGGCCGGGGCCTGCTGATCGGCGGCGTTCCCGGAGTTCAGCCGGCCCGCATCGTGGTGATCGGCGGAGGCGTGGTCGGCACGCAGGCCGCGCGGATGGCGGTGGGTCTTGGCGCGGAGGTCACGATCCTCGACCGCTCGCTGCCGCGGCTGCAGCAGTTGGATGAACTGTTCGAAGGTCGCGTTCGCACCCGGTTCTCGACCCTCGAAGCCGTCGAGGATGAAGTGTTCGCCGCTGACGTGGTGATCGGGGCCGTGCTGGTTCCGGGGGCGCGCGCGCCGAAGCTGGTCCGGCGCGACATGCTCGGCTCGATGCGCAAGGGTTCGGTCATGGTCGACGTTGCGATCGATCAGGGCGGCTGCTTCGAGACCTCGCACCCGACCACCCACGCCGACCCGACCTATGTCGTGGACGGTGTCATTCATTACTGCGTGACGAACATGCCCGGGGCGGTGCCGCTGACGTCAAGCCAGGCGCTGAACCATGCGACGCTGCCGTTCGGGTTGGCTTTGGCAAGCCGGGGCATGGCCGCTGTGATCGGTAGTCCGCATTTGCAAGCCGGCCTGAATGTCTATCGCGGTCGGCTGACCAACAAGGCGGTCGCGGAGAGTCTCGACCTGGCGTTCTCGCCGGTCGGCAATATCGCGGCCTGATTTTTGGGCTCAGAGAGCAACGGCCGGGGCGATCCAGCGAATGGCGACGCAAGTGTTTCCAAGGAGATGACGAAATAAAGAGATAGAAGTTAAAATGAGAACATGTCCGGGGGTGGACGATTCAAGCTTCATCCGCAAAATGGCACGGCCGATCCTGGAAGGGTTCGATTTCCAGGTCGCGGAAGCCGAGGGTGACGGCGCCGAAGGTCGCTGCAATCGCGGGTATGTGACCATGTCAGAGGAAAGCAAGGGACCGGAACGGGTAACGTTCACCCGTGGATTCAGCGTCTGCATCATGGGCATCGACGGCACATGGCGGCGCGACTGCACACTCAACGCGATATCGGACAACGACGCCATCCTGACGGTCGAAGGCTCGATCCAGGGCCTCAACCTCAAGGAATTCTTCCTGCTGCTCTCATCGACCGGCCTCGCCTATCGTCGCTGCGAACTGGCTCGCGTCAATGGCGCTGAGATCGATGTCCAGTTCCTGCAGGGAAAGAACAAAAAGAAAGGCCCGGGTGCTGCGGCCCCCGAAGCCGTGATGGGCCGCTAATAACCCCCGGAAAGGCGTCAAGCGCGGCTTTCGTCCGCCAATCCGACCGCCCACAAGGCGAAGGCGTAGGCGATCGCGACTTCGTCGAGGCGGTCGAAGCGGCCGGAGGCGCCGCCATGGCCGGCGCCCATGTTCGTGCGCAGCAACACCGGACCGCCCGAGGTCATGGTGGCGCGCAGCCGGGCGATCCATTTCGCCGGCTCCCAGTAGGTGACGCGCGGATCGGTCAGACCGCCCATCGCGAGAATCGCCGGATAATCGCGCGCGGCGACATTGTCGTAGGGGGAATAGGACAGGATGGTCGCAAAGTCCTCGGCGCTCTCGGTCGGATTTCCCCATTCCGGCCATTCTGGCGGCGTCAGCGGCAGGCTGTGGTCGAGCATGGTGTTGAGCACGTCGACGAACGGCACCTCGGCGACGATGCCGGCGAACAATTCGCCGGCGCGATTGGCGACCGCGCCCATCAGCATGCCGCCGGCGCTGCCGCCGTGACCGACGATGCGTTTGGCGCTGGTGTAGCTGGCTTCGATCAGCGCGCGCGCGGAAGCCGCGAAATCGTCGAACGTGTTGGTCTTCTTCCGGCGCTTGCCGTCGAGATACCAGTTCCAGCCCTTGTCCGAGCCGCCTCGGATATGCGCGATCGCGTAAACAAAGCCGCGATCGACCAGCGACAGCCGGTTGGCGGCGAACGAGGCCGGCATCGCCATCCCGTAGGAGCCGTAGCCATACAGCAACAGCGGCGCGTTGCCATCGCGTTCGAGATCCTTGCGATGCAGGATCGACACCGGCACCTCGGCGCCGTCATGCGATTTCGCCATGATGCGGGTGGTGACATAGTCGGCCGGATTGTGGCCGGAGGGGATTTCCTGGCGCTTGCGCAGGACGCGCGTCCGGCTCGCCATGTCGTAGTCGTACACTTCCGACGGCGTCGTCATCGATGAATAGGAGAAGCGCAGGTTCGTGGTATCGAATTCATAGCCGCCGATGGTGCTGAGCGAATAGGCGGCCTCGTCGAAGGCGATGGCGTGTTCCTCGGACGTATTGAGATCGCGGATGATGATGGCGGGCAGCGCATTGGCGCGCTCCAGCCGCACCAGATGGCCGCTATAGAGCTCGATATCCATCACATAGACGCCGGCGCGATAGGCTATCAGGTCGCGCCAGCTGGCACGCCCGGGTGACGCCAGCGGTGCGGTGACGATCTTGAAGTCGATCGCGGCGTCAGCATTGGTCAGGATGAACAGCTCATCGCCGCGGTCGGCGATCGAGTATTGCACGCCGACCTCGCGCGCGGCGATCAGCCGCGGCGGCGCATCGATATTGGCGAGATCGATGATCCGTTGCTCGGACGTATCGTGATCGCCGCCGGCGATGACGCAGAAACGGCCGCTGGTGCTTTCATGGAGATGGGTGAACCAGCCGGAATCCTGCTCCTGGTAGGTCAGGATGTCATCCGCCTGCCGTGTGCCCAGCCGATGACGCCAGACCTGCATCGGGCGGTGATTGTCGTCCAGCTTGACGTAGAAGAAGTGGGTGGAGTCCTTGCTCCACACCACCCCGCCGTCGGTGTCCTCGACGAGATCATCGTAATCCTTGCCGGTGGTCCAGTCGCGCACCCGGATCGTAAAATATTCCGAGCCTTTGATGTCGGCGCTCCAGGCCTCGAGCCTGTGGTCGGGTGAATGCCGCGCGCCGCCGAACCTGAAATATTCATGGTCGGCCGCGAGTTGGTCGCCATCGAGAATGGTTTCGGTATCGCCGCCGTCGCGCGGCATGCGGCTGAACAATTCATGCTGGCCGCCTTCGCGGAATTTGCGGAAATAGGCGAAGGGGCCATCGGGCGAGGGCACGCTGGAATCGTCTTCCTTGATCCGCCCGCGCATCTCCTTGATCAGCGTCTTTTGCAGGGCTTCGGTGTGGCCGAGCAGGCTGTCGGTGTAATCGTTTTCGGCTTCGAGATAGTTGCGAATATCCTTGTCGAGGATCGACGGGTCGCGCAGCACCTCCTGCCAGTTATCATCCTTCAGCCAGGCATAATCGTCGCTCACCGTGATGCCGTGCAGCGTGAAGGAGTGCGGACGGCGCGGTGCGACCGGCGCCGCAAAAGGCTTGTTGCGTGTGGATTGTGTCACTTGGGTCCTCGTTCGGGCCTGTACAATGGCCTTATGCGCTTACGGTTTCGGCGAGCCAGTCGATCGCGGCCCTGGTGCCGCCTCCGCCATGCGGGATGTCGAGTGCGCCCAGGCCTACCTCGATGACGCCGAGTGTGCCCAGGATCATCGGCGCGTTGATATGGCCCATATGGGCGATCCGGAACCCCTGACCCTGCAACTCGCCGATTCCGGTTCCCAGCACCACGCCGCATTTTTCCTTGCAATATCTGTGCAGCGCCCCGGGATCGTGACCGCCGTTCATGACCACGGCCGTCACCGTATTCGAACGCTCGGATGGCTCAGTGATATTGAAGCCCAGCACCTGGCCTTCGCCCCAGACGGCGACCGCCCGGCGCACCGCTTCGGCCAGCAGCCGATGACGCAGGAACGCGTTTTCGAGCTTCTCGTCGAACAGCATGTCGATCGCCTGGCGCAGCGCGAACAACAGATGCACCGGCGCCGTGCCGGCATATTTGCGGTAATGCTCGAGGCCCTCGCGCTCGGTCCAGTCCCAATAAGGCGTGCGCAGATCCGCCGTCTTGTGCACCTCGCGCGCACGGTCGTTGGCGGCAACAAAGCCCAGGCCCGGCGGTGTCATCAGGCCCTTTTGCGATCCGGACATCGCGACGTCGATGCCCCAGGCATCCATCTCGAACGGCATGCAGCCGAGCGAGGCCACGGCATCGACCATGAACAGAGCCGGATGGCCGGCCGCCCTGATGGCCTTGCCGATCGCCTCGATGTCGTTGAAGGCGCCCGAGGCGGTATCGACCTGCACCGCAAGGATCGCCTTGATCTCATGATTCCTGTCCTGCCGCAGCCGCGCCTCGACCTCGGCGGGCCGGACGGCGCGACGCCAGTCGCCCTTCAGCACTTCGACCTCGGCGCCCATCGCGGCCGCGGTATCGCCCCAGCCGATCGCGAAGCGGCCGCTTTCCAGCACCAGCACCTTGTCGCCCCGCGACAGCACATTGCTGAGCACGCCTTCCCAGGCGCCATGGCCGTTGGCGATGTGGATGTAGCAGCGGCCTTTGGTCGCGAACAACTCGCCGAGGTCGCACAGCAGACTGTCGGTCAGTTCCACCATCTCGTCGGAATAGATATCGAGCGCGGGGCGATGCATCGCGCGCAGCACTTCGTCGGGCATGTTGGTGGGGCCGGGGATGGCCAGAAATTCCCGGCCGGCACGAACTGTCATTGTTGATTTCCTTGGGGATGGCCTGCGAGGCTGCCGTGGCAGGAGCGGGCCGTCGCGATTTCGAAAAGCGTTTTACGCGGGCGCGCGCGACAAGAAAAGCATCTATCGCCGGGTTTCGCGGCAGCCGGCCTGTTCGGCTTCCTCGACCGAGCAGAACCAGCGGGTGCCCTTGCTGATCTGCATCTTGATCTGCGCATACCAGCGGCTTTTGCGCGTATGATAGATGCATTCGCCGGCACCGTTGATATTGCCCTTGATGGTGCAGTCGGGCGAGGGCGCGACCGCCCCGGACGCCGACGCCAGCAGAATTGCGCGTGCGTTCGGCGGCGGCTTGGTGGCGCCCAGGATCGTCGTCTTCTTGTTGCGGATGCGCCAGTCCCACGGCGCGATGAAGGCGCCCTGCCACATCCCGGCCTTGGCTTCGCGTGCCGCTTTTTGGTCGGCGTCGTAATCATGTGAAAACCGCGCATAGGACAGCGCCCATCCGCTCGCCACCAGCCATTTCTGGATGTCCTCGCCGTCGACATTGCACCGCGCGACATTGCGGCCGTGCGGGTCGGTCCGCACGACGTGGCAGGTCCAGCTCTTCTTGTCGGTGTGATGCATCAGGGCGTCACGCGCGGCGACTCCGCAGGTCCATCGCTCGCCGGTGTTGTTGAGGCACAACTGGTCGACCGACGGCGCATCGATGCCGCCGAGTCTGATCCGGGAGTTGCCGATCATGATCTGGTCACCGTTTCGGATCTTGGGAACGCCGGTGATGTCGGTAGCTTCCGCCATCGACGGCAGCAGCAACAACGCGATTGCAAGCAGGAATTTCATCAACATGCAAAAAAGGCCGCCTTCAGTAAGGTCAGAACATGACGCGGTTGATCGAGCGAACCAAATTGTGATGCGGATTGGGTCGGCGCACCAGCGCCAGCCGCACGCCAAGGCTGTCAACTTAACGCGAGAAACGGGTAGTTAGTTGCGCCCGGTTAACGCGCGACGGGCCAGCGCCAGTCCCATCAGCACGAACGCGGACGTAACCTCGGGGCCGCCGACCAGGATGCGCGTCGGGGTCTTCATCTTGTTCCATTCATAGGCCTTGAACGGGCCGCGCCGTCCGCCCTCGCCGAGCTGGCGGATGATGCATTGCAGGGCCGGTGTGAAGCTCGCCGCCGAAGCGCCGAGATGACCGAGCGCGATCAGCGCCAGCGCCGCGTCGAAGGCGTTGATCTCGGCTGCGATCAATTCATCCTCGACATAGGCGAGCACGTTGCGGCGGATCAGATCGAACGCGCCGTCGGGATCGATCGTGCGCTGCGCCGTGGGCGGCAACGCCATAAACGCCGCGTAGCAGCGGCCGAAATAGGCGCAATAGAGCTCCGGCAAATAATAGATATGCGAGCGCGGGTTTCTGAACGCGCCCGATAGCGCCAGCCGCTTCTGGAAACCGATGATGCGTTGCACCGTGGTGAGCCGCTGCGGCGTCTCTATCACCTTCCAGCGCGCCAGGTTACGGAAGCTGACTTCGAGGACATCGAGATTGAGCGTCGGATCGAGGTCGTTGCCGAAGGGGCGCTCGCCCGCGAGGTTGTCAATCCAGGTCACGATGCCGCCGTCATAGTCGATGTTGTTGTTGAGCGGCACGGTCACACGCGGCTCGTTGCTGCCGCCGCCGACCTGATAACCGGCATAGAAGTCGATGAGCGGCTGCTCGAGGATCGGGTCGGTCGAGCCGGCCTGGGTGGCGGCGGAGAACGAACAGGCCGTGGTGTCGCAATCCGGCACATAGATGCCGAAGCCGAGATCCTGCTTGATTTGCGCGAAGAACCGGCTGAAGCGCGGATGCGGCGCCGGCGGCAGCGCGGTGATGACGTGGAACGGCGCGCCATCGCGGGCACGGACCTCTTCCTTGCTGGTGACGACGCAGAACTCGACCAGGTCAGCGATGGCGCGGCGCGCGGCATTGGCCTGGTCCGCGGAGGCAAGCCCGGTTTCGATGAAGCTCAACAGCGCTTCGGTGAAGAACGCGTCGTAATAGGCCGAGCGATGCCGGATCTGCACCGGTTCCCACATCGGCTCGGCGACGCCGCGCCACGGCGGGTTGATCAGCGCCCGCGCCGGTGAGCGCGCGATGAATACCCGCGCCAGGTTGAACAGCAGCGTCGAGTTCTTGTAGCCGCGGGCATCGAGGCCCTTCAGCGCCATCAATAGTTCGCGGCCGCCGCAATCGGGATCGCCGATCAGGTTGAAGGCGGCATAGGTCGGGATGAAGCCGCTGCGGCTGTACGAACGCAACAGATGCGCGCCGCAGGTGCGGATCGCGGCCTCGATCTCTGCGATCTCAGGCATGCGCCCGGCAGCCGGCGCTGCGGGCGGGTTCGGGTGCTTCAACGCGATACTGTCGAGCAGCGCCGCCACCGGCCGGCCGATCGCGTCCCAATCCGGCGCGGCGTCATCGCGGGCCCGGATCAGCGCCTGCTGCAGCCCCGCGAGCCGTTCACCGTCGCGCAGCTCCGCCAGCCCCGTCCGCCGCAGCAGCGGCCGCAGCGCCGGATTGCCGAGTGCGGTGCGATAGAACTTGCCGATATGATGGTCGCCACCGTCATATTTCGAGAGGACCGGATCGCAGACATCGTAGAGCGACGGACCGTCCTTCCGGGCCATCAGCGCGCGGCAGGCGGCTCCGGCGATGTGGTGAAAATTCATTTGATGTCTTTTCCGCGTGGAACTCAGGACAAGGGCCTCGCACGGGTCCGCCAAACCTCTCCCGCGACCGCCAGCCGTCCTTTAGTCTACCCGCAAGTACCTGAAAAGCTGGGTGAATAGTTCTAAAACGCGAATGTGAAGCGGGTCACGGTCGTCCCGAACAGTTTGAGGAAAATTATTAACTGAAACCGGGTCCTATGCCGGCCGAAAGCGCCAGCCGGGCGCTGGCTGCATGGCCCTATTCGGGGGCTGTGGCGACGTTGCCGGGAAAGTCTGGATAGGTTAAAAGGACGTTTATTGCAGTGCCGCAAATCGAGCGCATTCGGACCTCAATACGTCCGCCAATCCCCCAAACCCCGGCTGGCTTTGGCACGACCAAGCCGCGTGCCTGTGGCGACGACCAGGACTGAACCGTGATGCATGTACCCCAGCTTCGCCTTTCCCGCCGTTCGATCACCGTCGCCGCGGCTTTGGCTGGCATGGCGTCGCTGGCGATCGGTGCCCATGCGGCGCTGAACAAGCGGGCACTCGATGTGGCGAAGGCGATTGCCACCGAGCAGGACAGTGTCGTCACCAGCCACGCCTCGCGGTTCGCATTGGTGATCGGCAACAGCCACTATCCCGACGCCTCGGCGCCCTTGACCCAACCGATCAACGATGCCCGGGCGCTGACCGCGGCGCTGCGCCGCGACGGTTTTGAGGTCGACGTGGTGGAAGACGCCAGCCGCGACGACATGACCCGCGCGGTGGCCCGGCTGAAATCCCGGATCCGCCCCAACTCAACGGTGATGCTGTTCTTCGGCGGCTACGGCGTGCAGGCCGGCCGCGAGAGCTACATGATCCCGGTCGATGCCGCGATCTGGCGGGAAGTCGACGTTCGCCGCCAGGGCGTCAGCATCGAATCCGTGCTCGACCTGATGAAGGAGCAGGGCGCCCGCGCCAAGCTCGTGGTGATCGACGCTTCGCGCCGCAACCCGTATGAACGCCGCTTCCGCGCGTTCTCCCACGGCCTTGCGCCGATCAGCGCGCCCGACAATGCGCTGATCCTGTCGTCGGCGGCGCCGGGGCAGGTCGCCGACGACTCCAGGGGCCGGGACAGCGTGCTGATGACAGAGCTGCTCAACAACCTCAGCGGCAAAACCGGCATCGAGGCCGCCTTCAACAACACCCGCGCCGCGATCGCGCGCTCGTCCGAAGGCGAGCAGGTTCCCTCGGTATCGTCGTCGTTGCTCGAAGACGTGAACTTCGGCGCCAGCGAAAACGCCGGCGGTTGATCGCCGCCTGGAGCCTTTTCCGTTCCGACGAAATCGGAACGGACTCTGGATTGTTTTGACGCGCGTTTCCCACACGCGAACCGGAATCCGCCCACGGACCAGGTCCGAGGGCATGCTTCGCTCGAAAACGCTTTATTTCCCGAAATCTCTGCCACGCGCCTTAGCGCATCCTCGCTCGCGCTGCCCTGCTTGCCTGAGACGATGTGATTCACGTCACGGTGCGGTGCCTGCCGCCGGCCTAGTCTTTCAGGACGCAAGGCGGTGCTGACATCCATCTTGCCCGCAACAGGAGGCAGACATGAACGACCTCGAAAACGAAACCGGCCGGCTTTCGGACGACGAACTGGAAATCGTGTCGGGCGGAAGAATCAAATGGTCCGACATCCATATGGACTACAACGCTCAACTGGACCTGCGCAACACCGACCCGCCGCCGACGCGATACGCTTAGGCGTAATGGACGAGGCCGCCGACGGAATCGGCGGCCTCGTTCATTCGCGTCGTTCAAGAGCGCGGAACCGCCATCGCCGGATGCGGCTACGGTGCGTCGGGCGCAAGAAGATAAGTGACTTAACACGTTACGCCGTCAGCGCCGAATTCGGCGAGGAGGTGAGCGCATATTGCAAGACTAGAAAGTTCAGATTGTTTCAACGTCTCACACGCCGATAAGGCGCTTGGCGGACACACGACGTGCGGGGAATGAACCTTTCGTCGATATTTCACGAGAACTGAGACAGGGGGTGGCAGAATTAATCCACTTTCTCAATGCCTTACAAGAAAAAATCTCTACTGCAGCAGCAAAATACTGACAGTTGCATATTGCGCAGTTGCGCGGTGTGATGTTGGTCGATTGCGCGGGGGCGAGAAAGCATGGCGGATGCACGGCAAAAATTGGTGGGATTGCTCGATTATGTTGAGCAGGTTGTACGACTCGATGAGCGTGTGGCCTTTCGATTGTCCGAATATCGTCTCCCCGACGGCTCAACATTTGCGGTGACTAAGATAGACACGCAGGGCCTTCCTTCAGTCCGCCACGATAACCACGACGAGGACGGACCCGTCTGGCTAGAAGCTGAGCGTTTATCTCGCAGGGAACCGCCAGTCCCGGCGATAGAACTATCGGAATGGATGGTATTGTCTGCTGATCCGAACCGCCCGCCCGAA
>JAGXAF010000095.1 GCA_018971675.1 Bradyrhizobium sp.
TTGGCTCCGACCATCGCATCGGAACCGATCGGACTCCAACCCTCAGAGCCTTTTTCGTTCCGATGGAATCGGAACGGGGCTCCAGATTCTTGTTTTGACGCATTTCTTTACGCGAACCGGTATCCACCCCCGGATCAAGTCCGAGGGCATGCTTCGCTCGAAAACGCTCTAGCGAGACAAAAACCCGCGCCAGCCGCCAGGCTGGGGAGGCGGCGAAGTGTCTGGCGGGGTGAATTCATCGTTTGCGCTCTCGTCATCGACGCCGGGATCATCGGGCGCCCGCACGATCGGGGTCACCGGCGGGATGTCTGATCGCGTGGTTTTGGCAGGGTCGCTTTCGACAGCGTCTTGCCGCGCGCGGGACAAGGACGCCGCCGCGGGCGCCTCGTCGGAGGAAGATTGCGGCGCAGGAACTGTGCCCGGCGATGGTTCGGCGCCTGCCGTCCCCGGCGCAGCGTCGTCCTGCGCGGCCCCGGCAACAGGCTCGGTCGGGGCCGGCGCGGCCGAGGCCGTATCCGGCTGCTTGACGGACGATTCGGCGGCCAATCTTGTGGGCGCATCGCGGGGCGGCTCCGGCACCTCCTCCTCGAACAATGCGGGTTCGATCGCAGCGTTCTTGTCGGACGGCAAGGCCGCGACCGGCGTCTGCCACTGAAACGCATCGAGCCGGCCGGTGACCGGCGACACCGGCCGCCAGGTCGCCGAAACGTAGCCGTCCGCGGTCCAGGCCGGATCGTGCAACGCGCGCACCGCGCGCAAGGTCCAGGCCCGCGCCTTGCCGGTATCGCCGTGCTCGGTGCGCTCGATCTCCGCCATCAACATCGCCACCCGCTGGGTCGGGGCCGCGATGAACGGCTCCAGCACCTGACGGGCGCGCGCATATTCGGTGGTGTCGATCGCGGCACGCGCGATCGCAAGCGCGCTTTCGAGATGGCCCGGCGCTTTCGCGGCCAGCGCTTCGATCCGCACCAGCCGCTGCCGCGCGGCATCGCCAAGCTTCACATGCGCATAGGCATCCGCGAGATCGGGATGCGGCTGCGCAAGCCACGCCGTCTCGACGATGCGCATCGCGCGCTTGACCCGGTTGGCCTCGCTCTCATATTTGCTGGCGAGCACAGCGGCCGGCACCAGGGTCGGCGCGAGTTTGATCGCTTCCATCACGCTGTCGCGCGACTGATCGCGGTCGACATGCTCCAGTTCCAGCGCGCGCGCCGTCAGCAACACGCCGCGCTGACGCCGGAACGTGAATTTGTCGATCAGCCCCGCCGAGAAATTGGTATCGAGGATCGCCAATGCGCCGCTCCAGTCATTCTGGGCGCAACGAAATCCCAACATCGCATGCGACGCCCAGGTCGACGATGGCGTCAGTTTCAGGGCTTCTTCCGCGATCATCACCGCGGAGGCGGGATCATCGGCGCGCTGGGCTTCGATGAACAGGCCGCGCAGGCCGAGCAGTTTGGTGTCCTCGCGCTCGGTCATGGCGCGGAAGGCGCGCTGCGCGCCGGCGCGGTCGCCGCTAAGCTGCGCCGATTGCGCGTGCAGCAACAGCGAGAGCGGATCCTGTGCGGCGTGGCGTCGCGCCACGATGGCATGAGCGCGTGCCGAAGCGGGATCGCCGTGGCCGATGGCGAGCAGGCCCTGCGTGATGGCATGCCGGCCACGCGCCGCGCGGCGTTCGCGGCGGCGGCGGCGGACCTGCCCGGGCATGAGCCACAGCCCGCGCAAAATCGTCCACACCAACAGCGCACCGACGATCGTGATGCCAAGCAACAGCGCGAAAACCGGCAACGTCATCGAGGCCCGCCAGCCGGCCCAGGACAACACGACATCGCCGGGCTGGTTGGCAACCCATGTCGCCCCCACGGCCGCAGCCGCGATCAACAACAGAAACAAAATGATCCGGATCATCGAAAGCCTATGGCGTGGGTTTGGCGAACGCCGTCATGGCGTCCGCCGCGAACTGGCGCGACGCGGCAAGTGCGGCGTCGCGCGCATCGGCCTTGTCGATCCAGGATTGAGCTGGGGCGCGATCGGCCGGAGCAAGCGTGTTCAACTCGCGGCGCGCCTCGTTGAAATCATTGTGCAGCGCCGCTGCGGTCACCCGAGCGACAATGGCGCCGCGATCGGTGCCGGTGGCATCGGTGCGCTGGATGCGGACCAGCTTCTGCGCGCCGGCCTGCAACCGATCGACCAGGTTCGAAGCGGCGGCGTTCTCCGGAGCCGGCGGCGATAATTTCGGCACCAGCGTCAGGAGTTCGCGGTTCAGATGTGCGACCGTCGGCACGCCTGTCGAGGCAAAGCCCTCAAGCGGCTTCAGGGCGTCCGCGTCAGGCGCCAGCGCCTTCGCCGCCGCCAGCGTGGCTTCGAAAGGATCGCCTTGTCGCACCGAAAGATCGAGCAGCGAGGCGGCCACGACGCGACGCAGCGTCGTATCGTCGGGTTTGGCAATCTCGGCTTGGCCGCGGCTGGCGCTCTCGAGCGCATTGAGGCGTTCAGTGATCGCCGACAGGTCGACCGCGGGTGCCGCCGCCTCCTCGCCTGGCGCCGATTTGGCGCTATCCACCTGTTTGACGCTATCCACTTGGGTCGCAAGCTTCTCCGACTGCTCGCGCAGCGAGGCGAGCGATTTTTCCAGCGCGGCGATGCGTGCGGCCTCGGCGGGATCTCCCATTGGCTTGGCTAGCCTGGCTTCGATGCCTCCGACGCGCCCGGCAAGCGCATCGACAGCCGCCGCGTTCGCTTGCGGCGCTTCCGCGGGCCGAACGGGAGGCCAGCCGAGCATCCAGCCGACCCCGATCACAAGCGCCGCCGCCACAGCGCCGGAGATCGGCGCGATCACCCAGGGCGAGATCGCGGCTTTCGGCTTCTCGGGCGCATATCTCCCGGCAGGAGATTGCTCAGTGGTGGTTTGTTCGGGAGCTGACTTGTCCGGGTTGGATTTCCCGGACGTGGATTCGTCAGAGGACTCAGGTTCGGTGGCGAACCTGGATTCGGCGGAAGTGGCGCCTTCCCCCGACGTTTGCTCCCGCGCCGCTTCCGGCTCGGCATCACCGGTATTTCGGGTTTCGTTGAAGATTTCGGTGGCCCTCAGCCTGATCGTTGGCGGCGCGCGCCGGAGACGGCCGGAATCCGGCGACGACGCCGGAATCTCCGCCGCCTCGTTCAACTCCTCTTCGGACTTCTGTTTCGACCCCTCGTCGACCATCGCGAATATGTCCCCTCATGGGTGGTCGGATACTGCCAGACTCCGTACCCTCTTAGCGCGGTCTGATGATGGCGGTAAAGTC
This sequence comes from Bradyrhizobium sp., assembly GCA_018971675.1. Lineage (GTDB taxonomy): Bacteria > Pseudomonadota > Alphaproteobacteria > Rhizobiales > Xanthobacteraceae > Bradyrhizobium. The sequence continues at coordinate 3,288 of JAGXAF010000095.1, forward strand.
AGGGTCGCAAAGCACGTGTCAATGCCTCCAATAGTGCATTTTCGTCCGGAGAACGCGCCACCAGCACCTGGGTAGCCCCCGCGTCGCGGAGGATTGAGGCAACCGGGTCGGAAATGCTGCATTGCAAGATCGCCAAGGCCGATATTTCGACCCCGGCGGCCCGTGCGGCCTCCAAAAAAGCGCGCGCGCTCCGCCGCGAATAATGCAGCACCGCCTCGATCCGGTGGGCGGCAAAGCCGTCCGAGACCTCCCGCGGCAGATCGGACACCGGGATCATCCGATAGGTGGTCTGTGTAACAACGGTCAAACCGCGTTCGCCGAGGTCGCCGGCGAGATCCCGTGCCAGATCGGCGCCGGCCAGATAAAGCAGCGGACTCGTCTTCTTCAGTTCCTTCGCCCTGACCCGGGCCAGCACCTCCTCGCGCAAGGCGGCCGCGTCGCCGTTGGCCGAGATGACCCTGTCGAAGCCCGCGCGCCTGGCGGCGCTGGCGGTATGCTCGCCGACCGCGAACAGCGGTAGCTCAAGCAATCGCTGCCCGGCCGGATGCTGTTCGAAGCCGCGCAAAGCATTGGCGCTGGTGACGATGACCGCGCCGTAGTGTGCGTCCGCGTCGTCCTGCAACGCCAATGCTTCAAACCGCAGCATCGGCGCCAACAGAACCTCGAACCCGCGCGCGCGCAGGGTCGCGGCGGTAGCCTCGTTGTCGGGCTGCGGGCGAGTGACAAGGACAGCCATGCGTCAAACCCTCAACGGACCCGGCGCCCTGGCGGCAACGGACGATTGCACTTCAAGACCCCGCGATGCTACCGAAGACTACGCAAACGTTGCTTTCGGCGATAGTGCAAGGGCTCAAATTGGCCAGCGACAAATGGATGCTCGTGCTGGGCATCGAGACCACCTGCGACGAGACCGCCGCCGCCGTGATCGAACGCCGCGCCGACGGGTCGGGACGCATTTTGTCCAACATCGTGCGCTCGCAGACCGAGGAACATATTCCTTTCGGCGGCGTGGTGCCGGAGATCGCCGCGCGCGCGCATGTCGATGCACTCGACGGTATTGTCGCGAGCGCGATGAAGGAAGCCGGCCTCCGCTTTCCGCAATTGTCGGGGGTCGCCGCCGCCGCGGGCCCCGGACTGATCGGCGGGGTGATCGTCGGCCTGACCACCGCGAAGGCGATCGCAATGGTGCACGAGACGCCGCTGATCGCGGTCAACCATCTCGAGGCGCATGCGCTGACGCCGCGGCTGACCTGCGCGCTGGCGTTTCCCTATTGCCTGTTCCTCGCTTCCGGCGGCCACACCCAGATCGTCGCCGTGCTCGGCGTCGGCGAATATGTCCGACTCGGCACCACCGTCGACGATGCGATGGGCGAAGCCTTCGACAAGGTGGCGAAGATGCTGTCGCTGCCCTATCCGGGGGGACCCCAGGTCGAACGCGCGGCGCTTGGCGGCGATCCGAAGCGGTTTACGTTTCCACGGCCGATGCTCGGCCGTGCGGACGCCAATTTCTCGCTGTCCGGTTTGAAGACCGCGGTTCGTAACGAGGCAAGCCGGCTCGGCACGCTGGAACCGCAGGACGTCAGCGATCTCTGCGCGGGCTTTCAGGCCGCGGTGCTGGAATCGACCGCCGACCGGCTCGGCGTCGGCTTGCGGATGTTCCACGAGCAGTTCGGCCCGCCCCGTGCGCTGGTCGCTGCCGGCGGTGTCGCCGCCAATCAGGCGATCCGGGGTGCGTTGCAGCAGGTTGCCTCCAGGGCCGAGACCACGCTGATCATTCCGCCGCCCGCATTATGCACCGACAATGGCGCGATGATCGCATGGGCCGGCGCCGAGCGGCTGGCGCTTGGCATGATCGATACGATGGAAGCTCCGCCTCGCGCGCGCTGGCGTCTCGACGAAAACGCCACCGCGCCGCCGGGTTTTGCAAACACGCGAGCGGGGTTTTGAAGAATGCGCATGTTGGGCCAACCGTGTGGCGCGCTCTCGCTTACCTCGCCCCGCTTTGCGGAGAGAGGTCGGATTGCCGTTCGCGATCCGGGTGAGGGGCGAGGCAGTGCGCTCATCTCAACGTCTACATTCGCCGGAAGGCCGCTGCCCCTCACCCCGACCCTCTCCCCGCAAAAGCGGGGCGAGGGAGAAGAGAAGCGCTAGTCATGGCCGCGTTCAAATCCGTTTCCGTGATTGGAGCCGGCGCGTGGGGCACGGCGCTGGCGGGCGTTGCGGCGCGGGCGGGGCGCGAGGTGGTGCTCTGCGCGCGCGATGCCGACAGCGCGAGGAAAATTGCCGCCACGCGCACCAATCCGAAACTGCCCGGCGTGAAACTCGACGCCGCCATCAACGTAACCGGCGATATCGCGCAGGCCGCCGCCTGCGACATCATCCTGATCGCAACGCCGGCGCAGAATCTTCGTGAGGCCATGACCACGCTGGCGCCCCGTCTCGCCAAGGCGAAGCCCGTGATCGCCTGCGCCAAGGGCATCGAGCGCGGCACGCATCAATTCATGACCGAGGTGATCGCGGCCACCGCGCCTCAGGCCACACCCGCGATGCTGTCCGGACCGGGTTTTGCCGAAGACGTCGCGCGCGGGCTTCCGACCGCGGTGACACTGGCGGCAAGGGACGAGCCGCTCGCGGCCGCTCTGGTGCAGGCATTGGGGTCGGCGACTTTCCGGCCCTATCACTCAACCGACATCATCGGCGTCGAGATCGGAGGCGCGGCCAAGAACGTGCTGGCGATCGCCGCGGGAATTGCCGTCGGTCGCAAGCTCGGCGCCTCTGCGCTGGCCGCGCTGACCACGCGCGGCTTCAGCGAGCTGGTTCGACTCGGCCATGCCTGTGGCGCGCGAGCCGAGACCATGGTGGGATTGTCGGGGCTGGGCGACGTGATCCTGAGCTGCTCCAATCCGCAGTCGCGCAATTTCGCGCTCGGCATCGCGCTTGGCCGTGGCGAGCCGCCGCCCTCCGGAAAGCTCGCCGAGGGCGAATTCACGGCACCGGTGCTGATCGAGCTGGCACGGTCGAAAAAGGTCGACATGCCGGTATCGTCGGCGGTCGCCGCCATCCTCGGCGGCGCGACCACCATCGATGCGGCGATCGAAGGCCTGCTGACGCGGCCGTTCAAGGCGGAAGGATGAGCCCCTGCCCGTCACGGCCTGCGCAAAAGCGCGAAGCGCGTCTTTGGCTTGTCGCGGGCATCCACGTCTTGATACTCTTTGACAAAGAAGAACGTGGATGGCCGGAATGGAATCAAGTCCGGCCATGACGAACGGATGGTGGGCATGAACTACTGGCTGGTGAAATCGGAGCCCGCGGCCTGGTCGTGGGACCAGCAGGTGGCGAAGGGCGCCAAGGGCGAAGCCTGGACCGGCGTGCGCAACTTCACGGCGCGGCAGAACCTCGTGAAGATGAAGAAGGGCGACCGCGCCTTCTTCTACCATTCCAACGAAGGCAAGGAGATCGTCGGCGTCGTGGAGGTCATCAAGGAGGCCTATCCCGATCCGACCGACAAGACCGGCAAATTCGTCTGCGTCGACATCAAGGCCGACAAGCCGCTGAAGATGCCGGTAACGATGGCAGCGATCAAGGCCGACAGAAAATTCGCCGAGATGGCGCTGGTGAAATATTCGCGCCTGTCAGTGCAACCGGTAACGCCGGAGGAGTGGAAGGCGGTCTGCAAGATGGGTGGGATATAGCGCCCGGTTCTCCCTCCCCAGCCTGCATGCAAGATTGAAGCTGGCTTTACCGGCCGCCTTCAGTATCTGCGCCGGACCGATCGGCCCGCGAAATACGGATTGATCAGGCACATCGCCGGCAGGCCGGAGGCCGTAGCCCGGCACTGGGCGATCGAGGTGAAAATGCAATCCATCCGCTCGCCCTCCAGCGAGCCAAAGACGTGCATGCAGACGGGATAGTCGGGATCATACATTTGAGCCCGCGCCGCGGGGGCGGCGAAAGCCGCTGCAAGGGCCAGGATCGGAAAAATCAGCCTGATCATCATTCGCTCCATCGATGTCCTGCACGCGACGCAGAGTATACAAGTTCCGATTCACAACGGGAACGTTTTCCTTGCGGCTGGGCGTGAGCCGGTGTCTGAGCGACAGGTCCCCGGGCTCCCTCCGGCGTTTCAAAGGCCGGCGCGCGCCAAGACGTCGTTGATCTTAAATGATAGCGCAGCTTCGCTATCGCAGTCGCCGTTTCGCGCGAATGTACAAATCTCCCTACCGCTTACAGTTTCGCACCCGCGCTCGCTGAAGTCGGGCGGCAGCTCCCGCTCCATCGAGCGAGACGCGAGGATCCGATTGAAGGCGGGGGACGCTTTGAGAGCAATAGCGGCCAGACGGCCTGTGGCAAGCGGGTCGCCGGCGTAGAGCGCGTACAAGGGCGCACGACCGGCCAGCCGATTCTGACCCGGCATCAGGAACACAGGCACATCGTACAGCGCAAGACCGCACATCTGAGGGTCGGCCCGAAGCGTCGATGCAAGCGACGCCGCTCCAATCCCGCGCATCCAGTAGACTGGCATCAACCCGGTCGTGGCCAGAAGGGCGGAAACGCACAGCCAGCCACCAGCGAGCATTGGCACGGAATATCGACGCCATTTGGGCGCGGTTCGCAACGTCTCGATCCAGTCGACGGACCCGAGCGCGGCGACGATGATCAGCAATGCAACCGAAAGAAAAATGAACCGGTATTCCTTGTGACCGATCATGCTGTGGAACGCGATATTGGCAAAGGCCGCCCACGCCAACTCCGGCGCATGTCGCCAACCTCGGGCGATGAACAGCACGAGGGGCACGATTGCGACCGACCACATGAACCAGAAGCTGTCGACATAGGTGATGGCCGGCGTTACGCCGAAATCGGCGGCGCGATTGAGCAGCAGGTTTTGCTGAACATTGATGACGAGCCATGCAAACGGCACCGCACCGTGCGTTGCGTCGGCGACGGCGCTCACCATCAGCGCCGCAAGGCCGCCAAGCGCCATTGGAGCTATCCTGCCCCAGTGACGCCAAGATGCGACAATCACGAACGTTGCGACCGCCGGCGCGTATTGGAAGCGAAACAGGACCGTCAGCGCGAGCAAAGCACCGGCCCCTGCCAGGTCTCGTTGCGAGGGGCTGGCGCGCGTCAACAAGAGTGCGGCCGGCAAAAACGCCGCAGTTGCGAGCGATTCTCCCAGGACATGTGGCGCGAAATAAACAAGTTCGAACCAGACCGCCGTGACGAAACTTGCAATCAGCGCATGCGTTCGAGTCACGCGCGCGCCGAACATCCAAGCCGAGACGACGATCGAAAGCGACGCTCCAGCAGCGAGCAGCCGCGGCAGGATGAATGCTCCCGTCCCACCGGGCAAGAGCCAATCGCCAATTGCAGCGGGACCGGCAATTAGCGTCGGCAGCAGCCAACCGCGCATGCCGTAGCGCCACTCCCAGGACACGATACTTTCGTGCCCAAGCATGCGCCAGGCGGGCTCCAGGTACTGAAATATCTCGTCATTGTGATGCGTATTCGGCCAGAATGCGAGTGGCAGCCGGATTGCCGCAGCAATCAGCACAATCGCAAGCAGTGGATGCACACGCAATGCCGCTATGTTGAGACCGCTGACCGCGTTGTGCCGTGACGCGGTGTCATCCATAGTCATCGCCGAGCCCTTATCCCGACTCTCCGCACGCCCTGTGATGCGACTATCACGGCAGAGTCATTAAAATCGGCGTCGACCTCTCCGGTAAGAACTCTTTTTGATTAACGGTTTCTTATCGGCCCTGACATCTCTACCCGGAGCTCTTAAAAGCGCAGCGGCCTTCACGCGGTTTTTCGGGGGTAAAGCGGGCTTCGCGATCTATGAGTATGCGCCGCTGAATGCGAAGCGGCGACGGCCAGGCCCGCAGACCTTGCGGCGCGTCATTCCCGAAGCCGGGATTTCTTCGACTTCCTGATCTCCAGCTTGTCCGCTGCCTTGCGCCTTGCTTTCCTGCCTTGCTGCTTTTTTCTTTTCGATTTCTGCTTGTTTGATTTTTTCAGCGCATCAGCCTGACTGCGATAGGCCCGGGCAAGGTTCGACAGGCTTCGCGAAGCCTCTTCATCGGTCATGGCACGAGCCATCCGCTCGGCTTTGTCGGCCTGCCTTCGGAAGAATTTGGTTTCCTTGACCATCGTCATTTTGGCCGGACCTCTAAACCCTGGTCATCGGCTTTATCGGCCCGAGCAGCTCGGGTTCGCCTGCTTGATCAGCTTGTGACGCGCGCCAAAAGAGCGCTCGTTACCATGAGGGCGTGCTACGCCGCGGCCGCCGTCACCACCAGCGCCAGAAGCTGCTCGCGCTTGGACTGCGTGCGGTAACCCCTCATGGTCGCGGCGAAGCGTTCGAGGATGCCGTCCTCGAACGCGGTGACGATGGTGTCGTGAACGTAGCTCTTGCGGCAGATCGCCGGCGTGTTCGACAATTCATCCGCCGCGGCGCGGACCGCGTCGAGCACCTGCTTCTTGCGGCCACGGGCGCTGGCTGCCGGCGTAATCCGCGACAGCGATTCCAGCACCACGGCGCAAGCCATCAGCGTGCGGAAGTCCTTCAGCGAAATCTTGATGCCGGCGATCTCGCGCAGGAACCCGTTCACGGTCGTGGTCGAGACCGTGCGGGCGACGCCGGAAACGTCGCGGTACTGGAACATGCGCTTGCCGGGCACGGTGCGCAGGATGCCGATCGCGCGCACCAGCTTGACGGCATCGCACTCCTTGCGCGTGGCCTTGCCGCCCTTGGCCTTGAAGGTCAGCACGACGGTATCGTCCTCGATGGTGACGTTGGACTTCAGCATTGTGGTGGCGCCGCGGGTGCCGTTGAGACGGGCATAGGACTCGTTGCCCGGCCGGATCGCGGTACGGGCGATCAATTCGATCACCGCCGACAGCGCGAACTCCCGCGTCGGCTGGTCGCCGGCCAGATGCATATTGACGTTACGCCGGATCTTCGGCAGCGCCGCGACCAGCTTGGCCAGGCGATGCGCCTTGCGCTGCTCGCGCACCTTCTCCCAATCGGCGTGATAACGATATTGCAACCGCCCGGCGGCATCGCGGCCGACAGCCTGCAGATGCGAGTTCGGGTCCGGCGAATAGCGGACTTCCCGGTAGGCCGGCGGCACGGCCATCCGGTTCAGGCGCCGGATGGTGCCGGTATGGCGGATCCGCGTCCCATTGGCGCGAATGAATGAATAACTCTTGCCACGCTTGATGCGGCGGATGGTGAGTTCGTTCTGGTCGCCGAGCGTCAGGCCGAGTTCCTGGGCCAGTTCCTCGACCGAAGTCCTGGCAACAAGCTGAAGCTTGGCCGCGGGCGTTTTGACAAGCTGGCCGAGCCGTTCCTTGGACGGCTCTTTCGGCAATTGCCCAAGCGCTTGGGCCAGTGCCACGGCAGGGTCAGCGGAAACGGGCCGCGTAGCCTCGAAATTCGGCTGATCCGTCATGACCACTCGACGCCCTCTTCACCTGTTTCGTCCGGTAATGCCGTTTATTGTGGCTAGGTTCCGGGCGGGCCATCGGGCCCGGGGAGGCCATTTAGGTGGTAACGGCCGGCTTGGCGAGTCCCGAATCAGTCGATTACGGTTCCTAAATACCTCTCACTGCCCTCATTCGCGCGATAGAGTTGATTTTCCGGCTAGCGCAAAACGGGAAAGTGATCCTGTAGCCGCCTCCCAGGGGCGGCCGTGACCGGATGGCGCGGGCACCGCCGACCAAGGTCGGAGAGGTTTCCGCCTTGTCGCGACCCGGCCCGGCGACGCATAATCATTGCAAGAATGTACACGGCCGGCCGCGACGTTTGCCGGCCTGAGGTGGGGAGAGTTTCAATGTCCGAGCATGTCTATGACGTCCCAGCGGAATGGGCCAAGCGCGCCTTTGTCGACCAGGCCAAGTATCGCGACATGTATGCCCGCTCGGTCAAAGACCCCACCGGATTCTGGGCCGAACAGGCCAAGCGCCTCGACTGGGTGAAGGCGCCGACCAAGATCGACAACTGGTCGTTCGAGCCCGGCAAGATCTCGATCAAATGGTTCGAGGACGGGGTGCTCAACGTCGCCGCCAACTGTATCGACCGCCATCTCGCAAAGCGCGGCGACCAGACCGCGATCATCTGGGAAGGCGACAATCCCGCCGAGTCCAAACACATCACCTATCGCCAATTGCACGACGAAGTCTGCAAGATGGCCAACGTGCTGCGCAACCGGAACGTCAAGAAGGGCGATCGCGTCACCATCTACCTGCCGATGATTCCGGAAGCCGCCTATGCGATGCTGGCCTGCGCGCGGATCGGCGCCATCCACTCGGTGGTGTTCGCGGGCTTCTCGCCCGACAGCCTCGCCCAGCGCATCAAGGACTGCCAGTCCGGAATCGTCATCACCTCGGACGAGGGCTTGCGCGGCAGCAAGAAGGTGCCGCTCAAGGCCAATGTCGACGCCGCGATCGCCAAGCTGGGCGATAAGTCCAGCGGCGTCGACTGGGTCGTCGTGGTCAAGCGCACCGGCGCGCCCGTCAACATGGACCCGGTGCGCGACTTCTGGTACCACGACGCGGCCGCGGTGGTGACCACGGAATGCGCGGCGGAGCCGATGAGCGCGGAAGATCCGCTGTTCATCCTCTACACGTCGGGATCGACCGGCCAGCCCAAGGGCGTGCTGCATACCACCGGCGGCTATCTGGTGTTCGCGTCGATGACGCACCAATATGTGTTCGACTATCACGACGGCGATATCTACTGGTGCACCGCCGACGTCGGCTGGGTCACCGGCCACAGCTATATCCTCTATGGACCGCTGGCGAACGGCGCGACCACGCTGATGTTCGAAGGCGTGCCGAACTACCCCGACAATTCCCGGTTCTGGAACGTCATCGACAAGCACAAGGTGAACATTTTCTATAC
>JAGXAF010000096.1 GCA_018971675.1 Bradyrhizobium sp.
CGTCGGCAAGATCTACCCCAATGGCGTCAACGCGCTGGAGCGGTTTTCCGCCGAGATCCAGCTTGGCGAGATCGTCGCGATCATCGGCGGCTCCGGCTGCGGCAAATCGACCTTGCTGCGCGCGGTCGCCGGTCTCGACCGCGCTACATCGGGCACGGTGACGCTCGATGACATCTCCATCGCGGCTCCGCATGCGAAAATCGGCATCATCTTCCAGGAGCCGCGGCTGCTGCCCTGGCTCAGCGTCGCCGGCAATATTGGTTTTGGCATTACCGAATTGCCTGGAAATGTCAGGCGCGACAAGGTCGCGCGGGCGCTGGCGCGGGTCGGCCTTGCCGACAAGGCCGAGGCGTGGCCGCGCGAATTGTCCGGTGGCCAGGCGCAGCGCGTGGCGATCGCGCGCGCGCTGGTGCCGCAACCGGAAGTGTTGCTGCTCGACGAACCGTTTTCCGCGCTCGATGCGTTCACGCGGCGGGATCTGCAGGATCATTTGCTCGACCTGTGGGCCGATACCCGGCCCACCTTGGTGCTGGTCACCCATGACGTCGATGAAGCGGTGGTGCTGGCCGATCGCGTGTTCGTCATGCGGCCGCGGCCGGGCCGCCTGTTCGAGGAGATCACGATCAATCTGGCGCGGCCGCGCGACCGCAATTCACCCATGTTCGACAATTTCAAGCGCCGGGTGCTGACGGCGCTCGATCGCTCGCTCGACCGCAGCGTGCCCGATCGCGAGGCAAAATCGAATGCCGGCGAGGCGATGTGGTGGTGACATCAGAAGGTGACATGGGCGCTGCGACCCGTTACATCCGGCAGCGGATCGATATCCGGGAGAACACCAATGGACGCCGCCACGCTCCGCGCCACGCAGGCCCCGATCAAGGATCGCTACAAGACCGATCCGAAGTCCGCTGTCATCACCCTGAAGGCCAGGGGCTCGATCGACAACGAAGGCATCGCCTGCAAGGTCGAAACCGGCCGGGCGCTGGCGGTCGCCGGCCTGCATCCGGCCACCGGCGGCTCCGGCCTTGAACTATGCTCCGGCGACATGCTGCTCGAAGCGCTGGTGGCCTGCGCCGGCGTCACGCTGAAATCGGTCGCGACCGCGCTCGAAATCCCGTTGAAGGCCGGCAACGTGGCCGCCGAAGGCGATCTGGATTTTCGCGGCACGCTGGGCGTCGACAAGGAAGCTCCGGTCGGCTTCGCCGAGATTCGTTTGCGCTTCGACGTCGATACCGAAGCGCCGCAGGAAAAGCTCGACCTGCTGTTGAAACTCACCGAGCGCTATTGCGTGGTCTATCAGACCATCCGGAACGGACCGAAGGTTTCGGTTTTGATGCACAGAATGTGAGGCATCCCTGCCCCTCACCGCGAGGGGGAGGGGGACTCGGATTTTGATCTATTTCTTCGGCAGCTTTGCCTTCAACGCATACAGCGCCTCCAGCGCTTCGCGCGGCGACATCTCGTCGGGATGCAGCGCCTTCACGGCCTCCATTAGCAGTTCCGCTTCGCTGGGCGGCGCAACTTCAGCGGCGGCGCGGGAGGGCACCGCGAACAATGGCAGGTCGTCGGCCAAGGCACGCGCGGTCTGGCCGCGGTCCTGGGCTTCCAGTTTCGCCAGCACCGATTTGGCGCGCCCGATCACCGATGGCGGAAGGCCCGCGAGTTTCGCCACCTGGATGCCGTAGGAACGATCGGCCGATCCCGGCAGCACCTCGTGCAGGAACACCACGTCGCCCTGCCATTCCTTGACGCGAACGGTGGCATTGAACAGCCGGGGCAGTTTGGCCGAGAGCGCGGTGAGTTCATGGTAGTGCGTCGCGAACAGGGTCCGGCAACGGTTGCTCTCATGCAGATGTTCGATCGCGGCCCATGCAATTGACAGGCCGTCGAAGGTCGCAGTCCCCCGGCCGATCTCGTCCAGAATCACCAGCGAGCGCTCGCTCGCCTGATTGAGGATCACGGCGGTCTCCACCATTTCCACCATGAAAGTGGAACGGCCGCGCGCGAGGTCGTCGGCGGCGCCGACCCTTGAGAACAGCCGGTCGACGATGCCGATGCGCGCCCGCGTCGCCGGCACGAAGCTGCCGATCTGCGCCATCAGCGCGATCAACGCGTTCTGGCGCAGGAAGGTCGATTTGCCCGCCATGTTCGGTCCGGTGATCAGCCAGATCTGCCCGGATGCTTGTCCCGGTCCCGGCGAAAGATCGCAGGTATTAGCGATGAAGGGCTGGCCGTCGCGCCTGAGCGCCTGCTCGACCACGGGATGACGGCCGCCTTCGACGGCAAACCCGAGCGAGGTGTCGACCTCGGGCCGCACATAATTATCGTCGATCGCGAGTTTTGCCAGCGCGGTCGCGACATCGAGGAGCGCAAAGCCCTGCGCTGCGGCGCGCAAATCGTCGCTGGCCACGGTCACCATGGCGCTGAGCCGCTCGAAAATGTCCAGCTCAAGCCCCAGTGCGCGATCGCCGGCGCTGGCAATACGCGCCTCGATCTCGCCGAGCTCCGATGTCGTGAAGCGGACCTGGCCCGCCAGGGTCTGGCGATGAATGAAGGTGGCGTTCAGCGGCGCGGTCATCATCCTGTCGCCGTGCTGCGCCGTCACCTCGACGAAATAACCGAGCACGTTGTTGTGGCGGATCTTGAGACCCTTGATGCCGGTCTCATCGGCATAGCGCGCCTGCATCGCGGCAACGACCAGCCGCGAGGCGTCGCGCAGATTGCGGGTCTCGTCGAGTCCGGGGTCATAGCCTTCGCGGACAAAGCCGCCGTCGCGCCTGATCAGCGGCAATTGCTCGGCCAGCGCGCGTTCGAACTCGCAAGCAAGATCGCGCGATGGCTGGCGCAGCGCGGCCATGATCGCAACAATGTCCTGCGGCGGCGACTCGAGCTGGGCCAAAAGCGCCAGCACCCGGTCGGCGGCGAGGATGCCATCCCGCAAGGCGGCGAGATCTCGCGGGCCGCCGCGTCCGACCGACAGCCGCGCCAGCGCGCGCGACATGTCCGGCGCGGTGCGTAGCACCTCGCGAATATCCTCGCGCGCGGCTGTGTCGGTGACGAAGGTGCCGATCGCATCGAGCCGCCGCGCGATCAGGGCGCTGTCGGTCAAGGGCGCGGCAAGCCGCTGCGCCAGCAGTCGCGATCCGGCCGACGTCACCGTGCAGTCGATCGCATCCAGCAGCGATCCGCGCCGTTCGCCGGACAGCGTGCGCGTCAGTTCGAGATTGGCGCGAGTGGCGGGGTCGATCGCCATGGTGGTGCCGGCGGCCTCGCGCGTCGGCGGCGACAGCGGCGGGCGTTTTCCGACCTGCGTGCGGTCGATATAGGTGACGGCCGCACTGGCGGCGGTTGCTTCCAGCCGCGACATCGCGGACAGGCCGTCCATGGTCGCGACCGCGAAATAGTCGCACAGCCGCCGCTCCGCGGTGGCGCTGTCGAAATAATCCCGGGTCAGTGGCGTCACCGCCGGCCATTCGCGCAACGATGCGCCGAGTTCGGCATCGCCATAGAGCGCGTCGGTGAGGATGATCTCATTGGGATTGATGCGCGACAGCGTCGCCGCCAGCTCCCCGGCCGAGCATTCCGTCACCATGAATTCGGATGTCGAGATATCGATCCAGGCGAGCCCGATACGGTCGCCGCCTGCGGAAGCGCGGGCGCGCGCGATCGCCAGCAGATAGTTGTTGGCCTTGGCGTCGAGCAGGGTGTCTTCGGTCAGCGTGCCCGGCGTCACCAGCCGCACCACGGCGCGACGCACCACGCTCTTGTTGCCGCGGGCCCGCGCGGCGGCCGGATCCTCGGTCTGCTCGCACACCGCGACGCGGTGGCCTGCCGTGATCAGCCGATGCAGATAGTCCTCTGACCGCTCCACGGGAACGCCGCACATCGGGATATCGAGGCCTTGATGCTTGCCGCGTTTGGTCAGCACGATGCCGAGCGTCCTGGAGGCGATTTCGGCGTCCTCGAAGAACAGCTCGTAGAAATCGCCCATTCGGTAGAACAGCAACAGTCCGGGATGGGCGGCCTTTATCTCAAGGTATTGTTCCATCATCGGCGTGACGCGCGAAGATGCTTCCGTGGCCGGTGTGGAATCGTCTCGATGCACGGGGATGGATTGCTGGATCGTCATGGGTCCTGCAAACTACAAAATTTCACCGCTCGGTCCTATTCCTTTGCCGCGGCCATCCGGGTTTTCCACCCTCCCGGCGCTGGTCTTGTGGATCGCCTCGGCCCACGCCATCCGTGCATGACGGCCCTTCCGCGAACGCGCCGCAGCCGTGCCGGGATCAATTGACCTGCCGCCAGGGCGCTTCTAAAAACAAGGCGCTCCTGAAACAAGACGCTCCTGAAACGTGCCATCATTCGAACCGTCAAGCCGACAAAAGCGCGGCATCAGGGAGAGGTTCAATGCGTGATGTGTTTGTATGCGACGCCGTGAGGACGCCGATCGGCCGCTTCGGCGGCGCGCTGGCCAAGGTGCGCGCGGACGATCTGGCGGCGGCCCCGATCAAGGCCCTGATGGCGCGACACCCCGATCTCGACTGGTCGCAGGTCGATGAAGTCTATCTCGGTTGCGCCAACCAGGCCGGCGAGGACAATCGTAATGTCGCGCGGATGGCGTTGTTGTTGGCCGGCATGCCGGACTCGGTTCCCGGCCAGACGCTCAATCGGTTGTGCGCCTCCGGGCTCGATGCGGTCGGCGCGGCGGGACGCGCGATCCGCGCCGGGGAAATCGAATTCGCGATCGCCGGCGGCGTCGAATCGATGACGCGCGCGCCGTTCGTGATGGGCAAGGCGCCGGAAGCGTTTTCACGCACGGCCGATATTTTCGATACGACCATCGGCTGGCGTTTCATTAATCCGCTGATGAAGGCGCAATATGGCGTCGATGCAATGCCCGAGACCGGCGAGAATGTTGCCGAGGAATTCCAGGTCTCGCGCGCTGATCAGGATGCGTTCGCGCTCCGCTCGCAGCAGCGCGCCGGCAAGGCCATCATTTCGGGCTATTTCGCCGAGGAGATCACGCCGATCTCGGCGCCCGGCGGCAAGACCGGTCCGGTGACTGTCGACAAGGATGAGCACCCGCGCCCGCAGACCACATTGGAAGGCCTGACCAAACTGAAGCCGATCGTGCGCAATCCCGGCACCGTCACCGCCGGCAACGCATCCGGCGTCAATGACGGCGCGGCCGCGATGGTGCTCGCCTCGGAAGCGGCGGTGAAAAAGCACGGCTTGACGCCGCGGGCGCGGATTCTCGGCATCGCCTCGGCGGCCGTGCCGCCGCGCATCATGGGCATCGGTCCGGTGCCGGCGACGCGCAAGCTGATGGAGCGGCTCGGGTTGAAGATCGGCGATTTCGACCTGATCGAGCTCAACGAAGCCTTTGCCTCGCAGGGCATCGCCTGCCTGCGCCAGCTCGGCATCAAGGACGATGCCGATTTCGTCAACCCGCATGGTGGCGCGATCGCGCTCGGCCATCCGCTCGGCATGAGCGGCGCCCGCCTCGCGCTGACCGCGGTGCACGGCATGGAGAAACGCGGTGGTAAGCGCGCGCTTGCCACCATGTGCGTCGGTGTCGGCCAGGGCGTCGCGATGGCGATCGAGAAATTGAATTGAAATAGTCTTTCGTCATTGCGGGACGCAGGGAGCGCAGGCCCGAAATCCATACTCCCCGTCGTGATGATGGATTCGGGGTCCGCGCAAGAGCGCGCCCCCGAATGACGGTTTGCCGAGGAGGTCCCGATGACTCTTTCCTATCCCGTATCGAGCCTCGCCGCGCACCCGGCGCGGTTGTCGCCGGCCTACAGGAGCACGATCAAGCGCTCGCCGTCGAAACCGCTGATCCCGATGCGGCATACGCTGACGGAACTGACTGGGCCGGTGTACGGCCATGAAACGGTGCGCGAGAACGATCACGATCTGACGATTCAGCACAACGGCGAACCGCTCGGCGAACGCATCATCGTGCACGGCCACGTGCTCGATGAGGACGGTCGCGGCGTCCCCAACGCGCTGATCGAGGTGTGGCAGGCCAATGCCTGCGGCCGTTACATCCACGTGGCCGACCAGCATCCGGCGCCGCTCGATCCGAATTTCACCGGCGCGGGGCGGGCGCAGTCGGACCCGCGGGGCTATTACAGGTTCATCACGATCAAGCCCGGCGCCTATCCCTGGGGCAACCACCACAACGCCTGGCGCCCGGCTCATATCCATTTCTCGGTTTTCGGCCACGCCTTCGTCGCACGGCTGGTAACGCAGATGTACTTCCCGGGCGATCCTTTGTTCGAGTTCGATCCGATCTTCAATTCAGTGCCGGACGAGAAGGCGCGGATGCGGATGGTGTCCTCGTTCGACCTCGAGAATACCCAGCCGAACCGGGCGCTGTGCTATCGCTTCAATATCGTGCTGCGCGGCCGAGAGGCGACGCCGATGGAGACAAGGTAAGTGCAGGACAAAGGATTGACCCCGTCGCAGACCGTCGGGCCATTTTTCAAGTACGGCCTGACGCCGAACGGCGCCTATGACTGGAACGATGCCTTCTCCAACAATCTGGTGGCGCCGGATACCTCAGGCGAACGCATCCGCATTGAGGGGAGGGTGTTCGACGGCGACGGCGCGCCGGTTCCGGACTGCATGCTGGAGATCTGGCAGGCCGATGTGCAGGGACGGTTTTCCGATCCGCAGGACCGGCGCGCGCTGCCCAATTCATCGTTCAAGGGGTTTGGCCGCTGCGGCACCGATCCGAACGGCGACTATGCGTTCCACACCATCAAGCCCGGCAGTGTGCCCGATCCCGACGGCAAACCGCAGGCGCCGCATCTTTTGCTTGCGATCTTCGCGCGCGGCATGCTGCTGCATCTCTATACGCGGATCTATCTCGGCGACGAGGCATCCAACGCCGTCGATCCCGTGATGGCGCTGGTGCCGGCCGACCGCCGCGCCACTCTGATCGCAACGCGCCAGCCCGGCAGCGGCAACGCCGTCTATCGTTTCGACATTCGCCTGCATGGCGACAACGAAACGGTGTTTTTCGATATCTAGTGTCCGCCATGCGAGCGGGGACCTGCGGCAGGCGGCTAGTCGATCACCGCGTGTTCCGGTGCTGCGGCCTGCCGGCGCAGCGCGGCCTTGCTCGATCCGATCATGATCGCGAGCGGTATCGAACCCAGGATGAACAGCATGACAAGCTGGTAGTCCTGCGAAAACGCGATGATCTGCGCCTGAATGGTGACCATGGCGTCGGCCAGCGCACGGCCGAGATCGCTGTTCATATTGATCATGCCGGCCACGTTGGGCATCTGCATCGCCTGATTGAACGGATTGATATGCTCGGACAGGATGGCGTAGTCGCGGCGGCCGCCTTCGGTCAATTGCGCGATGACGATGGAAATGCCGATCGAGCTTGCGACGTTGCGCAACAGCGTCAGCATCGAGGTGCCGTCGGTGCGCAAATGGCCGGGCAGCGTCAGGAACGCCACCGTGCTCAGCGGCACGAACACCAGCCCGAACCCGAAGCCCTGCACGATCGAGATGGTCACGATCTCGGGCACCCCGGTCTGGTCGGTCCAGCCGGTCATGTAGTACAGCGAAAGGCCGGTCAGGCCCAGCCCGCTGATGATCAGCGTGCGCGCCTCGATATATCGCATCAGGCGGCCGACCAGCATCATGGCGACGAAGGTGCCGCAGCCGCGGCTCGCCAGCAGCACGCCCGCGGTGATGATCGGATAGCCGATCACGTTCTGCAGATAGGGCGAGGCCAGCGCCATGGTCGAATACAGCACGAGGCCCATCACCACCATGAACACGCAGCCGGAGAGGAAATTCCTGTCCTTGAAGATCGCGAACTGGATGAACGGTTTGGTGGTCGTGAACGAATGCGCGAGGAAATAATAAAACCCGACACCGGCGACGATGAACTCGGCGAGGATTTCGTTTGATTTCAGCCAGCCGAGCTGTTCGCCGCGATCCAGCGCGATCTGCAGGGAGCCGATGGCGACCGACAGCGCCAAAAAGCCGAACCAGTCGAACCGCAGCTCGAAATCCTTCCTGGTCTCGTCCATGAAGATCAGGAGGCCGAGCACGGTGATGATGCCGAACGGCAAATTGACGAAGAACACCCAGTGCCAGGAATAGGTCTCGGTCAGCCATGCGCCGAGCGACGGACCCATGATCGGTCCCATCATCACGCCCATCCCCCAGATCGACATGGCCTTGGCGCGTTCATGCAACGCATAGGAGTCGAGCATCACCGCTTGCGACAAGGGCACCAGCGCCGCGCCGAACACGCCCTGCAACAGCCGGAACAGCACCATCTGGTTGATGTCCTGCGCCAGGCCGCACAGCACCGAGGCGAGGGTGAAGCCGCCCGAACACAGGATGAAGATGCGCTTGCGGCCGAACCGGTTGGCGATCCAGCCGACCGGCGCGGTCATGATCGCGGCGGCGCAGATGTAGGACGTCAGCACCCAGTTGATCTGGTCCTGCGAGGCCGAAAGCGTGCCCTGCATATATGGCAGCGCGACATTGGCGATGGTGGTGTCCAGCGCCTGCATGATGGTCGCGGTCATCGCGCAAATCGTCACCATGTTCCGGCGCAGGCCGGGAACGGCGATGGGCGCGTCGGCCGGGCTCATGGCTCTCAGTCCTGGTTGGCCGCCGCCGAGAGGCCGAGCAGGCCGGCGAGCGAGCGGCGATGGCCGGTGTCGATCGTGGTATAGGCGCTCATCCCGGCTTTCAGCTTCTCAACATAGCGGTCGTTGCTGTCGAAGTGGATCCGCACCGGCACGCGCTGCACCACCTTGACGAAATTGCCGGTGGCGTTCTGCGGCGGCAGGATCGCGAATTGCGCGCCGGTGCCGGGGCTCAGCGAACTGATGGTGCCCTTGAAGACATGGTTGGGAAACGCATCGACGTCGATGTCAACGGTTTGTCCAACCGCGACATACGTGAAGTCCGATTCCTTCAAATTTGCATCGACCCACGGTTTGGCGACGTCGATCACGCTGAATACCGGAGTGCCGGCGACCACGAAACGGCCGAGCTGAATTTGATCAACCTGCGTCGCGATGCCTTCCATCGGCGCCCGCATCACGGTGTGGTCGAGATTACGCTCGGCCTGGTCGAGCGCGGCCTGGGCCTGATAATAGGGCGGGAATTCCTCAAGCGGCAGATTGGGATTGCCGAGCAACTGGGTCTTTGCGTTGGAAAGTTGCTGCTGCACGAAGGCCCACTCGGCGCGCGCGGTGACCTCCGCGGCGGAAGCTTTGTCGAGATCGAGCTGCGAACCGTAATTGTTCTTGGCGAGCGCCGATTTGCGGTCGACATCCTTCTTCTTCAGGTCGATGGTCTCCTGCATCAGATTTGCCATCTGATCGTAGATTTTGATATTGGCGATCAGGTTGTTGTAGGTGGTTTTGGATTGATCGACCGCGGCCTTGGCCTGTTGCAAGGCGAGGCGGAATGGCACTGGATCGATCTCGAACAGCACGTCGCCCTGATTGACGTGCTGGCCTTCGCGTACCACCACCTTGTTGATCTTGCCGGAGATGTCGGGGGTGATCAGCACCTTCTGCGCGCCGACATAGGCATCGTCGGTGGTCACGTAACGCCCGCCGTTGAGATAGAAGATCAGCCCGGCCAGCGCGGCGACCAGCGGCAGCACCACCAGCAGCAGCACGCGGCGGTAGCGCCGCATGCCGGCCATCAGCCGGCGCCTCGGCTCGGCCGCGCGTTTTTTCCCGGCCGGACTCGCTGGAGCGCCCTTCTGCTCGGGCGGAAATTTGAGAACCGGTTCAGCCATAACGTTGTTCTTTCCTGGACCCTTCGCCGGCGGGATGCTGGATCGCGTGGCGCACGTTTTCCTTGATCGATTCGAGTTGGGCGAGCAGGCGATGCGCATCGGCCGGGTTGATGCCGTCGAGCGCCGTCGAGGTGAGTTCGGAGCGGAGCCCCGCGAGTTTCCCGAGCAGGGGCCGGGCGGCCTTGCGCAGATAGAGCCGGTTGACGCGCCGGTCGGTTTCGTCGTCGCGACGTTCGATCAACTCATTGTCACAGAGCTTGTCGATCAATCGCGTCAGCGTTATCGGCTGCATTTCCATCTGTTCGGCAAGCTCGGTTTGTTTCAGGCCCTCGGCGCGCTCGATCTTGGCCAGCACCGCCCATTGCGCGCGGGTAATGCCGTAGCGTGCGGCCTGCTTGTCGGCATAAAGCCGCACCAGTCGCTGCAATTCGCCGAGCGTAAACAGGAAGTTGGTATCGACGGAACTGCGGGACATGGCGGGCTTCTCCGTAAGCTTCCAATATAATAAGCTAGCTTATGATTTATTGATGGCAGCTTGACGGGGGGCTGCCCCGCCGAAACCACATGGCTCGACCGAGCCGTTCCAGGGAAAGCGGTGCGGCGGGATTTGGGTTTGGCGGCCGAAATGCTACATCTGCCCGGTATGAGCGCCGTCAAACCGACATTTCCGGCCCCCGATCATGATCACGACCGATGCGCGGCGGACGCGATCCTGCACGCCGAAAAGGTCTGCGAGCGGCGGGCGCAGAAGTTCACCCCGATCCGGCGTCAGGTGCTGCAGGCGCTGTTGTCCAGCCACCGGCCGCTCGGCGCCTATGAGGTGATCGACGAACTCGCCAGGTCGATGCCACGGCCGGCTCCGATCACGGTCTATCGCGCACTCGATTTCCTGATGGACAACGGCCTCGTCCATCGTATCGAGAGCCGCAACGCCTATCTCGCCTGCGCGCACGACCATGACGCCGCCGCGATGGTGGCGTTCCTGATCTGCGAGCGCTGCGGTTCGGTCGGCGAGATCCCGGCCGCCCCGGTCGCGCAAAGTCTCAACGCCGCGGCGCGCTCCACCGGCTTCACGCCGAAACTGTCGGTGGTCGAGATCACCGGCGTCTGCGCGCACTGCCAGGCCGCGTGAATCATCCGGGCATGATGTCTTCGAGACACCGGAAACCTGCTTTTCGGGCTCGTGCCGCCGGCAATACGGCGTCAAGCCGGCCGCAGGGACAAGTGCCGCCCGGTCGAACCGATCCATCGGCCGGGCGTTCGCTCAGCGCGGGCGCCATCGCACTGATGCTGTTGCTGTGCGTGAGCTGGGGATTCAACCAGATCGCGGTCAAGCTGGCGTTGGGCGATGTTCCGCCGCTGCTGCAAGCCACCATCCGTTCGGCGGGCGCATTGCCGGTGCTGCTTTCGATCGCCTGGCTGCGCGGCATAAGGCTTTTCGAGCGTGACCATACGCTGATCCCCGGCTTGTTCGCGGGCCTGCTGTTCGGCGTCGAATTCGTGCTGATCTATCGGGGTCTGCTGCTGACGTCGGCGTTGCGGGCGGTGGTGTTTCTCTACACCGCGCCGTTCTTCGTGGCGCTCGGCTCCTACAGGTTTCTCGGCGAGCGGTTGCGCGTCTCGCAATGGGGCGGGCTCGCGCTTAGTTTTGCCGGCGTGGCGCTGGCGATCGGCGTGCCGCAGGCCGACGTCGATGCCAAAGTGCTGCTCGGGGATCTCATGGTTGTCGGCGGCGGCGCGCTATGGGCGGCGACCACGTTGCTGGTGAAGGCGACCTCGCTTTCAAAGGCCGCGCCGGAAAAGGCGCTGGCCTATCAGGTCGCGATATCGATTCCGATCCTGGCGTTCGCGGCGTGGACCTCCGGCGAGACCTTGACGCATTTCCCCGGCCCGCTGGCGTTGTCGTTGCTGGCCTATCAGGCAATCTGGGTGGTCGGGCTGACCTTCCTGTTCTGGTTCGTGCTGGTCAAAACCTATTCCGCCAGCAAATTGTCAGCCTTCACCTTCATCACGCCGCTGTTCGGCGTGGTCGCGAGCTATTTCATCATGCATGACAGATTGTCACCGGTGTTCGGCGCAGCGGCACTCCTGGTGATTGCCGGGCTTTATTTCGTGAACAGGCCGGAGACCAGGGGCATGCCGGGTTCCGGCGTTCCCTCCTAAAGGGCAAGCCGGCGGCCTCGGGTCTCGGCCTTGCGCTATTCCCGCAACACATTGCGGAAATATTCAACCCTGTGGATATGTCTATCTGTCGCACCCCTCAGCTTCGTGGCACAACCTGTCCAGTATCTGGTTGGGCTGCAGGGGGCTTTAGGAATGCTGCGCTTTACCGCTTTCGGGGCCGGGCTGCTTGTGGCCGGATTTACGGTGGCGGCCTCGGCCG
>JAGXAF010000097.1 GCA_018971675.1 Bradyrhizobium sp.
AGACTGGGTGTTCGTCGAGAATAGCGAGACGGGCATACTCATGAATCAAGTGATTGTTGAAGAGAAGGGCACCGCAGTTAAGCCTCCGGTGCTGCCGCTAGATGAAGCTCCGAAGGGAATGCGACGCGAAGTATTTGCGCTGGATGAGGGCGACGTGGTGCTGACTTTCCCAGATAATATGTCGGCAGCCAGCTACGACGATCTGGAGTCCTATCTGCAGCTGTTCTTGCGGAAAGCAAAGCGTCGTGCAGGATGAAAGAGGCCGCCCACTGTGGCGGCCTCTTTACTTTAACAGAATAATCGCGTGGTTATTTCAGAAAGCCGGGGGCATAAACCGCTGCGCCATTTCCTGGGGCGGTTGAAGAATGAGCAGGCACAGGCATATCGGCACGCATTTGTTGACCCGGCGCGTAGGCGGAGGGGCCAGATCGACCCTGGACAGGCGTGAGAGCGCTGCCGGAGTTTTGGGATGCATATGCTGGAGTGAAGTGAGAAGCGCCGCCACCGTGTCCGCCCGCAAGTACGCTAGAAGATGATGCAACAAGCAGCCCAAACACTGCGGCACACGACAGAATTTTGATCATTGGCAGCCTCTCCTTTGTTAATTGATCGGGAGCGTCCTCGCTTACCGATGGTCCAGAGAAGCCGTCGGATTCTGTTCTAAATAGGGACAATGAGAGCCGGTGCGTCTGATACTCTAAAGCTGTTGCGCTATCGCACCACAAATCGAATTAGGACACTGAGGGTTAAATACGGACAGTACCCCCCGCGCCAAAAGAACATATTGCGAACATAGAACAAACGTGGTACACGGTTCCGGAAGCTGACCGTTTGATCTGATTCTCGCCGTCCGTTTGTCCCGCTCGCGAATCCCCGCCATAAGGAGCAAGACTCAATGTCCGCCACTGCCCTGCGTATCGTCGAAGGATCCTCCATGGACAAGACCAAGGCCCTGTCCGCCGCGCTTTCCCAGATCGAGCGCCAGTTCGGCAAGGGCTCGGTGATGAGGCTGGGCAAGAACGACCGCTCGATGGATGTCGAGACCATTTCCTCGGGCTCGCTCGGGCTCGATATCGCGCTCGGCGTCGGCGGCCTGCCGAAGGGACGGGTGGTCGAGATTTACGGGCCGGAATCCTCCGGCAAGACTACGCTGGCGCTGCACACGGTGGCGGAAGGCCAGAAGAAGGGCGGCATCTGTGCCTTTATCGATGCCGAGCACGCGCTCGATCCGGTCTATGCCCGCAAGCTCGGCGTCAATATCGACGAACTCCTGATCTCGCAGCCCGATACCGGCGAGCAGGCGCTGGAAATCTGCGACACGCTGGTGCGCTCCGGCGCGGTCGACGTGCTGGTGGTGGATTCGGTGGCGGCGCTGGTGCCGCGCGCCGAGCTCGAAGGCGAGATGGGCGATGCGCTGCCCGGCCTGCAGGCGCGGCTGATGAGCCAGGCGCTGCGCAAGCTGACCGCCTCGATCAACAAGTCCAACACCATGGTGATCTTCATCAACCAGATCCGGATGAAGATCGGGGTGATGTACGGCTCGCCGGAAACCACCACCGGCGGCAACGCGCTGAAATTCTATGCTTCGGTCCGCCTCGACATTCGCCGCATCGGCGCGATCAAGGAGCGCGACGAGGTGGTCGGCAACACCACCCGCGTCAAGGTGGTGAAGAACAAGCTGGCGCCGCCGTTCAAGCAGGTCGAATTCGATATCATGTATGGCGAGGGCGTCTCCAAGATGGGCGAAATCCTCGATCTCGGCGTCAAGGCCGGCATTGTCGAGAAATCCGGCGCCTGGTTCTCCCATGACAGCCAGCGGCTCGGGCAGGGACGCGAGAACGCGAAGGCGTTCCTCAAGGCCAATCCCGACATGACCGCCAGGATCGAGGCCGCGATCCGGCAGAACTCCGGCTTGATTGCCGAGCAGATCCTGGCCGGCGCGCCCGAGCGCGACGCCGACGGCGAAGAACCCGCGGACGAATAAGTTTTTACGAACTTGGGTCGCATGACCGAAGTTTCGACAGAAGCGGGCGCAGGAGACGTTGAGTTGCCGACGTCTTCGGCGCCCGTTTCGTTTTTGATCAGCGGGAGTGAATGCATATGAAGCCGCTGATCCTGACCTGCTTTTTGACCCCTGAATTTCTTCAGCCCAACCTCGCCGATATCGCGATCTTTCCTTATTTCGAATTTGTCGGAGAGCCGTTGCCATCTCCGGATGAACTGGCAGCCTATCTTGGTTCTCGTACCTCTAGTGGCGGCCCGCGCAGCGGAGGCCATTGGTCAGACTTTTCAGGTTACTGGGACAGAAGCGAAAACAAGGATTATCGCGATCTCAGCTTGGCCGAATTCTGCCAGCAGTACGAAGCCGTCGAACTCTGGTTCGATACGCGGCCAAAATCTCAATTGCAATTGATCTGGCTGCTCGATTACTTCCGTTCCTATCCGGGCGCGGTGGCCAGATTGAAATTGCGTCTCCTTAGATTCGATTTGATCGGGGTGCCCACTGGTGGATTGGGTGACGAACGGCCGCCGCTGGTCGATGTCACGAACAAGGAGCTCGCGACGGCCCACTCTGCCTGGGAGGCTTATTGCGCGACGACGCCGGCAAGCTGTTTTGCTGAACTCGGAAAGGACCTGAGCGCGTTGCCATTGCTCAGGCCAGTTTTGCTTGAATTGCTTAACGAGCTTCCGTCTGCGACGACGGGGCTTGGTGCCACGGAAATACGAATGCTTGAACTGATTGGCAGGGGGTATTCGCTCACGAATGCACTTTTCCATCTGGAGAGCCTTCGGCAAACCCGCGTTTTCGATCAATGGCACCTGGGATATCTGCTGGATGGGCTTGCATTCGGTCCAAAGCCTGCGATCAGCGGTCTCGACGAGGCGCTGCGCACGATCAGCCGCGAAAATTTGAGAGATCGTCAAACAGCGTATCAACGCAGCGAGCTTTCGCTCACCGATTTCGGCAAGGCCATCCTCGCCCACAGGGAAGATTTCAGTCGCCACAATCCGATCGACCGCTGGT
This sequence comes from Bradyrhizobium sp., assembly GCA_018971675.1. GTDB lineage: Bacteria > Pseudomonadota > Alphaproteobacteria > Rhizobiales > Xanthobacteraceae > Bradyrhizobium. Next base: position 3,026 of record JAGXAF010000097.1, read on the forward strand.
GGGGCGGCAGCCATCTGACCAACGATAATCTGTGGCGTTATGATCCGGTGCTGCTTCCGCCGGCGAAGTGGCGAACGTGATGAAGCGGCTGATCTTGACAACGAGTGATTCCGGGGCGGGATGTCTGAAGTTTGCCGACATCGCCGACAAGGTAATCGGCATCGGCTATCTGAGGTCGGCGATCGGTTCGATGCTGTCGATTTATGGATCGATCCCGATCCGAACGCGCGTCTGCTCGCGCGTCAATTTCCTGTGATCAAGATAGCGGGCAACAGCTCGAACTCGCAAGCTCGGTCTGGCGGGCTTGGCGGGAGCAGGGGCTGCAGGATTGGCTTGGTCTGCTTTCGAAGGATTTAAGCGCGCTACCGCAGCTTCGGCCGGCTGTGGTTGCCCTGCTCGATGAATTGCCCGCAGCAGATAAGGTCCGTCACTCCGCCGCCTGCGCGTAGTCTGACATCGGCGGGCACGAGCACACCAGATGGCGGTCGCCATAGGCGTTGTCGACCCGCCCGACCGGAGACCAGTATTTATCCGTGCGCGAGGTGCCTGCCGGGAAGCAGCCTTCCGCGCGGCCATAGGCACGGTTCCAGTTGTCGTCGGCGATGTCATGCACGGTGTGCGGCGCGTGGCGCAGCGGCGAGGCATCGACCTTCCATCTGCCGTTTTCGATCTCGGATATCTCGCGCCGTATCGCGATCATGGCGTCGCAGAAGCGGTCCAGCTCGGCCCTGGATTCGGACTCGGTCGGCTCGATCATCAGCGTGCCCGGCACCGGAAAACTCATGGTCGGGGCATGGAAGCCGTAATCGATCAGCCGTTTGGCGATGTCGTCGACGGTGACGCCGCTCCTTGCCTTCAACGGCCGCGGGTCGACGATGCATTCATGCGCCACGCGCCCTTTGGCGTTGCGGTACAGCACCGGGAAATGCGGATCGAGCCGGGTCGCGACGTAGTTGGCGTTGAGGATCGCGATCTCGGTCGCGCGCCGCAATCCCTCGCCGGACATCATCAGGATGTAGATGTAGGAAATGGTCAGGATCGAGGCTGAGCCGAACGGCGCCGCCGCTACCGGTCCGAGCGGGTGGGGCGTCGCGCCGTCGGCTGCCGGATGGCCCGGCAGGAATGGCGCCAGATGGGCCTTGACGCCGATCGGTCCCATGCCGGGGCCGCCGCCGCCATGCGGGATGCAGAACGTCTTGTGCAGGTTGAGGTGGCCGACATCCGCGCCGTAGTCGCCGGGCCGCGACAGGCCGACCTGCGCGTTCATGTTGGCGCCGTCGAGATAGATCTGGCCGCCATGGGCATGCACGATGTCGCAGATCTCGCGAATATGCTCCTCGAACACGCCATGGGTCGAAGGATAGGTGATCATCACCGCCGCGAGGTTGTTGGCGTGACGCGCCGCCTTGGCGCGGAGATCGCCGACATCGACATCGCCGCGCTCGTCGCAGGCCACCACCACGACCTCCATGCCGGCCATGCTGGCAGAAGCCGGATTGGTGCCGTGCGCGGAGGAGGGGATCAGGCACACCTTGCGATGCGGCTCGCCGCGCGCGGCATGATAGCCGCGGATCGCAAGCAGCCCGGCATATTCACCCTGCGCGCCGGAATTCGGCTGCAACGAGATCGCGTCATACCCGGTGATATCGCAAAGCTGCCGTTCCAGCCGCTCGAACAACGTGTGATAGCCAAGCGCCTGATCGCGCGGCGCGAACGGGTGCATGTTGGAAAATTCCGGCCAGGTCAACGGGATCATCTCGCTGGTCGCGTTGAGCTTCATGGTGCATGAACCCAGCGGGATCATCGCGCGGTCAAGCGCAAGATCGCGATCGCTGAGCCGGCGCATGTAGCGCAACAACTCGGTCTCGGAGCGATGGGCGTGGAACACCGGATGGGTCAGGAAGGCGCTTGCGCGCTTCAATTCAGCAGGCAGCGCCTCGCGGGCGCCAGCCTCGACCTCGGCGTAGGCGAGCCTGCCGCCGAACGCGCGCCAGACCGCTTCGATATCGCCGGCCGTCGTGGTCTCGTCCAGCGCGATGGAGAGCCAGCCTTCGCCGATCCCGAGGTTCAGCTTCTCGGCCAACGCACGCGCGACGATCTCGTCGCGCCGTGACCCGACATCGACGGTTACCGTGTCGAAGAAGCTGTCCGACTTCAAGGCAAAGCCGAGTTGACGCAGGCCCGCGGCCAGCACGCCGGCGCGGCGGTGCACGGCGCGTGCGATCGCGGTCAGCCCGTCCGGCCCGTGATAGACCGCATACATCGAGGCGATCACGGCGAGCAACACCTGCGAGGTGCAGATGTTGGAGGTCGCCTTCTCGCGACGGATGTGCTGTTCGCGGGTCTGCAGCGCCAGCCGATAGGCCGGCTGACCGTGCGAATCCACCGACAGCCCGACGATGCGGCCGGGCAACGCGCGCTTCAGCGCGTCGCGTACCGCCATATAGGCCGCGTGCGGGCCGCCATAGCCCATCGGCACACCAAAGCGCTGCGCCGATCCGATCGCGATGTCGGCGCCGAGTTCGCCGGGTGAGGCCAATAGCGTCAGCGCCAGCAGGTCGGCGGCGACCACCGCCAGCGCGCCTTTGGCATGCAACGAGGCGATCGCCGGGCGCAGATCGCGCACCGCCCCTGACGTGCCCGGATATTGCAGCAGGCCGCCGAACACCTCCGTCTTGTCGAGATCGGCGAGCGGATCGCCGATGATGAGATTCCAGCCCAGCGGTTCGGTTCGGGTGCGCAGCACCGCCAGCGTCTGCGGATGCACTTCCGAATCGACAAAGAACGATTTTGTTTTGGCCTGTGCCGTGCGCTCTGCCAGCGCCATGGCTTCGGCTGCGGCGGTCGCCTCATCGAGCAGCGAGGCGTTGGCGATATCGAGTCCGGTCAGGTCGCAGATCATGGTCTGGAAATTGAACAGCGCTTCCAGCCGGCCCTGGCTGATCTCGGGCTGATAGGGGGTATAGGCCGTATACCAGGCCGGATTCTCCAGAATGTTGCGCTGAATAACCGCCGGCAGGATCGTGCCGGAATAGCCCTGGCCGATCATGGAGGTAAAGACCCGGTTTTGCGAAGCAAGCTCGCGCATATGCGCTAGCGCTTCGGTCTCGCTCATGGCGGTGCCGAGATCGAGCGGCGCCCTTTGCCGGATCGATGATGGCAACGTTTCCGCCATCAGCGCGTCCAGGCTCCTGGCGCCTACGGCTTCCAGCATTGAGGCGATATCGCGGGGCGAGGGGCCGATGTGCCGGCGCGCGAAATTGACGGCGGCGGTGTCGGCGGGTTTGCGGGGCGCGGTCATGGCTGCTTTCCCATCAGGCGGTGTGTTTGGTGTAGGCGGCTTCATCCATCAGGCCATCGAGTTCGCCCTTGTCGGCGATCTTCAACTTGAAAAGCCACGCCTTGCCGCCCGCATCGGAATTGATCAAGGCGGGCTCGGCGGTGAGTGCGTCGTTGACCTCGAGCACCTCGCCCGAGATCGGCGCGTAGACGTCGGAAGCAGCCTTCACCGATTCGACGATGGCTGCGGTTTCCGCTTTCTTCAGGCTGCGGCCGACCTTCGGCAATTCAACGAACACGACGTCACCGAGTTGCGACTGCGCGTAGTCGGTGACGCCGACGGTGGCGACGTCGCCCTCGATGCGGAGCCATTCGTGGTCGGGCGTGAACAGCGTCGTCATGAGAGATCCTCTAGCGTTTGTAGGTGCTGGGAATGAACGGCATCGCCGCAACGCGGGTCGGCAACCGTTGTCCGCGCACCTCGGCGAACACGACCGATCCGGTCGCCGCGTGGGACGACGGCAGATAGCCCATCGCGACAGGTGCGTTCAGGCTCGGGCCAAAGCCGCCCGACGTGACGGTTCCGATCGCTTCGGAGGAGACAGCGTCGGCGAACAGGGAAGATCCCTCGCGCACCGGCGCGCGGCCTTCCGGCCTGAGGCCGACGCGGCGGCGCGAGGCGCCGGTTTCGAGCTGCGGCAGAATCCGGTCCGCGCCGGCAAAGCCGCCGGCGCGTGCGCCGCCGGTGCGGCGGCTCTTCTGGATCGACCATTCCAGCGCGCCCTCGACCGGTGTGGTCGTGGCGTCGATGTCGTGGCCATAGAGACAAAGCCCGGCCTCCAGCCGCAGGCTGTCGCGCGCGCCCAATCCGATCGGCAACACCGCGCTGTCGGCGAGCAGCGCCTGCGCGAGTGCTTCGACCCGTTCGGCCGGCAGCGAAATCTCAAAGCCGTCCTCGCCGGTGTAGCCGGAGCGCGAGACCAGGCAATCGATGCCGTCAATGCGACGGGGGCCTGCATCCATGAACTTCATGGCGGCGACATCCGCGCCCAGGCGAGCCAGTACCGATTCAGCCTTTGGCCCCTGCAGCGCGATCAGCGCACGCTCCGTGAGGGGTTCGATCGCGCAGGCATCCGACAGGCCGGCGCGCAGATGCGCTTCGTCGTCGGCTTTGCAGGCGGCGTTGACCACCAGAAACAGATGGTCGCCGAAGTTCGCCACCATCAGATCGTCGAGAATGCCGCCGGTCTCGTTGGTGAACTGCGCGTAGCGCTGCCGGCCGGGCGCGATCGCCACGATGTCCTGCGGCACCAGCCGTTCCAGGGCCCGCGCGGCGTCTTCGATCCTGCCGGATTTCGGGCGCAACGCGATCTGGCCCATATGCGAGACGTCGAACAGGCCGGCGGAATTTCTGACATGCAGATGCTCGCGCAATACGCCGGTCGAATATTGCACCGGCATCTCATAGCCGGCGAACGGCACCATCTTGCCGCCGCGCGCCAGATGCAGGGCGTGCAGGGGAGTGTGCCTCAGTGCGGATTGTTGGTCGCGTGCCAGCATCTGGAGCCCTCGCGGTTTTTTCGGAGGCGATCCTCCGCGAAACCTGCAAAAAGCCCCATCTGTCGCTGTGCCTGAGAGTATTATCCCGTCGGCGGACACGTCGGGGAAAACCCTCGGTGTCTCTTTCCAGATGTCGTCGTCGTCACGCGGTCCGTTTGCCTGAGAGTTTCCGGGGCGGTTGCTCCTTCGGCGCCGGCACGAAGCCGGTCTCTCCCGACGTGACGTTCTCGAACGGGCGGAACAGAGCACGGTTGGCCCGAGCCTGTCAACGCAGCTGCAGCATTATCAACTTATTGTTCGGACAACGGCTTGTGCGGATGCGGCAAGCCCCTGATCCCCGGCAACTTTCTGGACAGCACCATCGCCCTTGTCTAAAAGGCGTTGTGCTGGGAAAATCAATGATTTGCGGCGCGTTTTTCGACGGTTTGGCGATGGGAAAAATATGAGCGGCGTTAACGATATCAGGTCGACGTTTCTGAATTTCTTTGCCCGTAACGGCCACGAGATCGTGTCGTCGTCACCGCTCGTCCCGCGCAACGACCCGACCTTGATGTTCACCAATGCCGGCATGGTGCAGTTCAAGAACGTCTTCACCGGCGTCGAGAAGCGCCCGTACCGGCGCGCCACCACGTCGCAGAAATGCGTCCGCGCCGGCGGCAAGCATAACGACCTCGACAATGTCGGCTACACCGCGCGCCATCTCACCTTTTTCGAGATGCTCGGTAACTTCTCGTTTGGCGATTACTTCAAGGAGCGCGCGATCGAACTCGCCTGGAACCTGATCACCAGGGAATTCGGGCTCAAGAAGGACAAGCTGCTGGTCACCGTCTACCACAACGATGACGACGCGGCAGGCTTCTGGAAGAAGATCGCGGGCTTCACCGACGATCGCATTGTCCGTATCGCCACCTCAGACAATTTCTGGGCGATGGGCGATATCGGACCGTGCGGGCCCTGCTCGGAGATTTTCATCGACCGCGGCGAGCACATTTGGGGTGGGCCCCCCGGCAGTCCGGAGGAGGACGGCGACCGCTTCCTCGAATTCTGGAACCTGGTCTTCATGCAATTCGAGCAGGTGACGCCGACCGAGCGGGTGGGGTTGCCGCACCCCTCGATCGACACCGGCATGGGGCTCGAGCGCATGGCCGCGATCCTGCAAGGGGTCGAAAGCGTGTTCGAGACGGATATGTTCCGTCAATTGATTGAAGCCACGGCCTCGGCGCTCGGGCACGGTCCGAGCCAGGACAACATGGCGTCGTACCGCGTCATCGCTGACCACCTGCGCGCCTCGTCGTTCCTGATTTCCGACGGCGTGCTGCCCTCGAATGAGGGCCGCGGTTACGTGCTGCGCCGGATCATGCGCCGCGCGATGCGGCACGCGCAGCTGCTCGGCGCCAAAGATCCGCTGATGCATCGACTGGTGTGGGCGCTGGTGCGCGAGATGGGCCAGGCCTTTCCGGAACTGGTGCGCGCCGAAAACCTGATCGAGGAAACGCTGCGGCTGGAAGAGACGCGCTTTCGCAAGACGCTGGAACGAGGGCTGTCGATCCTCGACGAAAAGAGCCGTTCGCTCAAGAAGGGCGACATGTTCGACGGCGATACGGCGTTCACGCTGTACGATACCTATGGCTTTCCGCTCGATCTTACCCAGGACGCGCTGCGCAATCGCGGCATCGGCGTCGATGTCGCTTCCTTCACAGACGCGATGGAGCGGCAGCGCGCGAAAGCGCGCGCGGCGTGGGCGGGCTCCGGCGATACCGCGGCCGAGAAAGTCTGGTTTCCGCTACGCGAGAAACTCGGCGCCACCGAATTCCTGGGCTACGAAACCGAGACGGCCGAAGGCGCGGTCGCAGCGCTCGTGCAGGACGGCAGGGAAGTCGAGAGCCTGAAACCGGGCGAGAGCGGCGCCGTCGTGCTGAACCAGACGCCGTTTTATGCGGAGTCCGGCGGCCAGGTCGGTGATACCGGCATGATGACCGGCGAGGGCGTCAAGTTCCGCGTCACCGATACCCAGAAGAAGGCCGGCGATCTCTTCGTGCATCTGGGCACGGTCGAGCAGGGTACGCTGAAGCCGGGCACGGCGTTGCTGCTCGAAGTCGATCATGCAAGGCGCGCATCGATCCGCGCCCATCATTCGGCGACGCATCTGTTGCACGAGGCGCTGCGCCAGGTGCTCGGCGATCATATCGCCCAGCGCGGCTCGCTGGTGGCGCCCGATCGACTGCGCTTCGACTTCGTGCATCCGAAACCGATCACGCCGGGCGAACTGGCGCGGGTCGAGGATATCGCCAATAGTGTGGTGCTGGAGAATGACGAGGTCACCACGCGCCTGATGGCGGTGGACGATGCCCGCGATGCCGGCGCGCGGGCGCTGTTCGGCGAGAAATATGGTGACGAGGTACGCGTGGTCTCGATGGGCAAGACCGCGCGCGAGCATGGCGCCAATGCGCTGGGCTGGTCGGTCGAACTGTGCGGCGGCACCCATGTGCGCCGCACCGGCGATATCGGCCTGATTTCGGTGACCGCCGAAAGCGCGGTGGCATCAGGTGTGCGCCGTATCGAGGCGCTGACCGGCCATCATGCGCGCAAGCACGCCAACGATACCATGGCGCTGGCGCGGACCGCGGCCGCCGAGCTGCGCAGCACGCTCGACGAAATGCCGGCGCGGATCGCGGCCCTGATGGAAGAGCGCAAGAAGCTGGAGCGCGACCTGTCGGATGCGCGCAAGCGGCTCGCGATGGGCGCTGGTGCATCGAGCGGCGGCGCGGCGGGGACGGGCGTGCGCGAGGTCGCGAACGTCAAGCTTCTGGCGCGAGCGGTGGAGGGCGTGGAGACCAAGGATCTCAAGAGCCTGGTCGATGACGGCAAGAAGCAGATCGGTTCCGGCGTGGTCGCGATTGTCGGTATCACCGAAGACGGCAAGGCCGGCGTCGTGGTCGGCGTCACCAGCGACCTCACCGACAAATTCAACGCGGTGGAACTGGTGCGCAAGGCATCCGAAGCGCTCGGTGGCAAGGGTGGTGGCGGTCGGCCCGACATGGCGCAGGCCGGCGGTCCCGACGGCGCCAGGGCAGATGCCGCGCTCGCCGCGATCGAAAAGGCGGTCGCGGGCGGGTGACGTCAGGTCCGCGCGGGAAGGGGCGTCCATCGTGTTGCACGGGACACGACTGGCCGGCCCGCGGCGCTCGCAATCATCTCTTACGGGTCTTCCAGACGATATAAACCGAGCATTCGAATTTTGGCTCCGCCGGAACGATGCGGGCGCCGTGCGGCGCTGGCTCGGCGACGCTTAACATGACGTCGGTGACACGAACGCCGACGCCGCTCTGCCGCTCGGTTTGAAGCCTGATTTTCGGCCAGCGGATCTGGGTGAGCAGGGCGAAGAAGGCGGCGCCAAAAATGACGTAAAGCGAACTCGAGATATCCGGCAGCATGGATGTTCCCCCTCATTCCTTGTAATTAAAAATTACACACCTGTACAATTTGAGTCAATCCATAACTGCTCGTTAACTATATTTTCTGGGCGAGGTCGATTCGCTCGCCATAGCGTTGTTTCCCCGGTAATTTTCGGTTACATTAATAAAGACTTAAAAGGGTGGGGAAACCGGACAATGGCACATTCCCTGGATGTGGTGCGCCAAGTCGAGCACGATTTGCTGCTGAAAGCGGACGTATTGGCCTATCACCTGGGGAGTCTGGTGACGATCGACGCCGAGCGCGCCCGTGCTCTCTGCGATGAAATCGTTTTGCGGCTAAGGGCGGCGGTTTCCGCCGATTCCGAACTCCAACCCAAGCCCGAGGTGTTGCGCTCACTGGATCGGGAGCGCCGTCCGAATGTCCGCCTCGCGAGATCGGGTGGCAGTGACGAAATCGAGGAATTCATTCTTGAAATTCTGGCGCACAGCAGCGGGCTATCGGTTCAGGACATCGTCGATCGCTTTGAAGAAGCCGAGATCGAGATCAAGCGCGCCACCCTGGTGGTCCGCCTGCACCGTATGGTGCAGGCCGGCAAGCTAACGTCGCGCACCCACGGGCACTATGTTCTGAGCGAAGCCGAACACAACCGGCGCCAGCGGGCCTGATCGGTCGGCGCAGGCGGATCGGGTGAAGGATAGGGCACTTCCGGTGCTCATCCCTTGCGCAGGAAGACATCATTCCGACAACAACGCGGCCGCCAGCGTCGTCGCACGGGGGAGCGGCATCGTCAGGCCGCCATCGCCTTGGTGAGGTTATCGGCGACCTTGTCA
>JAGXAF010000098.1 GCA_018971675.1 Bradyrhizobium sp.
AGATACGCACGTTGCGCGGGATCATGGTGTTGTAGACCTTGCTGCCCATGAACTGCCGGACGTCGGCGACGACCTGGTTCGACAAATTATTCCGCGAATCGAACATCGTCAGCACGATACCGTGGATCGACAAATTGGGATTGAGCGTGGAGCGCACCTGCTCCACCGTCTGCAGCAATTGCGAGAGACCCTCGAGCGCGAAGAACTCGCATTGCAACGGCACCAGGATCGCGTCCGACGCCGCCATGGCATTGACGGTGAGGAGATTGAGCGACGGCGGACAATCGATCAGCACGTAGGTGTAATCGGTGGCCTCGGTCGCGTTGGTGTTGAGCGCGGTGATCGCGTTGCGCAGCCGGAACGCGCGGTCGCGAGCCGCACCCAATTCAAGCTCGAGGCCGGAAAGATCCATGGTCGAAGCCGCGATTTGCAGTCGCGGCACCGCGGTCGCAACCACCGCATCCCGCAGCGGCGCTTCGCCAATCAGAACATCATAGGTCGAGACATTGCGGCTGCGACGATCGATGCCGAGGCCGGTCGAGGCATTGCCCTGCGGGTCAAGATCGACGATCAGCACGCGCTCACCGATCGCGGCCAGCGCGGTGCCGAGATTGATCGCGGTGGTGGTCTTGCCGACGCCGCCCTTCTGGTTCGCCAGCGACAGAATACGCGGATGGCCAGGCGAGGCGGGTGCCCGATGCTCCTGATAGACCTGATCCATGACGGTCATAGCTGGACGCCATTTGCTGTGGCGGAACGATCGCGCCGCTCGATGTGATCGAGTTCGACGATCCAGCCGTGTCCACCAGTACGGCTGGAATGAAGGCGAGGTCTAATAATCCAACACTTAGTAGCCTCGGTCAATTCAGCCTCTACATCTTGACCCTTCAGGAACAAGGCTTTTGCACCCTGCCGGACCAGCGGTTCTGCGAACCCGATTAGTTGATGTAGCGGCCCCACCGCGCGGGCGGTGACACAATCGACCCGGCCCACGATGCTATCCACATTATCCCCAATATCCGTCAGATGAACAGCCCCCGGAGAGTTCGTCACCCGCAGCGCCTCGCGGAGGAAGGCAGCCTTCTTGGCGTTACGCTCGACGAGATGGACCATCGTGCCGGAAACCTCGGCCATCGCGCAGGCCAACACCACGCCAGGGAAGCCACCGCCGCTGCCGAGGTCAGCCCAGATTTTTGCCTCAGGCGCCAGCGCCAGAAGCTGGAGTGAATCCGAGATGTGCCGCGTCCACAGGTTCGGAAACGTCGATGGCGAGACCAGATTGGTCTTGACCTGCCATTCCCCAAGCAGTGCCACGTAGCGGTCGAGCCGCGCTTCCGTTTCACGTGAAACAGGTGTCAGCGCAAGCGCCGCGGCTTTGTCGGAGGCTGCTGCGCGAGAGATGTTCTGCTTCCTGGTTCTGGGCATCGGTCACTGGCCGAGGGGGGTGTGAACGTTTCACGTGAAACGCCGAAACTCGGCGCGGCTCCTGTGCTCCCTGCGGCGCCCGGAGGCTCGCGAGGCGATTGCCTTGTTTCACGTGAAACAGCTCAGGCCGACGCCTCCCTTATTTTCCGCCGAGCTTCCCGACGCAAATAGGCGGCGAGAATCCCCAACGCTGCCGGCGTCAGACCGTCGAGCCGGCCGGCCTGCCCGACCGTGCGCGGTCGCGCAGCCTCCAGTTTCGAACGGGCTTCATTCGAAAGCCCAGGCACGTCGGCATAATCGATATCCGTGAGCAACAGCCCCTCGTCCCTGCGGAAAGCATCAACGTCAGCGGTCTGGCGCTTCAGGTAGACATCGTATTTGGCGTCGATTTCGAGATGGACCGCGATCGATGGGTCAACGGCCGACAGTTCCGGCCAGATGGCCCGCACTTCATTCCAGCCGATTTCCGGATAGGCCAGTAGCTCAAAGGCCGAGCGCCGATGGCCGTCCCGATTGAGCACCAGGCCATGTCTGGCCGCCTCGTTGGGCGTAACGGTCAGCGTCTTCGACAGCGCCTTCGCGGCCTCGAGCGCGACCATCTTGGCGCGGTGATATTCCGCCCTGCCCGGTCCGACACAGCCCAGTGCGATGCCTTTGTCGCTCAGTCGCTGGTCGGCGTTGTCCGCCCGCAAGGTCAGCCGATATTCCGCCCGCGAGGTGAACATCCGGTACGGCTCGGTGATCCCGCGCGTCACCAGATCGTCGATCATGACGCCGAGATAGCCATCGGCCCGGTCGAAGACCATTGGATCGGCACCGCCTGCCGACAGCGCCGCGTTCAAGCCCGCGACAATCCCCTGCGCCGCCGCTTCTTCATATCCGGTCGTGCCATTGATCTGGCCCGCCAGAAACAGGCCCGGAAGGCGCTTGGCCTGCAGGGTCGGATCGAGTTCGCGTGGGTCGACATGGTCATATTCGATGGCATAGCCAGGCCGGACCATGCGCACCCGTTCCAGCCCTGGAATGGTTGCGAGGAGGGCGAGCTGAACTTCCTCGGGCAGCGAGGTGGAGATGCCGTTCGGATAGACCGTCGAGTCGTCGAGGCCCTCCGGCTCCAGGAAGATCTGATGGCCGTCGCGATCACCGAAACGGACGATCTTGTCCTCGATCGATGGACAATAACGCGGCCCGCTACTCTTGATCTGTCCGGAATACATCGGCGAGCGGTGCACGTTCGCCCGGATCAGCTCATGGGTCGCGGACGTGGTGCGGGTGATGCCGCACTGGATCTGCGGCGTGGTGATGCGCTCCGTCAGCACCGAGAATGGCTCCGGCGGATCGTCGCCCGGCTGCATCTCCACCGCGGACCAGTCAATCGTGGTACCGTCGAGCCGTGGCGGAGTGCCGGTTTTCAACCGGCCCAGCTTGAAGCCGACGCGTTCGAAAGAAGCTGAAAGCCCGAGCGACGGTGCCTCCCCGACTCGGCCAGCGGGCCAGCACCTTTCGCCAAGATGGATCAGGCCCCGTAGAAACGTCCCGGTCGTAATGACGACCGCGCCCGCTGATAATTCACGGCCGTCAGCCAGGCGAATGCCCATGACTCGGCCGCTTGAAATCAGAAGCTCTTCGGCCTCGCCTTCGATCACGCTGAGATTGGCGGTCTCGGTGATCGCTGCTTGCATCGCCCGGGCGTAGAGCTTGCGATCGGCTTGGGCTCGTGGACCTCGCACGGCCGGACCCTTACGGCGGTTGAGCATGCGAAACTGGATCCCGCCGGCATCCGCGACCCGACCCATCAAGCCATCGAGCGCATCGACCTCGCGGACCAGATGGCCCTTGCCGAGTCCACCGATCGCCGGATTGCAGGACATCGCGCCGATGGTGGCAAAGCGATGCGTCACCAGGGCGGTACGGGCTCCTATCCGCGCCGCGGCGCTCGCGGCCTCGCAGCCGGCGTGGCCGCCACCGATGACGATAACGTCGAATGATGGGAGTGGAGGGCTCATGCCAACCTTCTAACTTGAGCCGGCCAAAGCCGGAAGTCGGATTTCCTGCGGCAGGCGTGTTTCACGTGAAACAGCCGATGTGAGCCGACTCGATCTTTTTATTGCTTGTTTAAACATAATATGGAGATAAATTAAGAAATGGACTTACGTTCATTACTTTCCAATACAGAAGTCCCGAAAAATGACGTCCAGAATATCCTCGACATCGACCCGGCCGAGCAGGCGGCCCAAGGCGTAAGCGGCCGCGCGCAAATCCTCGGCAGCAAATTCCTCGCCCCGATCGAACATCGCGATGCTGCGCTGCAGTGAAGCTGCGGTTTGCTCCAACAAGCCCCGCTGCCGCGCCCTGGTGATCAAACCACCCTCGCCTTGCCCAAAAAAATCCTGCGCAAAAATAACCAGGGCCGAGATCAGTGCCGGGATGCCGTCGCCACGGGTGGCGGAAATCTCGAACCGATCTGTTCCCATCCCGCCTCGATTTGCCGCCGACGATCCCGCCGCATCCGGTCCGCCGCTCGCCGGATATCGCGTGTCAGCGCCGCGCGAATCCAGATCGACCTTGTTGCGCACAATCCACCGCGGCGTGCCGGCATCATATGGATGACTGGCAGCCGCCGTATCCACCAGCCAAAGCACGAGGTCGGCCTCTTCCGCCCGCGCCCGCGCACGACGCACCCCTTCCTGCTCGACCGGATCGTCGGCCTCGCGAATGCCGGCGGTGTCGATCACCGTCACCGGATAGCCGTCGAGGTCGAGTTGCACTTCGATGACGTCCCGCGTCGTGCCGGCATGAGGCGAGACAATCGCCACTTCCCGCCGTGCCAGTTGATTGATCAGCGTCGACTTGCCGACATTCGGCGGACCCGTGATCGCAACCACCAATCCGTCGCGCAACCGCTCCGCCTTGCCCTGGGCCGCAAGCACTTCCTGAATTTCGCCCAGCAACGCGACGATCTGGCCCCGCGCCGGCGCGAGCAATTCGCCGGCAACGTCTGCCTCGTCGGAAAAATCGATGCCCGCTTCGATCAAGGCGGAGGCCTGGATGATCCGCGCGCGCCAGTCCCGCGCATTGTCGCCGAGCATTCCCTTCAGCTGCCGCAACGCTCTGCGGCGCTGCCGGTCGGTGTCGGCGTGAATGAGATCGTCAAGGCCCTCCGCCTCAGTGAGGTCGAGCTTGCCATTCTCGAACGCGCGGCGGGTGAACTCGCCCGGCTCCGCGGCGCGCATTTGCTCCAGTGATGAAAGTGCCGCGACCAGCGCCGCAAGCACCGCGCGCCCGCCATGAACATGAAATTCGGCGACGTCTTCGCCCGTTGCGCTCGCAGGTCCGGGAAACCACAGCACGACCGCCTCGTCGATCGGTTCGCCCTGCCCGTCCCGCAGCAGCGCCCGTGTCGCCTGCCGCGGCGGCGGATTCCCGCCGGTCAGCGCCTTCAGCGCGGCTCCGGCCTGCGTTCCCGACACCCGCACCATGGCGATCGCACTTGGAAGCCGGCCCGACGAAAGCGCAAAAATGGTCTGGTCCCGCGAATGCATCACTTATTTGCCTCTCGAGTCCCCCGGCAGGCAAACAATTCCGGAGAGCGATCAGCGTGCTTGGCGCCAGCAATCATCGCGCGACGCACTATGGATGCAACATAGACGACCCGGGGGCGCCGCAAAATGGCGGCCACTCCCGGCACCACCGGACGGACAAGCGGCGCGAGCCGCGCGCCGTTTCGCTCCCGCCAAACCCGGTTCAGGTGTTCATGGAATCGAAGAATTCCGAGTTGTTCTTGGTGTTGCGCAACTTGTCGAGCAGGAAGTCGATCGCATCCATGGTGCCCATCGGATTGAGGATCCGGCGCAGCACATACATCTTCTTCAAGAGTTGCGGATCGGTGATCAGCTCCTCCTTGCGGGTGCCGGACCGCGAAATGTCGATCGCCGGGAAGGTGCGCTTGTCGGAGACCTTGCGATCGAGGATCAGTTCGGAATTGCCGGTGCCCTTGAATTCTTCGAAGATCACTTCGTCCATTCGGCTGCCGGTGTCGACCAGCGCGGTCGCGATGATGGTGAGCGAACCGCCCTCCTCGATGTTGCGCGCGGCGCCGAAGAAGCGTTTTGGCCGCTGCAACGCGTTGGCGTCGACACCGCCGGTCAGCACCTTGCCGGACGACGGGACCACGGTGTTGTAGGCGCGACCAAGGCGCGTGATCGAATCGAGCAGGATCACCACATCGCGGCCGTGTTCGACGAGACGCTTTGCCTTCTCGATCACCATCTCGGCGACCTGAACGTGACGCACGGCCGGTTCGTCGAAGGTCGACGAAACCACCTCGCCCTTCACCGAGCGTTGCATGTCGGTCACTTCTTCCGGACGCTCGTCGATCAGGAGAACGATCAGATAGCATTCCGGATGGTTGGCCGTGATCGAGTGCGCGATGTTCTGCATCAACACGGTCTTGCCGGTGCGCGGCGGCGCCACGATCAACGCGCGCTGTCCCTTGCCGATCGGGGCGACGATGTCGATAACCCTTGCGGACAAGTCTTTTCTGGTGGGGTCCTCGAGTTCGAGCCGGAAGCGCTGGTCCGGAAACAGCGGCGTCAGATTGTCGAAATTGACCTTGTGCTTGGACTTTTCGGGGTCCTCGAAGTTCAGCGTATTGACTTTCAGCAGCGCAAAATAGCGTTCGCCTTCCTTCGGACTACGAATGTGGCCTTCGATGGTATCGCCGGTACGCAATCCGAAGCGGCGGATCTGCGAGGGCGAAACGTAGATATCGTCGGGACCCGGCAGATAGTTGGCGTCCGGCGAGCGCAAAAATCCGAAGCCGTCGGAGAGAACCTCGACGACGCCCTCGCCGATGATATCGGTTTCCTGGATCGCGAGCTGTTTGAGAATGGCGAACATCAGCTCCTGCTTGCGCATGGTGCTGGCGTTCTCGACCCCTTTTTCTTCCGCAAACGTCACCAGCTCGGCCGGCGTTTGAGATTTGAGGTCTTGAAGTTTTATTTCCCGCATGGGGTGGTCCTGTGGAGTAACTGGGGGAGGGAATGCAAGGTGCTTTGAGAAATGCGGCCGCGAATCAGGAAGGTCCGCAGGTCAAAGCGAGGAAAGTGCCGGTGAGGCTTCAAACCTGATGCGGCGGCCGGCTCAATGATGAAGCCAAAGCACAACCACATTCGCCTGCGTAGGGGTGGGCATCACCACTATAGAAAATCGCACCACGCTTCGCAAGGAAATGCTGGTCTGCAGGATTGACACAGGTATGGATCAAAACGGCTTGACGATCACCAGGATAACGATACCCATCATCAGCAAAGCAGGCATCTCATTGATAATACGGTAGAATTTATGGCTTCGCTGGTTGCGGTCAAGGCTGAAATCCCGGACCCAGCGGGCGAGATAACCATGGATGCCCGACAACACCAGCACCAGCACCAGCTTCACATCGAACCATCCCGTCAAGAACCAATGTCCGCTCCAGGCAAGGTAAAGCCCGGCCGCCCAGGCCACCATCATTGCCGGGTTGATGATCGCCTTCAGCAATCGCCGTTCCATGGTCTTGAATGTTTCGGATTGCTTCGAGCCGATCTCCGCCTCGCAATGATACACCAACAGCCGCGGCAGATAGAGCATTCCCGCCATCCACGAGATGACCGCGATGACGTGCACCGCCTTGATCCATTCATACACCGCAGGTGCCTCGTTCGTTTGCAAATAGTTTGTCCCGCCGCTCGCAAAAACGGGAACGTTTCAATCGGGGTCAGCGTTTCCGGTTATCGTAGTCGGGTTGGAATGGAGACATATCCGCAAGCGGGTCTTTTCTAAAACAATATTTTTTAGAATCTAGGTTTGAGTCTAAGTGGCCGTGGATTGGTCCCAAACAACGCTGTCCTGCAATTCCCAAAGCCTGTTCGCATCCATCAACAATTTTGCGACGGCATTCAGCCGGTGGGATAATATGACTTGCATCAAGTGCTTGCGCCGCACCATGGCCAGCTTATGAAGAGACAAGTCCACATAATCCCACTATCATTGCGGCAGGCGAACGACTTGTTCCTTCGAACAGGCCTGTGAAGAAAAAGTGAGGTTATCCCGGAGCGACCGATCGACCCCCGATTCTCTCATGTAACCTCCACATCGATTCACAGGAAATACAGGGTCCACCGTGCCCACAACCGGCAATTATTTTCACCTGCATCTGGTGTCCGATTCGACCGGCGAGACGCTGATTACGGTGGCGCGCGCGGTGGCGGCGCAATACGCCAATGTGATGCCGGTCGAGCACGTCTATCCGCTGGTGCGCAGCCAGAAGCAGCTCGATCGCGTGCTCGACGAAATCGAGGAAGCACCGGGCATTGTGCTGTTCACCTTGCTGGAAAAGGATGTGGTGGCGCGGCTGGAAGCCAGGTGCAAGGAACTCAACATTCCGAGTCTTTCGATCATCGGCCCGGTGATGCAGCTGTTTCAGGCTTACCTTGGCGCCTCGACGAGCGGACGCGTCGGCGCGCAGCACACACTGAATGCGGAATATTTCAAGCGCATCGATGCGCTGAACTACACCATGATTCACGATGACGGTCAGCATGTCGAAGGGTTGGAAGAAGCCGACGTCGTTCTGGTTGGAGTGTCCCGGACGTCGAAGACGCCGACCTCGATCTATCTTGCCAACCGCGGCGTTCGCACCGCGAACGTGCCCTTGGTGCCGGGGATTGCGATCCCGCATCAACTGGAGACGCTGAAAAAGCCGCTGGTGGTCAGCCTGCATGCGACGCCGGAACGCCTGATCCAGGTCCGGCAGAACCGGCTACTGAGCATGGGCGCCGGCCCGGGCAACAAGGATTATATCGATCGCCAGGCGGTCGCCGACGAAATCGCGTTCGCGCGACGGCTCAGCATCCGGCACAATTGGGCCCAGCTTGATGTCACGCGGCGATCGATCGAGGAGACCGCGGCCGCCGTGCTGAAACTGTTCGCGGACCGGCAGCGCCAGCGGTTGCCGGAATGACGTGTCGGGCATGACCGTCTGGAACGGAAAACATCCGCTAATCCTGGCTTCGCAAAGCCGCGCGCGGCAGGCGCTGTTGTCCAACGCCGGAATTGTTTTTGAGACCATGCCGGCCGAGATCGATGAACGGGAAATCCAGCGGGCGTCAGGTCTCACCGCGCCCGATGAAATCGCTGCGCTGCTGGCGCGTCAGAAGGCGCTCTGGGTGTCGATGCGCCAGGCCGGGCGGATCGTCGTCGGCGCCGATCAAACGCTCGCGCTGGGCCAACGGCTGTTTTCAAAGCCGGCCAATCGTTCAGAGGCGGCTGAGCAGTTGAGCGCATTGGCCGGCAACAGCCATGAACTCCACTCCGCCGTTGCGGTGGCACACCACGGCAAGATCATGTTCGAAACCACTTCCATGGCACGCATGACCATGCGGCGGCTGGTTCCGGCTCAAATCGACGCCTATCTGGATCAAGCGGGCGCGGCCGTCACGTCAAGCGTCGGCGCCTACCAGCTTGAGGGGCTCGGCGTTCACTTGTTCGGGCACGTCGAAGGCGATCATTTTACCATTCTCGGCTTGCCGCTGCTGCCCTTGCTGGCGTTCCTGCGCGGTGAACGCCTGCTTGCCCTATAGAGGCTGATCGTTCGATGATAGTTCCATGATAGTTCTTGGGCTGACCGGCTCGATCGGAATGGGGAAATCCACCACCGCGAAACTGTTCGCCGAAGCCGGTGTTCCCGTTTACGATGCCGATGCCACCGTTCACCTGATCTACGAAGGTGAGGCGGTGCCGGCGATCGAATCGGCGTTTCCCGGGTCCACCGCGGACGGCAAGGTCGATCGCGCCAAATTGTCGGCGCAAGTGATGCAGGACGCCGCCGCCATCAAACGGCTGGAGCAGATCGTGCATCCGATGCTGCGCGCCCACCATCGCAAGTTTCTCGACGAAGCCGAACAATCCGGTGCGCCGGTCGCGGTGGTGGATGTGCCCTTGCTGTTCGAGACCGGCGGCGAGAAGCATGTCGATGCCGTTGTCGTGGTCACGACGTCGCCGGAAGTCCAGCGTCAGCGGATTTTGGCGCGCGACAACATGACCGGCGAAAAGCTCGATGTCATTCTGAAGCGGCAATTGCCGGACGCCGAAAAGCGCCAGCGCGCCGACTTTATCGTGGATACGTCGCATGGTCTCGATCCGGTGCGTGCGCGAATCCGGGACATCCTCGATCAGGCTGGTAAGATGCCGCGGCGACGGCCTTGATTCGCCGTTATTGCTCCGTCCACCGGATCGGCTTCCGATGCGCGAAATTGTCCTTGATACCGAAACCACCGGCCTTGACCCGCTGCGAGGTGACCGGCTCGTTGAAGTCGGCTGCGTCGAGATATTCAACCGGATGCCGACCGGCCAGACCTTTCATGCCTATATCAATCCGGAACGTGACATGCCGGCGGAAGCATTCGCGGTGCACGGGCTTTCCAGCGAATTCCTGGCCGATAAGCCAGTATTCGCCGGCGTGGTCGAGCGGTTCCTGGAATTCATCGCCGATGCGCCGCTGGTGATCCACAACGCCGCCTTCGACATCAGTTTCATCAATGCCGAGCTCGAGCGCGTCAAGCGGCCGGCCGTCTCACGGGAGAGATTGGTCGACACGCTGCTGCTGGCGAGGCGCAAGCATCCCGGCGTCTCCAATCGGCTCGACGATCTCTGCTCGCGCTACGCGATCGACAACTCCCGCCGCACCAAGCACGGCGCGTTGCTCGACGCCGAATTGCTGGCCGAGGTGTATATCGATCTGATCGGGGCGCGGCAGTCGCAACTGATCCTGGCCACCGGGGTTCGCGATAGCCGTGTGAGCGGTCAGGGCGAAATGCCGCGGCGGCAGCGCAGCGAGCCGCTGGCGCCGCGGATCAGCGAGGCCGATCGCATCGCGCATCGGGCGTTTGTCGCCACGCTCGGCGAAAAACCGATCTGGAATGACTTTATCGGCGCGTGACGGCGGCCGGAAGAGACGCCATCCTAGCTCGGCTTGCCCGAAGCGGCCTGTGCTGCGGCCGCCTGCCGCTCCAGGTTCTGGCGGTAAAGGCTGACAAAATCGACGGGATCAAGCATCAACGGCGGGAAGCCGCCATCGCGTATTGAACGGGCGATAATCTCGCGCGCGAACGGGAACAACAGCCGCGGACATTCGATCATGACCAGCGGGTGCAGGCTGTCCTTCGGGGCGTTCAGGATCCGGAACACGCCGGCGTAGGAAAGGTCGAAGCCAAACATGAGCTTGCCGGCGTTTTCAGCCTTGCCTTCGATTACAAGGATAACTTCGTATTCGTTTTCGCCGACATTGTTGGCGCTGACGTTGATCTGGATATTGATCGCCGGCTGCTGCGCTTGCGGCCCCAGCGAGGCCGGCGCGTTTGGATTTTCGAACGACAGGTCTTTGGTGTACTGCGCCAGCACATTGAGCTGGGGAGCAGGGGCTGCCTCGGCGGGCGAACCGTTGCCATTGGTCATGGAACTCTCTCCTGGAGCGTTATCAATCGGGCAGGGACCGGGTGCGTTTGAATTCGCTCAAAGAGGCGAAAGGCCACTGTCGGGCGAGTGGCTATCATAGGCCCGCCGTGTTCCACAAGGACGACGGGGAGGTACAATCAGCCGCGGCCGCCCGTGCTTGGCGCGCAAGGTGGTTCGGAGATGGACCCGGCTGCAATTTTCAGGAGGCTTTCTGTCCGGTATACGAGGCTGTTCTCTAAATTGTTGAATATGCGCGGCTTCCAGGCAAGATCGGGGTTTCCCCTCGCGGCAAAAACCGGCTACAATTCGAATGCGGTAAACGGCGTTGGCACAGGCTTGGCCTACTGCAGCCGGCGTGACGATTCACGCCAACCCGCGCCATTGGCCGGGCACAGTTTCATGCCTACATATAGCGGACCTACTGTGAGTTAATCTCCGCCGCCCCAGGCGGGAAGGCGCTACTGCCGGATCCCGTTGCCGGCGCCAGATCAGAAAGCGAACGCGACGTGGACATTTACACCATCATCTTCCTGGCGCTGGCGGTCTTCATCTTTATCCGTCTGCGCAATGTCCTCGGACAGCGCACCGGGAGCGAGCGGCCGCCCTATGATCGTACGGCACGCAATGTGGTGCATGGCGCCCAGGACAACCACAATGTCGTGCCGATTCCCGGCGGGATCATCGACCAGGCGCCGATGGCGCCGGCGGCGGAGGTGGTTCCACCGGCGGATCGCTGGAAAGGCATTGCCGAACCAGGCACCCCGCTCGCGCAAGGGCTCGATGCCATCGCGGCGCAGGATTCCTCGTTCGATCCCAGGCATTTCGTCAGCGGTGCGCGCGGTGCCTATGAGATGATCGTGCTGGCCTTCGCCAATGGCGACCGCCGCGCGTTGAAGGATTTGTTGTCATCTGAGGTCTATGAAAGTTTCGATGCCGCGATCAAGGATCGCGAAAAGCGCGAACAGAAGACCGAAACGCGCTTTGTTTCGATCGACCGGGCCGAACTCGTGAACGCAGAGGCACGGGATCGGTCGGCACAACTGACCGTGCGCTTCGTGTCGCAGATGATCTCGGTCACCCGCGACAAGGACGGCACGATCGTCGACGGCAACCCGGACAAGGTCGCCGACATTACCGATGTTTGGACATTTGCCCGTGACGTCACCTCACGCGATCCGAACTG
>JAGXAF010000099.1 GCA_018971675.1 Bradyrhizobium sp.
TCAGCATACCGATCAGGCAACCGCAGACCACAATCACCAGCGGCGTGCGCCATGTCGCTGCCGTGACGACCGCATTGCGTTCAGTTGCAGCCATGTCATTCCTCGGTATCGAGCTTGATCGCAGGACTTTCGGCGCGGCTTGGCGCGACCTTGCCGGCCTGTCTGGCTTGGCGAGGTTAATGCAATAGCATGAAAACCCCAACGGCCATTCGACGCGAACCCCGCGCAACACAGCGTTGCGATCCGTACCGGGCTAGGGCTGAAAATTTACATTTCGGGCATCTGGCGAAGGTGAGATCGCCATGCTATGTTTTATTTTGCTCGTTATGAGGATAACGTCCCCATGACGACCGGGACCCTCCGCGGTGGTGCGGTTGGGTCTGGCTGATCGAGAGGCTGCTTTACAGATACCGGCCCACTGGTGGCCGGCTTTCTCGGAACCCTAATATGCTCAAATTGAGTATATAT
The DNA here is from genome assembly GCA_018971675.1 of Bradyrhizobium sp. Taxonomy (GTDB): domain Bacteria; phylum Pseudomonadota; class Alphaproteobacteria; order Rhizobiales; family Xanthobacteraceae; genus Bradyrhizobium. The sequence goes on from JAGXAF010000099.1 coordinate 469, forward strand.
AGCCAAGGAGGCTGCCATGCCGATCGCTGAAATCTACGGTCCCACAGACTTCGGCAAGCGGACCGACCGCTCCTCGATCCTGCGGCGCCACAGTGCCGCCAGGCACGTGGCAGCGCTACCGCCGCCGGCGTTGGAATGGAGCCTCGAAGTCGAGCGCGCCACTGCACATCTGTATCAACGGGTCGAGAAGGTGATCTCCCCGGTCGAATGGCCATTGATGGCGCCCTACATCAAAGCCATCAACGACCTGAAACGGGAACGCAACGCGGTTATCCTCGCGCACAATTACCAGACACCGGAGATCTTTCACTGTGTCGCCGACGTTGGCGGCGACTCGCTACAACTCGCGCTCGAGGCCACGAAGGTAAAGTCCGATATCATCGTGCAATGCGGCGTTCACTTCATGGCGGAGACCTCAAAGATACTGAACCCCGACAAGACGGTCCTGATCCCGGATTCCCGCGCCGGCTGTTCGTTGGCTTCAAGCATTACGGGCGCCGACGTACGACTGTTGCGCGAACGCTTTCCCGGCGTGCCCGTGGTAGCCTATGTCAACACATCGGCCGACGTGAAGGCGGAGGTCGATATTTGCTGCACGTCGTCGAACGCACTTCAGGTGGTCGAGAGCCTCGACGCGCCAACGGTGATTTTTCTGCCGGACCAGTATCTGGCGAACTATGTCGCGTCGAAAACCGCTGTGAAGATCATTGCCTGGAAAGGCGCCTGCGAGGTGCACGAACGCTTTACTGGAGATGAGCTGCGCGCTTATCGCGAAGCAGATCCGTCGGTACAGATCATCGCGCATCCCGAATGTCCGCCCGACGTGCTGGCGGAGGCCGATTTCACCGGCTCCACCGCGCACATGATCAGCTGGGTTCGCAACAAGCATCCCAAACGCGTGGTGATGATTACCGAATGCTCGATGGCCGACAACGTCCAGGCAGAACTGCCCGACGTCGAGATGGTGCGGCCCTGCAATCTGTGCCCGCACATGAAACGGATCACGCTGCCGAAAATTTTGGACAGCCTGCTCGGCCTGCGTGAGGAAGTGATCATCGATCCCGTGATCGCCGAAAAGGCGCGACGATCGGTGGAGCGGATGATCAACCTGCGGAACTGATCTCAGTCGGCTACGCACAGGCGTGCCAACGAGGACTAGAGGCGAGCATGCCAAACCAGCATCATGAACTCATCGACAACTCCAACAACGATGTGGTTATCGTCGGCGGCGGCCTTGCCGGGCTATTCTGCGCGCTGAAGCTCGCCCCGCGTCCGGTCATCCTGGTTTCCGCTGCTCCGCTGGGCGAAGGCGCCTCGACCGCATGGGCGCAAGGTGGCATCGCTGCGGCAATGGCCGAGGGAGACAGCGCGGAAGCGCATGCCGCCGACACGATTGCGGCCGGCGCAGGCCTGGTCGACGGAAAAATCGCCCTTGAACTGGCGCGCGAGGCTCCTGCGCGTATCCACGATCTCCTGCAATATGGCGTGCCATTCGATCGCGACCTCGAAGGCAGCCTCTCCGTGTCACAGGAAGCTGCGCATTCGGCGCGCCGCATCGTGCGTGTGTGCGGCGACAGGGCCGGTGGGGCGATCATCACGGCGCTGATTGGAGCTGTACGCGCGACGGCCTCGATCCGCGTTGTCGAAGGCTATGTAGCCGAGGCCCTGCTGAGCGATGGCGAAGCGGTCACCGGCCTGCAATTGCGCCGAACAGCCGACCTCAGCGCAAAGCCCGTGAACATTGCGGCGCGCGCGGTGGTGCTGGCGACCGGCGGCATCGGACATCTTTATTCCGTGACGACCAATCCCGTGGAAGCCTGCGGTATCGGACTTGCGATCGCCGCACGCGCGGGCGCGGTGATCGCCGATCCCGAGTTCGTGCAGTTCCACCCGACCGCCATCATGGTCGGTCGCGATCCGGCGCCACTGGCAACCGAAGCACTGCGTGGCGAAGGCGCGACGCTGGTCAACAGCAGAGGCGAGCGCTTCATGCAGCGGCAGCACAGGCTGGCGGAACTGGCTCCGCGAGACATCGTGGCGCGCGGGGTATTCGCGGAAATCGCCTCGGGCCGCGGCGCATTCCTCGACGCCACCGCCTCGCTCGGCAAACATTTCGCCGAAAAATTCCCAACCGTCCATGCAAGCTGCATCTCGGCCGGAATCGATCCGGCGACGCAGCCGATCCCGATAGCGCCCGCCGCGCATTATCACATGGGCGGCGTCGCGGTGGATGCGCGCGGCCGCAGTTCGCTGCAGGGGCTATGGGCCGGTGGCGAAGTCGCCTGCACCGGTGCGCATGGCGCCAACCGGCTCGCATCCAATTCGCTGCTCGAGGCGGTGGTCTTTGCCGCGCGTATCGCGGAAGATATCAGTGGTCACGGCTTTGCAGCCCCTGCCCGCCTCTCCACCGTGATGACGACGCCGCGGAATTGCGCGATGCCGCCGCTCACCGGGGCCAATCTGCGGGCAATGATGACGTCGCATGTCGGCGTGATCCGTGACTCCGACCGGCTCGCGGAAGCGGTGCGAACGTTTGCCGCAATCGAGCGCGACACTGGCAATATCGCGCTGCGCAATATGGCAACCACGGCGCTCTTGGTGGCGGCATCGGCGTGGGCGCGACGCGAAAGCCGCGGCGCGCATTACCGCGCCGACTATCCATCCGACAATCCAGGTCTCGCGCTGCGCACAACGACCACACTGGCTACTGCACGGGAGATCACGGCGTCGCTGTCCGAGCGAGCGCTGGCGCGATCGATCCAGCCGATGATCGCCTGAAGCAGCCAGACCAACCTGAATGCCGACGGAAACATGGACATGACGCCTGCTTCGCTCCTGCATCCCGACGCATTCCTGTCGCCGCTCGCGATCGACGAGGCGGTGCAGCGTGCCCTTGATGAAGATCTCGGCCGCGCTGGCGACATCACCTCGATAGCCACGATCCCCGAATCGACCCGCGCAGACGCCACCATGGTTGCGCGTCAATCGGGGGTGATCGCAGGCTTGCCGCTGGCGGTGGCGACCTTCCAAAAGCTGTCGCCGGACATTATCATCGAAGCCCATGCCCGCGACGGTGACACGGTCGCCGCGGGAACCCGTGTGCTGGCCATTTCCGGGCCGGCGCGTACGGTGTTGTCGGGCGAACGCGCCGCGCTGAACTTTGTCGGCCGGCTCTCCGGCGTCGCGACGCTTACCGCCGATTATGTCCGCCACACCGCCGGCACCAAAATGCGCATCTGCTGCACGCGCAAGACCACGCCAGGCCTGCGCGCGCTTGAGAAATATGCAGTGCGTTGCGGCGGCGGTTTCAACCACCGTTTTGGACTCGATGACGCGATCCTGATCAAGGACAATCACATCGCGGTCGCGGGCGGCATCCGGCCTGTATTGCAACGCGCGCGGTCGCATATCGGGCATCTCGTGAAGATCGAGATCGAAGTCGACACGCTGGCCCAATTGCGCGAAGTGCTCGACAGCGGAATGGCCGACGTCGTGCTGCTCGACAACATGGATATTGCGACCCTGACCGAGGCAGCGAAGCTGGCAAAGGGACGCGTGATACTGGAAGCATCCGGCGGCGTCACGCGGGATTCGATCGCCGGGATCGCATCGACTGGCGTGGACTACGCGTCAGCTGGCGCGCTGACGCATTCGGCGCCGAATTTCGACATTGCGCTCGACATCGACTCGTGAGCCGGCGCCTAATTTAGCGCCGCACCGTGGTTTCCGACTGCTCCGCGGTACTCTTGGCGGCCTCGGCGAGTTCGGCCGAAATCTCGGCGGTTTGCGCCGGCGTGCCCCAACTCGGCGCATCGCTGCCGTCGCCCCATGCGCGCGGCCGGTAGAAGGTGTGTACGCCGAATTTGTACATCTTCTTCATCTCGGCGACCCAGGACGGGTGCACCCAATACGCATGATAATGGGTAGACTTGCCGACCTCGGGCAGCCAAAGCTCGCCGTCGAGCATCGCTTTCGCGATCCTTTTCGCGCGGTCCCACATGTCGGGCTCGCGCACGACATCGGCGACATGTTCGCAGGCGAAGGTAAATTGGCAGGCCGTGTGATGGTACTTGTTCTGATAGACCACGCCACACACCGTTGTCGGGTAGAAACCGGAGAACACACGGTTCATCACCACCTGCGCTACCGCGATCTGGCCGCGCACCGCTTCGCCGCGGGCTTCGAAGTAAACCGCTTCCGCGAGACATTTTTCCGACTTGGCACGCGACTTCGCATCGAACAGGCCGAGTCGCTCGGCCGGCGTCTTGGTGTGCTGATTGTCGGCGTTGACCTCGCCTTTGGCCGCGATGCTTTCGCCACTCTCGGCAGGCTGGTTCGTAGCCGGCGACAGCGACGCCATCTTCATGTCGGGATCTGGCTCCGGCGTCACCACTGTGGGCGCTTCGCCGGGCAGCCAGCTTTCCATGCTTTCGGCCGGCACGCCAAGCGAGGAGATTCCGAAGAAAAGGCTCGCCGTCTTGACCGAGAAACCATCATGCGACGGGGCAGGTTCCAGCGGACCGACCTCGGCGTCAACCTTCAGATCGTCGAGCGGTTGCGCTTCAAGCGACAGCGATACGTCATATTGCGGCAATGGCGGCGCGCTCAGCGCTTCCCGCAGCTCAGGATCGAGCGGCTGACGGTCACTGGGCGTTGCCTCGGCGGTTTTCGCGCCGCGCACTGACGCATTGGAGGTCGACGGATCCTCGAGCTTCAGCGCCTTGTCGGCAGGCGCCGTGGCCTCGCGCGGCGGCCGGGTGACCAGACGATCGCCCTTCAAGGTGCGATCGACCTTGGGAAAATCGGAGGCCTGGTAGCGCGGCGGGCCTTGCGACAGCGGATAGCGATTGATCGAGCCGGTGATGTCGCGGCTATTGCCAGGCGCATGATTGTTGAAGCTTACCAACTGATAGAGTCCAGCCTGCGGCGAGGAGGTCCCGATCGGCCGGCTGAAACTATAGGTGGCGACCTGAACGGTTGTGACGGCAGAGAACACCCGTTTCTGCCAGCGCTCTGCGACACCGGGCTGCCGGGCCAACAGCGATGCGATATCCTGATAGCCGACTTCGGTCGGGGTCAATGCGAAGGCGCAGAGACCGAGGCCGAAGAACGCGAAACGCGCGCCCTTCGGCCGGTTACGCACACCTGACATAGGAAACACTCACGCAACGCAACACACGCACACGACCGAACTCAGTACATCCGTGCAATTCGATCTATTTTGGTGTTATCGAATTTAGGTTGCGAGGGAGTTAATCGGTGATGCAAGGCGGATACACGCAAGGTTTGCAGGCATTTGCGTCCGCGCCATCGGAACTGTTGGTAAACGGGTGCTCGAACGAAGTGGTAAATATCGCGTCAACAGAAATGCTGAAGAAATTGTTTGCGGGTTCCGTTTTCCTCCGTCATTGCGAGGAGCGAAAGCGACGAAGCAATCCAGTGCTCCATGTGTGGCTCTGGATTGCTTCGCTTCGCCTGTCATCGGGCGGGCATTCGCCCGGCCCGTTAGCTCGCAATGACGCTCACGCCTGGCTTGCGGCCACCTTGCCGAGCGCGGCCTGTGCCGCGGCAAGCCGCGCGATCGGCACGCGGTAGGGCGAGCAAGAGACGTAATCGAGGCCGATCTCGTGACAGAACGCCACCGATCCGGGATCGCCGCCATGCTCGCCGCAAATGCCGACCTTGAGATCGGACCGGGTCTTGCGGCCACGCTCGACGCCGACCTTGATCAATTCACCGACGCCGTCGCGATCGAGCGAGATGAACGGATCGATCTCCAGGATACCCTTGGCGATGTAGATGCCGAGGAATCCGGCGGCGTCGTCCCGGCTGATGCCGTAGGTGGTCTGGGTCAGGTCGTTGGTGCCGAACGAGAAGAATTCCGCGGTCCTGGCCACGTCGCCGGCCAGTAAACAGGCGCGCGGCAGCTCGATCATGGTGCCGACGTGGTAGTTCAGCTTGACGCCGGTCTCCTTCATCACCGACTGCGCGGTGGCGTCGATCCGGGCCTTGACCAGATCGAATTCCGCCTTGGTCGCGATCAGCGGCACCATCACCTCGAGGCCGACCGCCTTGCCGGTGCGCTTGCCGGCTTCGACCGCGGCTTCAAAGATGGCGCGCGCCTGCATCTCGGCGATTTCCGGATAGGCAATCGCGAGCCGGCAGCCGCGGAAGCCGAGCATCGGATTGAATTCGGCGAGATCGCGGGCGCGGTCGGCCAGCCGCCGCGGGTCGGTGTTCATCGCGCGCGCGACTTCCTCGATCTCGGCCTGGGTATGCGGCAGGAATTCATGCAGCGGCGGATCGAGCAGCCGGATCGTCACCGGCAGGCCCTTCATGATCTCGAACAGCTCGACGAAATCGGCGCGCTGCATCGGCAACAGCTTTGACAGCGCGGCGCGGCGCGCCTGCTCATCCTCGGCGAGGATCATCTCGCGCACGGTACGGATCCGGGTTTCCTCGAAGAACATGTGCTCGGTGCGGCACAGCCCGATGCCCTCGCCGCCGAACTTGATCGCGCTGCGCGCGTCCTCCGGCGTATCGGCATTGACGCGAACGCCGAGCTTGCGGACCTGGTCGGCCCAGCCCATCAGCGTGCCGAACTCGCCCGACAGTTCCGGCTCGATCATCGGCATCCGCCCGGCCAGCACCTGACCGACCGAACCGTCGATGGTGATAACGTCGCCGGTCTTGAAGGTGCGCGAGCCGATGCTCATGGTGCCGCGCCCGTAGTCGACCCGGATGCTGCCGCAGCCGGAGACACAGGGCTTGCCCATGCCGCGCGCCACCACGGCAGCGTGCGAAGTCATGCCGCCGCGCGTGGTCAGGATACCTTCGGCTGCGTGCATGCCGTGGATGTCTTCGGGACTGGTCTCGATCCGGACCAGTATCACCTTGCGTCCTTCGGCGTGAAGCTTGGTAGCTTCGTCCGACGAAAACACGATTTCGCCGGAAGCGGCGCCGGGAGAGGCCGGCAGGCCGGTGGCGATCACGTCGCGCTTCGCCGCGGGATCGATGGTCGGATGCAGCAACTGGTCGAGCGAGGCCGGATCGATCCGCGACACAGCGTCCTTTTTCGAAATCAGGCCCTCGTTGGCGAGTTCGACCGCGATGCGAAGCGCCGCCTTGGCGGTGCGCTTGCCGCTGCGGGTCTGCAGCATCCACAATTTGCCCTGCTCGACCGTGAATTCCATGTCCTGCATGTCGCGGTAGTGCTTCTCGAGCAACGCGTAGATCCGCGTCAGTTCCGCAAACGCCTCGGGCATCGCGGTTTCCATCGATGCCTTGTCGGAGCCGGATTCCTTGCGCGCATCTTCAGTAATGTCCTGCGGCGTGCGGATGCCCGCCACCACGTCCTCGCCCTGCGCATTGATCAGGAATTCGCCGTACAGCTTGCTCTCGCCGGTCGATGGATTGCGCGTGAACGCAACGCCGGTCGCCGAGGTCTCGCCCATATTGCCGAACACCATCGCCTGCACATTGACCGCGGTACCCCAGGATTCCGGAATGTCGTGCAGCCGGCGATAGGTCACCGCGCGCGCATTCATCCAGGACGAAAACACAGCCCCGATCGCGCCCCACAACTGGTCATGCGGATCCTGCGGGAAGTCCTTGCCGGTCTCGCGCGCCACCGCATCCTTGTAGCGGCCGACCAGATCGACCCAGTCGTCGCCGGTGAGGTCCGTGTCGAGTGAGTAGCCCTGGCCGTCCTTGAAGGTGTCGAGGATGTCCTCGAAGTGATGGTGCTCGAAACCGAGCACGACATCGGAATACATGGTGATGAAGCGGCGGTAGCTGTCATAGGCAAAGCGGCGATCGCCCGACATTTCGGCAAGCGCCTCCACCGTCCTGTCGTTGAGGCCGAGATTGAGCACGGTATCCATCATGCCCGGCATCGAGGCCCGCGCGCCCGAGCGCACCGAGACCAGCAACGGATTGCTGGGATCGCCGAACGTCTTGCCGGCGACCTTGCCGACATGCTCCAGCGCTTTCTCGACCTGGCCCTTCAGGGCCGCCGGATAGGTTTTGTCATGCGCATAGAAATAAGCGCAGACCGAAGTCGGAATGGTGAAGCCGGGAGGCACCGGCAGGCCGAGCGTGGCCATCTCGGCGAGATTGGCGCCCTTGCCGCCCAGGAGATCGCGCAGCCCGGCTTTGCCTTCGGCCTTGCCATCGCCAAAGGTGAACACCCATTTCCCGGAAGGTATCGCTGCAGTCGCCTTCGTAGTCGCCTTGGCAGTCGTCTTAGCAGTCGCCTTGGCGGCCGGTTTTGCCGCAGCCTTGACGGCAGATTTCGGCGCCCGCTTGGCTGAACTCTTCTTCAGCGTTTTGCGCGCTGCTGCCGGCGGCGCGGCCTTGGCCCGGGCCGTCGTTGATACTTTTGATTTCGCTGCAGTTTTCTTCTTCGTCTTCGTTACGGCTTTGGCCATGACCTGCAAATGATCCGCGAATGAGGGGTTGGCGCCTTACACCACTTTGAGCGGTTCCATGCAAGGCAACGGTCATTTTGCAGGCTACATATGCAGCCAACGCAGTAGTCCAAGACCGATCAGACCATTGAGGATCAGGAAGAGCGCGATCACCAGATTCAACAACCGCGGCATGATCAGGATGAGAACGCCGGCAATCACCGACATGATCGGTGAAATATGGGCAACCGTGAGGGTCATGTGAAATCTCTCCACTGGTGCTTTGGGGAAGGACGCCGAATCGAAGCCAACACTTTAATCTGTCAGAACGGTTCCGGATAGAAGACGCTTTTTGCTTCAACGGGTTCCCGTAACTTCCGGAAAATGCTGAAAATTGCAGCAGCAACAATGGGCACAAATCGCATCTTCCCGGGAACGATACCCCCCGCGATGCATTGGGTGGAATTGCCCTTTGGGCTGGAAGCCCGCGACATCATCGCGAGGGAGTCCATCATGCGAAACAAGCTACTTGCCATGGCGGCGATCGCAGGCGCCATGACTGCGCCTGTCGCAGCCCAGGCGCAGAGCCAGGTGACGACAGGTCTGGTGCGGAGCGCACCCGTGGCGATCGACGCCGATGGCGGCATCGCGGCCGACCAGCGCTCCGCGTTCCGGCAATACGTCATCCAGGAGCACGTGCCTGAATACACCGTTCCGGAGCGGGTGGAGGTCGGCACCGTGCTGCCGGAAACCGGCGTGACCTTTTACGACGTGCCGCAGACATTCGGGGCAACACCCTTTCGCTACTCGGTCGTGAACGGTCGCACCATCCTGGTCGAACCGCACGCGCGGCGCATTGTTCAGGTGATCGATTAAGTCCGCGCCCGAGCGACGCGCGCGCGTAGACGAATCGATTGCCTGAACTGATTGTCCGGATTGCTGCAGCGGCGCCCGGACAACCCAGGCCCCGTCCGGTCTCCCCCCACCGGACGGGGCTTTTTTCTTGCGCGATGCCGTCATACCCGCGAAAGCGGGTATCCAGTACGCCGCGACCTCTCGCTTCCATCACCTGCGCTCTGGAATACCGGATCGTCCGCTTTCGCGGACGATGACATCGGAATGTGACTTCTCGTTCTCGCGACACGATGCGTCCGAGTCTTGCAAAGTAGCTCTCGCCCAGTTCAATGGAGGGCGCAGGGAAAGCCGGATGCGCGCTGCACCGGCGGTCTCGCGTGCCAGTATGCGCAAAAGAGACGCACACGAGCATACAGGTTCAGCGGAGGCAATCCGGCCTTCCCTGCGCAATGGTTTTACGGTTTCCTTCGCGCTCTTCCCGGTGACCGGGCTTTGTTGTCACCGTCGCCGGCGTGATGCCAGGAAAAACTCCAGACATCCTCGCCGACTTGACGCCAGCGTCGGGGCGCCAGAACCACACGACTTCGCCGTACGCATCCCACCCGGTTCGTCTGCCCGCGCGGCTTGCGTCCATCGCATCCCCTACCCCACGTCCGTGACGATCGCGATACGTCCCTCTTCTCGGGTACGAGACCTCGCGGAAGTGCGACTGATTTGCGTGCGATAGCAATCGCGATTGCTGCGACAGATTGGCACGACGGGCAAATCAGTGAATGTGCTGTCAAGTGTTCTTTGAAGTCGCCGCGTCCTCTTCCCTTCTCCACTTGCGGAGAATGATACTCTACCTACGCTTTGACGTGCGGGAGAGACTGAAATCGGCGTCCGTATAGCGTCCCTTGCGCGCGGTTTCTTTAGATCCCGAAGCTCGCGCCGCTGATGCGTTCGCGAGGCGGCCAGCGGCGAAAACGAAACAACGCCAGGCGAGCGTTATCGCGGGCGCGCTGGCGCGTCCCTGCGGGCGAAATAGAAAAGCGCGGTACCACTATAGAAGCTCACATTTAATTCGCCCCGCTGCTCATCATCGGCACGGTCGTACTGCGAGACGCGATAGTTGTCCCACAGCGTTTGTCAGCGCGCGCAGCATGTTCTGCGAGGCATCTCGGTATTCGTCGCTCAGGGAATTGGCACTCACGACGTGCCACGCAATAGCATCGAGAAACACGGTTAGCTCGTCGAAACCAACAAAGCGCGCCCAGTCGATCTCGATATTGGTGTTCACGCTAGGCTTCGCAGTCGTGTACTTATAAGCAGGTGCAATTTCCAATTCGCCGACGCGGGTTTGATTGTAATAGATCGCGAAAGATCGTCCGAGACTTGGACCGTTGGAAAAATCGACGTTGAGGCTGCGATCACCGGCAGGCAAATCCTGCAGCCGAAATCTACTTGCGATAGACTCCTCGGCGAGCCACCAGTTGATGACATCGGCAAAATCCCTGAAGTCAGCAAAGAACCGCCGGTCCATTTCGCGAGCCAGTGATGAAAATTCGCCCCCGGCATACTTTGGCGGTTCGTGCTTGGGGACGATCGGTCCACGCCACGGCAGGTGATGATGCCGATCGGGTTGCCCTCGGTCATGTGTGGGTTGCTACCATTCCGGCAGTATGGGGACAACGGCGGCCGTAAGATGCCTGTTCGTTCTAGAACGAACCAAGCACTACCCGCGCCCGCCCATCTAAAGGCGAATTGCAGAGAATCCGACTTGAGCCCTCACTACTACTACGGGTACAACAGTGTAGAGCGCGGGGGAAGGCTTTGAAACTTACCAATTTTTCCGTTGAGAATTTTCGGTCTGTTGCATCGAGCGGAGACATTCCAATCGCAGAGCTCACAGCTCTCGTCGGTCGAAACGAGAGCGGCAAGTCGAACCTCTTGCTCGCACTGGAGACCGTCAATCCCGTTGGGGGGCAGAAGGATCTCGATCCTGTCAAGAATTTTCCGCGTGGGCGACATCTCAATGAGTGCAAACCGGAAACTGTAGTGGTCAACACCACCTGGCAGCTTAACGCCGCACAGACGCAAGAAGTCTCCAAGGTCCTTTCGGATCACGGGCCTGTCAAAGACGTCCACATTGTCCGCAAGTACAACGCGAAACAAAGCACCGTGGAATTGCTGGGCGTCAAACCGCCAGTGCTTGATGCGAAGAAGGTATCTAGTACCCGGAATCAGAGCTGAGTGATACGGCGGCCTTTGAAACGGCGTTGACGGACCTTTTTCTTGGTCCAGACGAAGGGCTCGGCTTTGTCGTTGTACGCGTTGACGTAGGCATCGATGTGTTCCTGAAGCTGCTTGAGGCTTGTG
>JAGXAF010000100.1 GCA_018971675.1 Bradyrhizobium sp.
GTTCCGACTTTGCCACCGCGCGGCCGCTACGACAAGTCGCGGCGCATCAATAGTGCGTTCAATTGTTCCCCGCCGGACTGCCGATAGTAACGTTCACGGCGTCCGGTAACGCTAAATCTGGCCCGTTCATAGAGCCGTCGCGCCGGCTGATTATTTTCCTCCACCTCGAGGAATATGGTCCGGACGCCATGGGCCGCGAGGTGCCCGAGATGGGTCAGCAGCAGGTTGCGGGACAGGCCGCGACCTCGATGGCTGGCGGCGACGGCGATCGATAATATTTCGGCCTCATCGGCAGCCATGCGGGACACCGCGAAGCCGACAACGTTGCGCCCGATCCTCAAGCGGTCAACCAGTGTGTTGCGCTCGGTCAGCATGGCCTCGAACTCGCCTTCGCCCCAGCCGCGGTGGAAGGACTCGCCGTGCAATTCGGCCAACCGCCGCGCATCGCGCGGGGAGGCGGCTTCGACGACCGCGGTGCCTCCGCCCCACCATTTGGAAGGCCCGCTCACCATGTGGACGGTTGCGCGGCTTTCGCCCGCATATCCTTGGGCGGCTTGGCATCGGGTGCGCGCAGATAATACGGCCGGGCCGCCGCAGTCTCGGGGTTCACCGCGGCACCGAGCCACGCTACCCAGGTAATGTCGGGCGCGGGCATGGCGTCGACCTGAGATGGCGGCGGCGCGTCCGCGCGCCAGCGGTCGGCGAGCATTCCGGCGGCATTGCCCACCAGATGCAGCGCGCCGAACCGCGAGGCGCCGAGTGCCTCGTCGATCGGGGCGATTCGAGGCGAGACCAGCGAGCCGCCGTCTCCGCGCACTACCTGGAAGTAAACCTGGTCATGCCGCGCATCGATCGCGGCGAGCACCGCCGGCTCGCTGTTGGTGCTGACGACGGGGGCAGCATAGGCTGTCAGCGTGGTCACGCCGACGACCGGCTTGGCGGCGGCCAGCGCGATACCGCGTGCGGCCGACAGGCCAACCCGCAAGCCGGTAAAGCTGCCGGGGCCGGTGGTCACCGCGATGCGGTCGAGCGCGGCAAAGCCGATCGCGGCCTGGTTCATCACGCGTGCGATCAGTGGCATCAAGGCCTCGGCGTGACCGCGCTTCATCGATAGCGTTTCCCGTGCGATCAACATGCTCGTGCGCGTATCGAGCACGCCGGCGGCGCAGGCATCCAGCGCGGTATCGATGGCGAGAATCAGCATGTTTCTCTACTGTGGCTGACGGAAAGTTTGCGCAACTACTTGACGGCTGTCTACGTCGCCTTCGCGGCGCTCAAAGTCAGTCGGAATGCGATCGATCGCCATACGCCTCGCGCGCCGCCACCATGATGTATCATTGAGCAGAGCAAGAAAAGAGGGTGGGGAAGGCGCAAACAGCGCCTTTGCCCACCCTCTGGCTTAACCGTAGATGATGGTGATCAGATCGGTCGGACCTCGACCACGTCGGGCACGAAATGCTTCAGCAGGTTCTGGATGCCGTGCCGCAACGTCGCGGTGGATGACGGGCAGCCCGAGCACGATCCCTTCATGTTGAGATAGACGATGCCGTCCTTGAAGCCGCGGAATGTGATGTCGCCGCCATCGTTGGCGACCGCGGGGCGCACCCTGGTTTCGAGCAGATCCTTGATGGTCGCGACCGTCTCGGCGTCGGTTTCGTTGAAGAACTCGTCTTGCTCGTCGGCTGCTTCGTCACTGGTCGCGCTGCCCTCGACGAGCAGCGGCGCGCCGGACATGAAGTGCTCCATAATGGCGCCGAGGATCGCCGGCTTGAGATGGGGCCAGTCGCTGTCGTCCTTGGTGACGGTGACGAAATCCGAGCCAAAGAACACGCCGGTGACGCCGGGCACGCCGAACAGCCTTTCGGCGAGCGGCGAGCGCGCGGCGGCTTCGCGATTGACGAATTCCATGGTGCCGCTGTCGAGCACGGTGCGGCCCGGAATGAATTTAAGGGTGGCGGGATTGGGCGTGGCTTCGATCTGGATGAACATGATTTTCTCCGGCGTCGCCGGGTTAAGGCCGGCGCGTGATCCTCCTTAGCAGATGGCGACGGCGAACGCACGATCAAGCCCGGAATGGCAGCAATCTCCGTTAATCGGGCTGCTCCGGCACCGTTTCGGATGCGGGTTCGGGACGAGCCTTCAGGACAGGGCGTCAATATCCGGGTCGCTCAAGCCACCCGGCACGATGATGACCGGGATCGGGAACGAGCCGGCAGCGCCGGCTATCATGGTGATGATCGGGCCGGGGCCTTCGGGTCCGGGATTGGCTGCCAGCACCAGCATGGCGATATCGACATCCTTGTCGATGACATCGAGGATCTGTTCGGCCGGATCGCCTTCGCGGATCACCCGCTCCGGCGTGATCGCGGCAATGCCATTGGCGCGGCCGGCCGCGCGATCGAGCGCGGCATTGGCGTCATCCAGCGCTTCGGCGCGCATGATGTCGGCGACCCCGAGCCATTGCTGGTTCTGCTCCTCGGTCTCGATGATGCGCAGCATCACCACGCCGCCGCCGACCCGAATCGCCCAGCGGCTGGCGTAATAGACCGCACGGTCCCATTCCGCGCTGTCGTCGACGATGACGAGGCATTTCGGCTTGTGACCTGTCTCGTAGCTTCTTCGCTGGGCGGTCATGCAATGTCCAAATCTGCATCAAGCAGACGGGCATGCTGCCATGGTCGAGCCGCCTTCGACAAGCGGGCATTCTCACGGCCTCGTGTTCGATGATGAACTAACGCTTGCTGATGAACCCGACGATGTCCTTGGTCGTCTGCATGGTCTCGGCCGCGATGACCCGTGCGCGACCGGCGCCGTCGGCCAGGATGGCGTCGACATGGCCGGGGTCCGCCAACAGCCGCTTCATCTCGGAAGCGATCGGCGCGAGCTTGCCGACGCAAAGTTCGACCAGCGCGTTCTTGAAGCTGGAGAACTGGCCGCCGCCGAATTCGCGCAGCACGTCGGATTTGCTCTTGCCCGCCAGCGCCGCGTAGATTCCGACCAGGTTATCGGCCTCGGGCCGGTTTTCGAGGCCCTTTTCCTCCGACGGCAACGGCTCCGGATCGGTTTTCGCCTTGCGGATCTTTTGCGCGATGGTGTCGGCATCGTCGGTGAGATTGATGCGCGAATTATCCGACGAGTCCGACTTCGACATTTTCTTGGTGCCGTCGCGCAGGCTCATCACCCGCGTTGCGGGACCCGTGATCAACGGTTCCGGCTGAGGAAAGAACAATCCGTCGGTGAAGCCGCGGCCGCGGATCGAGTCGCCGAAGTCGTTGTTGAATTTCTGCGCGATGTCGCGCGACAGCTCCAGGTGCTGCTTCTGGTCCTCGCCGACCGGCACATGGGTTGCGCGGTACAAAAGGATGTCGGCCGCCATCAGCACCGGATAATCGTAGAGGCCGACGGAGGCATTCTCCCGATCCTTGCCGGCCTTTTCCTTGAATTGGGTCATGCGGCTGAGCCAGCCGACGCGCGCCACGCAGTTGAAGATCCAGGTCAGCTCGGCATGGCCGGAAACCTGGCTCTGGTTGAACACGATGTGCTTGTTGGGGTCGATGCCGCTGGCGAGGAACGCCGCCGTCACCTCGCGGGTATTGCGGGCAAGTTCGGCCGGGCCGCCCCAGACGTCGACGCCCTGCGTGATCGCGTGCAGGTCGACGACGCAATACAGGCAGTTGTGCGTCTGCTGCAGCTTGACGAAATTGACGATCGCGCCGAGGTAGTTGCCGAGATGCAGATTGCCGGTCGGCTGGACGCCCGAAAAAACCCGTTCAACGAAAGCCATCGCGATTTCCTGCTGTGTCTAGAGCGTTTCCGAGCGAAGCATGCCCTCGGACGTGATCCGTGGGTGGATGCCGGTTCGCGTAAAGAAAACGCGTCAAAACAAGAATCTGGAGCCCCGTTCCGATTCCATCGGAACGGAAAAGGCTCCAGCGCCGTCGTTTGCCACGGGTGCTTTATGCGCGCAAGTCATCCGGCGGAGCGGTCCGGATCGCGTTGAGCGTTTGCCGCCAACCGGTTACGCCGAGAACAGCGAGCGCGAGGCCGTAAACGATCATCCCGGCGGCGATCAGGAGCAGCAGGACAAGCGCGGGTACTGCGCCTTGCACGTTGCCGGAAAGCTGCGTGGTGAAATGCGCCGCCAGCCATAACAGGCCGCCCATCGCGAACGCCGCCAGCACGATGCGCGGCAGTCGTCGCCGTGCCTCCGGATCGATGGAAAATCCGAAGGCTGCCGCGCCATGCCGGATCAGCGACAGCGCGCTGCTCCAGGCCCCACACGCAACGGCCGCGGCGATACCGCCGGCCCCGAACAGCCGGCCGAGCACGAAGCCGGCCACGATCGCGACGACTATTCCCTTGAGCGTGGCCCGGAGCGGCGTCACGGTGTTCTCGCGTGCAAAGAACGCGGGCGACAGCGCCTTGACCAGAACATGAGCCGGCAGGCCGAGCGCGAGCCACACCAACGCTCCGGCGGTTCCCTTCGTATCGGCTAGCGTGAAAAGGCCGTGCTCGAACAGCAGGCGCACGATCGGCTGGCTCAGCGCGATCAGCCCCAGCGTCGCCGGCAGCGCCAGGCCGACCGCGAGTTCCAGCCCGCGCGACTGCGCATGCACCATTGCCGCGCGATCGTTGCCGCGCAGCGCGCGCGTCAATTCCGGTACCAGCACGGTGCCCATGGCAACGCCGACAATCCCGAGCGGCAACTCGATCAGACGATTGGCAAAATACAGCCAGGACACCGCCGAGGGCGAGGACGATGCGATGATCGCGCCGGCGACAATCAGCCATTGCGGCCCCGCGCTCGCGACCATGCCGGGGATCGCCTTGCCGAAAAATCCGAGCATCTCGCCGTCGAACGAGATGCGCAGCGGCGTTGCTGCGCCAGCGCCACGCATTGCCAGCATCAGCAACTGCAACAATCCGGCGATTCCGACGGTGGCGGCGATCGCCAGCGCGGCGTCGATGCCGCCAACGCGCCAGCCGAGCAGCGCGATCATCACGCCGATCAAGGCGAGGTTGAACAGCAGCGGCGAGAAGGCCGTGAGCACAAAGCGGCCCTGCGCATTCAGGAGCGCCATCATGACGGTGACGGGGCCGGCGAACGCGAGGTAAGGCAGCATCAAGCGCGCGTCGTTGACCGCGAGTTGCAGTGTCGCATGCCCGGCAAAACCCGGTGCCAGCGCCGTGATCACGAGCGGCATCGCCAGGGCGATCAATACGCTCGCCGCGATCAGGGCCGCGCTGACGGTGCCAAGCACGCGGCCGGCGAAAGCAGCGGCGGCCGTGGGGCCGCCGGCCTCACGCACACCGAGCCACGCCGGCACCAAGGCCGCGTTCAGCGCGCCCTCGCTCAACAGGCGCCGCACCACATTGACCAACTGGAATGCCGCCAAGAAAGCGTCCGCCACGGGACCGGCGCCCAACAGCGCCGCGATCATCGCGTCGCGCAAAAAACCCAGTAGCCGCGAAGTCAGCGTTCCCGTCGATACCGTGAGGAAGGAGCGGATCATGAGGTGTTCTGTACCATAGCGTTTTCGAGCGAAGTGGGCGCCGGTTCGCGTGAAGAAAACGCGTCAAAACAAGAATCCAGAGCTTCGGTTCTGCTTCTATCAGAACCGATCGGCTCTTGCGTCGCTTGCTGGCGCGGGGCCTGTCGTGATAGGTCGCTGCACCTTCTTATATCGGGTCGGAGCAGAATTCCCGCCCAATCGCCATTGCTGCAACGGGATCAGCGTGAATGACCACAGCGAAATACGACGTTCTCGGGATCGGCAATGCGATTTTCGACGTCCTGGTGCAGACCGATGAGGGCTTTCTTGCCAGCCACGGCATGACCAAGGGTGGTATGGCGCTGATCGACGAAGCCCGCGCCGCGGCGATCTATAGCGATATGGGCCCGGCAACGAAAATGTCCGGCGGCTCAGCGGCCAACACCATTGTCGGGATCGCCAGCCTCGGGGCGCGGGCCGCCTATGTCGGCAAGGTGAGGGATGACGAGATCGGACGGCTCTACGCCCGCGACATCCGCGCGGCGCAAGTCGCCTTCGACACCGAAGCCGCGACCGGCGGTCCGGCAACCGGTTGCTCCTACATCCTGGTAACGCCCGATGGCGAGCGCACCATGAACACGTTCCTCGGGGCGGCGCAGGAATTGATGCCCGCCGATATCGATCCCGGGCAGATCGCCGCCGCGGCGATCGTCTATCTCGAAGGCTATCTGTGGGACCCCAAGAGCGCGAAAGAGGCCTTTGTAAAGGCCGCGACCATCGCGCATGGCGCGGGCCGCCGTGTCGCGCTGACCCTGTCGGATTCGTTCTGCGTCGATCGCTATCGCGACGAGTTTCTCGATCTGATGCGCAAGGACACGGTCGATCTGATCTTCGCCAATGAGTCCGAGCTGCATTCCTTGTACCAGACGTCGGATTTCGACACCGCGCTCAGGCAGCTGCAGAAGGACGTCAAACTTGGCGTTGTCACCCGCAGCGAGAAGGGCTGCCTGGTGGCTTCCGGCGATGGCGTCATCGCGGTGCCGGCATTTCCCATTGCGAGTCTGGTCGATACCACAGGCGCGGGCGATCTGTTCGCGGCCGGATTCCTGTTCGGCATGGTGCGCAATGTCGGCTTTGAAAACGCGGGCAGGCTCGGCGCGCTGGCAGCCGCCGAAGTGATCCAGCATATCGGCGCGCGCCCGCAGGTTTCGTTGAAGGAACTGGCGCAGAAGAACGGGCTGCCGGTCTGAGGAGCAGGAGAGAACGGCCCTTCGCCACATGGTCGGCGACGGTCCGCTTGCATTTTCTACGAGCCCCGGCGCAAGGCACCGGCCCTGATGTGATTCAGGCCGCATCGGTGGCGACATTGACGTCATTTGCGGTATAGTTTTTCTTCCGAGATGTCCAGGTTCCGACGTCAGGTTCCGGCGTCTCCCCTCGCTCTGCGAGGGGCGATCCGTCCATGAGCCGGAGACGGGCCTCGTGCTTTTGATGCCGCGTCGCTATGGAGTAGAAGCTGTGCTCAAACCGGAAAGCTTCCCGATCGACAAGATTTACGTTCCTGTAAAGAGGAGGAAAGCGCTTAAATCCGAGCTGGCTCAAGAAATCGCAGAGAGCATTCTGGAGATCGGACAACAAGCGCCCATTCTCGTCCGGCCCGACGAAGACCGCTTCGTTCTGGTCGAGGGACTTCATCGGTTGGAAGCATGCAAGGCGCTGGGCGAAAAAACCATCATCGGACTGTTGGTCTCGGCTGACGTTACGCACCAAAAGGCGCTTTTACCGGATAGCGCAGAAGCGGAACGCGAGAAGATCGCGCGGCTGAGAAAACTCCGCCTCGAAAAGGAGGCTGCCGAGAAATCAGCCGCCGCTTCAAGGGCAGTCACGGAGAGCGGATCGGCGCCGCTTCCAAGGGACCGCCTGCAGAAGGACATCCGCAACCATGTCAAGGCAACGCCGAGCCGATTGAACCGCAAGGCTTCAGCATCAGCACCCAAGACCCTGTCGGAATGGATCACGCAACAACAGCGCGGGGGCGGTCGTTATTGACGACCGACCGAGCCACAGTCATTTTCCTCGGAGGATGACCAAAATCACAGCGTTATGCCGTGGGATCGCGAAAGCGCGCCTGTGTTCACTCTACGAGCCCCGCTGATCGCTATCAGCATTCTTCACGCGGTCTTGGCGGCCTTCAATCCGAGCCGTTGCTCGACCTGCTCGCGCATTACGAATTTCTGGATCTTGCCGGTGACGGTCATCGGAAACTGGTCGACGAATTCGACGTAGCGCGGGATCTTGTTGTGGGCGATCTGGCCCTGGCAGAAGCCGCGGACTTCCTCGGCGGTCAGCGTCTCGCCGGGCCGGGTGCGGATCCAGGCGCAGAGCTCCTCGCCGTAGCGGTCGTCGGCGACGCCAAAAATCTGCACATCCTGGATTTTTGGATGCCGGTACAGAAACTCCTCGATCTCGCGCGGATAGAGGTTCTCGCCGCCGCGTATCACCATGTCCTTGATGCGGCCGACGATGTTGCAATAGCCCTCGTCGTCGATCACGGCGATATCGCCGGTATGCATCCAGCCGCTCCGGTCGAGCACGTCGGCGGTCTTTTCCGCCTCGTCCCAATAGCCCAGCATGATGCTGTAACCGCGCGTGCACAATTCGCCACGTTCGCCGCGCGGCACCACGCGGCCTTCGAGATCGACCACCTTGACCTCGACATGCGGATGGATGCGGCCAACGGTCGACACCCGGCGCTCCAGCGGATCGTCGGTGGCACTCTGGAACGAAACCGGGCTGGTTTCGGTCATGCCATAGGCGATGGTGATGTCGCGCATGTTCATCTGCTCGTTGACCCGCCGCATCACCTCGATCGGGCAGGGCGCGCCGGCCATGATGCCGGTCCGGAGTGACGATAAATCGAATTTTGAGAATTCGGGATGGTCGAGTTCGGCGATGAACATCGTCGGCACGCCGTAAAGCGTCGTGCACTTTTCCTTTTCGATGGTCTGCAGCGTCGTCAGCGGATCGAATCCCTCACCGGGATAAACCATCGCGGCGCCGAGCGTCACGGAAGCGAGATTGCCCATCACCATGCCGAAGCAGTGATAGAGCGGCACCGGAATGCAGATACGGTCAGCTTCGGTCAGGCGCATCGCGCGGCCGACGAAATAGCCGTTGTTGAGAATGTTGTGATGCGTCAGGGTGACGCCTTTGGGCGACCCCGTGGTGCCGCTGGTGAATTGAATGTTGACGGGATCGTCGAATTGCAGCTTGGCGGCAAGCTCGGCAAGGCCGGTCTTGTGGCGCGCGCCGCCCATCCGCGCGACCTCCTCGAACGGAATGGTGCCCGGGCAGGCGGGCTCGCCCACCTGGATCACGGTGCGCAATTGCGGCAGCCGCGCCGCATGCAGGTCGCCGGGCCTGGACGTGGCCAGTTCCGGCAGCAGCGTGTTCAGCATCTCCATGTAGTTTGAGGTCTTGAAAGCGGTCGCGGTCACAATCGCGGCGCAGCTGACCTTGGCCAGCGCGAATTCCAGTTCGGTCAGTCGGTAGGCCGGGTTGATGGTCACGAGGATAAGGCCGGCTTTGGCGGCTGCGAATTGCGTCAGCGCCCATTCCGGCCGGTTCAGCGACCAGACGCCGATCCGCGCGCCGCGCTCGAGGCCGAGCGCGAGAAAGCCCGCGGCCAGCGCATCGACCCGCTCGGCCAGTTCCTTCCAGCTCCAGCGCACATGATGGCTTGGCGACACCAGCGCATCGCGATTGGCCCAGCGTCGGGCCGCGAGATCGAGGCTGCGTCCGATGGTGTCGCCCAGCAGCGGCGCATCGGCAATGCCGCAAACATAGCTATCGGCTTTTTCGGTCAAATCCGTTTCTCCGTGCCGCGGGGCTCGCGTTCGCCCCCATGTCAGGTACGAGGACGAACATGGCCGTCGCATCTTCCTTCATCCTTCGCGACGCGTGCAAGAGCAAGCCGATCGGGAAGGGCGGATTATTTCGTCGTCATGCCGCCTTTTGCGGCGTATCCAGACCGGCATGGGTGCCGCGCCGGTCCGCGGTTCGCGCGGCGGTTTGTGGCGCAGCCATTTTGCGGCAAGCACATGAATTTGCGGTGGATTGGCGGGCACAGCCAATGACCCCCTGACCCGCCGGAGGTATGTTTGCGTTACTACCAAAGCTGAACATGATTTTAGTTGTAAGCGGCCCGATTTCGGCCCAAATGGACATTGCGGAACCTGTAATCCGATAGAAACACTGGCTTTTTGACGTTGCGGAGAGACTTGAGGATGATCTCGACCTGGAGTGAATGGAAGCGGTACCCCCGCGCCGAACGCGGCGAGAACATCGAGGCACCGATCAGCCCCGGCATCTATGAAGTCCGCTATGCCAGTACCGGTGCGCTGCACTCCTTCGGCGCGGTCGAGAACGTCGCTTCCGCGCTGGCGATGCTGACGGCCGGCTCCAAATCATGGTTCGGTCGCCGCGAAACCACAGCCACGCCGGATCTCGAATACCGCACCTGTGCGACCTCGACCAAGGCGGACGCCAAGGCCGCCGCGGAGCGCATGATCGGCCGCCGTGAAACCTATTTGAGCGGCGCGGCCTGATCGACCAACCGGCCGCTGCGGCCGGCTTTTGATCCTCAAGATTGCTTGAACTTCGCCGGGGTCCGCGGCCGCTGTATTGCGGCTGCTTTCGACCTATATTGTTTTCAAATATCTCAAAAAACCTGAGGAGCGATGCCATGAACCCGCCCGTTGCCGCGCGTGCCACGCAAGCCTCGCAGCCTTCGCTGCGCGATCGTCTCAAGGATCCGTCATTGCTACGCGAGCATTGCTACATCGATGGGACCTGGACCGGCACTCCGGCCACGTCCGTCAGCAATCCGGTCAATGGCGTGGAACTGGCGAAGGTGCCGAAAATGAGCACCAGGGAAGCGACCGAGGCTGTCGAAGCCGCCGAGCGCGCCTTTCCGGCCTGGGCCAAACTTACCGCCAAGCAGCGCTCCAACATCTTGCGCAAATGGTTCGAACTGATCGTCGCCAATCGCGAGGACCTCGCGCTGATCCTTACCTCCGAGCAGGGCAAGCCGCTGGCGGAGGCGCTCGGCGAGGTCGATATCGGTGCGGCCTATATCGAGTTCTTCGCCGAAGAGGCGCGGCGCGTCTATGGCGAGACCATTCCGACGCAGCGGCCGGATGCGCGGCTGCTCGCGATCAAACAGCCGATCGGCGTCTGCGGTGCGATCACGCCGTGGAATTTCCCGAATTCGATGATCACCCGCAAGGTTTCGCCGGCGCTGGCCGCCGGCTGCACCGTGGTGCTGAAACCCGCCAACGAGACGCCGCTCTCGGCGCTGGCGCTCGCCGTGTTGGCCGAAAAGGCCGGCGTGCCCAAGGGCGTGCTCAACATCATGACCGGCAATTCGTCGGCGATCGGCAAGGTGCTGTGTGAACATCCGGCGGTGCGTTTTGTCGGCTTCACCGGGTCGACCGAAGTCGGCAAGATTCTGTATCAGCAGGCGTCGGTCGGGGTGAAGAAACTCGGGCTCGAGCTCGGCGGCAACGCGCCGTTTGTGGTGTTCGACGATGCCGATATCGATGCCGCGGTCGAAGGCGCGATGGTCTCGAAGTACCGCAACATGGGCCAGACCTGTGTCTGCGCCAATCGCCTCTATGCCCAGGACAGGATCTACGACGAGTTCGTGGAAAAGCTGTCGAAGAAGGTCGCGGCGATGAAGATCGGCGACGGCACCGAGGCCGGAGTCACGCAGGGTCCGCTGATCAACATGGACGCCGTCGACAAGGTCGAAAAGCACATCGCGGACGCGGTCAAGGGTGGCGCGAAGGTCGTCACCGGCGGCAAGCGCCATGCGCTCGGCGGCAGCTTCTTCGAGCCGACGGTGCTCGCCAACGTCAAGCCGGACGCACTGGTCGCGCGTGAGGAAACCTTTGGCCCGCTGGCGCCGGTGTTCCGCTTCAAGGACGAAGCCGACGTGATCGCGATGTGCAACAATTCGCCGTTCGGGCTGGCCTCGTACTTTTACTCGCGCGATCTCGGGCGGGTATGGCGCGTCGCGGAAGCGCTGGAGTCCGGCATGGTCGGCGTCAACACCGGCCTGATCACCACCGAAGTAGCGCCCTTCGGCGGCGTCAAGGAAAGCGGCCTCGGCCGCGAAGGCTCGCATCACGGCATGGAAGAATATGTCGAGATCAAATATGTGATGATGGCGGGGGTTTAGCTCGCGACCTTATCTTGAGGAGCCGCGCGAAGACGCGCTCCTCACCATGACGGGGGTCTACCTCCGCAGCACCGCGATCGTGCGATTGGCAAATGTCAGCCGCTCGGCCATGACGGAGACGAAATAGGTCAACAGCTTGTGGCTCAATGCGGGATCATCGGTCTTGATGGCCTCGTACTGATCGGCGTTCAGCAGATAAAGGACGCTGGCGATTTCCGCCTGAATGGTGGCGCTGCGCGGCACTCGTGAGATTAGGCCCATCTCGCCGATCGTGGTGTAGCGGCCAAGACTGCGCACCCGCGTGGTGCGGTTTTCGTCGGTGCCGACCATGATGCCGACGCGGCCTTCGAG
>JAGXAF010000101.1 GCA_018971675.1 Bradyrhizobium sp.
CCGCCCAAATGAAACCGCGCCCGCAAAAGGCCCTCGCCGTCACCGGCGAGGCGGTGGTAAGAACGGTCATCCGCAAACCAACCGGCACGAGGCTAACCGGCAGGAACCGATCCGTCCGTCCCAAGGCTGAGCCAAGTCCGAAGGCCTGAGGGCCGAAGGCATGCAAGGCGTCGCTTTCCTGCACCGCCAAAGCCGCCCGAACACCCGCCCCAATCGCGCTCAACGGCCACGCTAACCGCCGATCGATCTGGAGATATCCATGGCTAAAGAAGAGCTGATCCAGTTCGAAGGACTGGTCACCGAAATCCTCCCCGATGCACGCTACCGCGTGCAGCTCGATGCCGGTCACGAGATCGTCGCCTACACCGCCGGCAAGATGAAAAAGAACCGGATCAAGACGCTGGCGGGCGACCGGGTGACGATCGAGATGTCGCCCTACGACCTGGAGAAGGGCCGCCTGATTTTCCGGCACAAGGACGAGCGCCCGAGCGGCGCACCGCGAGGCGCGCCGCCCCGCGGCCAGTTCCGGCGCCGGTAAATCTCGCCGAAATATACCTCCCGCCCGCGATGACCCCGACATGTCAATGCGGGATCGGCGCCCCGAACTGCGGCAAAATCGGGTCGATCAAAAAATCGTGCACCTCAGGATTGTTTTGGAATCCCGCTTCGCATAAAATACGGTTATCGATTTTCGGCCGGACGACATTAGCTAACCACCGGTACAGCCGGTTCAGACGCTGACGACCCTTCCAAAAATTCGATCTCACCAGCCCATTCAGAGTGGGCTTTAGTATATCTATCTTGAGAAGGGACTATCCCGTGAGCATGGGAACCGTGAAGTGGTTTAACGCGACCAAGGGCTACGGCTTCATTCAACCGGATGATGGCGGCAACGACGTGTTCGTCCATATCAGCGCCGTCGAACGCGCCGGACTTGGAACGCTGCGTGAAGGCCAGAAGATCTCCTACGAGATTGTGGCCGACCGCCGCTCCGGCAAGTCGTCGGCCGACAACCTGCGCTCCGCGGGCTAGGCGAATTTCGTTCGACCCGGCTCGCGAGACGCGGTGGTCGCGATTTAGCCAGGACCTCGTTAAAGCCGCCCGGTTCAGTGGGGCATGAGAATAAGAAAGGCCGCGCTCATCCGCGGCCTTTTGTCTTAGCTGCTCGATTGAGTGCTGCGCTTGATCGAGCGACGGTCGCTGCGGAACCGGCGGCATAACTGCGCGCAAGAATTGCCTCGAACTGAAGTGTTTCATCCTGCCCGAGCGGCGGGGCCGCCCGGCCAACGCCACCCTGACCATTTTGCATGCGTCGATCGGCTCAATTGGTGGCCTTGCTCGCGGCGCTGCTCGCCTGGTTGCTGAGATTGCCGGCCTGGTCCATCGCCGCCTTGAAATAACTCGAGCCGTCGCCGAGCGTCACCCGCCGCTGGCAGATCGGCATGCAGCTGTAGGATTCACGCTCGATGCCGCGATAGATCGTGACGAGCTGGTCAGTCGGCCCTTCGACCTGGATGACGCGGTCGACCAGAACCTCGCCGGCGCGGTCCATGGCGATGAAATTGGTCGCGCCGTAACCCTTGCCCGTCACCACAATCAGGCCGCCAGGCTGCAGGGTAACATCGGCAATCAAGGGGTTTCCAACCACAATGGTGGAAACGCGGGAGGGCAGCTTGACGAGCTTTGCCTGATCGACATTGACCGCGATCGACTCAGGGACCGGATCGGCCAGCGCCATGGCAGGGCCCAGCAGGATTCCGGTCGCGAGCGCGCAGAAGGTGGAAAACGCGCGGATGCGCCTATGCAGATACTTGGACGACATACTCTACCCCGGGACGTTGACAAGCCGGCTAAAGCGATACGCGAGCGGAACCGGCGCCCGACGCGACAAGTCTGACGTCAATTGGTGAACGAACTGCAAATGACGCGGAGAAACTATCGCCGTTGCTCAAGAATGAGTTGCCGGAACGGATAGGCCAGTTGGCCGCCGATCTCGGAAGGGAACGCCTGGTCGTCGATCCCGTAGGCTTCGGGCAACTGGTCCTCAGGCATCCGGAAGGTCCCGAACAATATATCCCAGAGCGGGAACGTACCCGCGAAATTGGTATTTCCGCCTTGTTCCAGCGCGGTGTGATGCCAGCGGTGGAACACCGGCGTCGCCAGCACATATTTGAACGGCCCAAGCGACCAGTTCAGATTGGCGTGGACGAAGGCCGAATGAAACGTCGTGAAGGGCCCGACCCAGAGCATGATATTGGGCGAAATTCCCGCCATCAGCAGGATGACATCGACCGCGATGGTGCCGATAAACAAGTTCACCGGATGGAAGCGTGCCGCGGAGATCCAGTCCAGATCTTCGGATGAATGATGGATCGCGTGATATTTCCAGAACGCGCCGCCGTGGAACATCCGGTGCAGCCAATAGAGCATGAAGTCGGACAGCACCAGGAACAGGATTGCCTGGCACCACAACGGCAATTGCGCCAGCGGGCCATGACCATTGTCATAAAAGGCAATAAGGCTGTCGGCGTCGTTGATGCCGAAAACCACGCTGGCGCCGAGTATCATAAGCCCGATCCGCAACACGCGCGCGAACACCGGCACAAAAAACCAGTAACAGATATCGGTGACGAGTTCGCGCTTGCGCCACCACGGAGTGCCGGGATTGCAGGCCCAGAAATGCGAGAGCACCGAAAATACAAGGGCAAGCACGATCGTGATCGGTATCACTTTTTCGATCGTCTGACCGAGCATCTCGGCGACTTCCAGGGGCAGGCTCGACATGATCGCCTCGTCTGATCGGGGTTCTCAAGGGTTACCCGCGCATATTTAAGGAGCCATGAACGAGCGCCGGCGACGCCGCGCGCGATCTGGTCGCAAATCGCACGACAGCAACTACATCGCCTTGTAGCAACGCCCTTAATGGCAAATTTACTGTGCCGACGAACAGCCGGCTGGTTCCGTGTTTACTCAGTCGAATTAACTGCAGAGCAATTGTCCCGCCCTAGGGTGAAACATGGTCACGGTGCTGAGAACGCCGGTAAGACCAAACACTATTCGACCAGCCACGTGTACACATGGAGTTATCTATGAAGAACCTCATTGCTCGTTTCATGAAGGACGAGTCCGGCGCCACCGCCATCGAATACGGCCTGATCGCCGCTGGCATTGCGCTCGCGATCATTACTGTGGTGAACGGCATCGGCACCAACCTGAACGACAAGTTCACCTCGATCAATAGCTCGCTGAAATAAGCGACGGTTCATGATGAGCGGCAAAGGCCCCGGCCATTCCGGGGCCTTTGTTGTTTCGGCCAGCGACGATGGGATGAGCATGCGCAAGCCCGATGCAGCTTCTGTCGGAACCACACCAGCCTCCGCAGCCGCTACGCGCGCCGATGCGCCGGCGAAACTGGTCTGCCTCGCGCTGGTGCTGGCACTCGTCGCGCTCGTCTTGCGGATCGTGACGATCTGGTAATGCCAGGTCATTTCCCGATTGTTCATTTATGGCAACTATGCTCGGGCGATGCGCTACCCCCTTTCGCGGCATCAGCCGGGCAATTTCATGCGAGCAATCCCGTGATCCTCGACATCGCACGGCTTACGCTATTCCCGGCCCTGATGGCGTTTGCGGCCGCGAGTGACCTTTTCACCATGACGATTTCCAACCGGGTATCGCTGGCGCTGGCGGCGGGCTTTTTGGTGCTCGCGCTGCCGAGCGGCATGGGAATCTACGATATCCTTTCGCATGTCGGGGCCGGCGCAGCCGTGCTGACAGTGGCCTTTGCCTGCTTCACGCTGGGCTGGATCGGTGGCGGCGACGCCAAGGTCGCGGCTGGCGCCGCATTGTGGTTCGGCTTCGGTCATCTGCTGAACTACCTGGTCTATGCCTCATTGTTCGGAGGCGCCTTGACGCTGCTGTTGCTCCAGTTCCGGCGATGGCCGGTGCCTTACGTCCTTGCCGGACAGACCTGGCTGCTCCGGCTGCATGCCAAGGAGAGCGGCATTCCCTACGGCATCGCGCTTGCGACCGGCGCATTGACGGTCTACCCGGAGACCGACTGGATCAAGGCCGTCGACCTCGCTCACTTCGCCATCCTCTGACCGCGCGTCGTCCGGAAGTAAACCCGGCATTAAGGCGATTTAGATACGCCTCATTAACCATGCTTTGACGAATAACTGGTCAACTCGCATCACGGCGGCGGAAGCGTCGCGGTGTAATGTGGAAAGTGAAGCGTAATGAATACCGCACGGATTGTCGTTCTGGCCATCGCTGTCGGTGCCGGCGGCATTGCCGCATTTCTTGTGAGCGGATCTGACAAGCCGGCGGCGCCGGCGGCGCAGTTGCCAACGGTCGACGTGCTCGTCGCCAAATCCGACATCGGCCTCGGCCAGTCGGTCAAGCCCGAAGACCTGCAGTGGCAGACCTGGCCCGCCGCGACCGCCAGCAATACCTTCATCCGTCGCGGGGACCGGCCCGATGCGACGACCCAGATCGCCGGCGAAATCGCCCGCGCGCCCTTCATCGCGGGCGAGCCGATCCGCGAGCAGAAGCTGGTGAAGGCGGACGGATCGGGCTTCATGGCCGCGATCCTGCCCTCCGGCATGCGCGCCGTCTCGACCGAAATCTCGCCGGAAACCGGCGCCGGCGGCTTTATCCTGCCCAACGACCGGGTCGACGTGATTCTCTCCAAGCACGAAAAGAACGCGGGCCGGGCGGGCGCGGCCGACACGATCAATTCGGAAATCATCCTGAGCAACATCCGCGTGCTGGCGATCGACCAGGCGCCGAAGGAAAAGGACGGCCAGACCGCCGTGGTTGGCAAGACCGTGACGCTGGAGCTGAAGCCGGAACAAACCGAGGCGCTCGCCCGCGCGCGTCAGAGCGGCACATTGTCGCTGGCGCTGCGCAGCATTGCTGACGTCAACATCGTCGAGAGCAACGCCGACGACCACGCCCGCGGGCGCAGCGACAGCGTCAATGTCGTTCGCTACGGCGTATCCACCCAGACGACGACACAGAAGTGACCAAAGGACCTAGCGATATGAGATACAGGGAAAATCAGTCGATGATGCGGGCCTTTGCCGCCCGCGCCCTGTCGTTTTCGGCGATCGCGGCCCTGCTTCTTGAGCCGGCCTTGAGCCCGGTCGTGGCGGCCGACTATCGCAGCGCAGTTCCTGTCGCGCGGGCGACACCGGCCAACGGCCACATGAACGCGCACTTCCTGGATCTTGGGATCGGCAAGTCGATCGTCATCGACCTGCCGCGCGACATCAAGGATGTGCTGGTCGCCGATCCGAAGATCGCCAACGCCGTGGTTCGCTCCGCGCAACGGGCCTACATCATCGGTGCGGCTGTCGGCCAGACCAACATCGTGTTTTTCGACTCCGCCGGCCAGCAGATCGCAGCCTATGATATCGCCGTCACCCGCGATCTGAACGGCCTGCGCTCCGCGCTGAAGCAGGTGCTGCCTAACGCCGACATCCGGATCGAGGGTCTTGGCGACGGCGTGATGCTGTCCGGTTCCGTCGCGACGCCGATCGAGGCGCAACAGGCCAATGATCTCGCCGCGCGGCTTACCGGTGGGGCAGACAAGGTCGTCAATTCGATCGTGGTGCGCGGCAAGGACCAGGTGATGCTGAAGGTTACGGTTGCCGAAGTCGCGCGCTCGATCGCCAAGCAGATGGGCATCGATCTGTCGGCAAGCCTGAACTACGGCACGACGGCGGTGACCTTCAACAACAATACCCCGTTCACGATCAACAATGCCCCGCTGGTCGGCGGCAATGCGCTGGTCACATCGTTCGGTTCGACGCCGTCGGTCCAGGCGACGTTGCGCGCAATGGAAAGCGCCGGTGTCGTGCGAACGCTTGCCGAACCCAATTTGACGGCGATTTCCGGCGAATCCGCAACCTTCGTTTCCGGCGGCGAATTTCCAATCCCGACCGGCGTGACCTGCCAGACCACGACCGGGGGCGGGATAGGAAATTGCGTTCAGACGGTCAGCTTCAAGAAATTCGGTATTTCGCTCAACTTCACGCCGGTGGTGCTGACCGAAGGGCGGATCAGCCTGCATGTGATGACCGAAGTGTCGGAGGTCTCCAACGAGAACGCCTTGCAGGGTGGCGTTGGCGGAACGACGATTCCTTCGATCAAGACCCGGCGCGCCGAAACCACCCTGGAGATTCCGTCAGGCGGCGCGATGGCGATGGCCGGCCTGATCCAGCAACAGCAGTAGCAGGCGATCAACGGGCTTCCCGGCCTGTCGACCTTGCCCGTGCTCGGCTCGTTGTTCCGCAGCCGGGACTTCATCAACAACCAGACCGAGCTGATGGTGATCGTGACGCCTTACATCGTTCGCGCCGTCGCGCCGAAGGATCTGTCGCGTCCGGATGACGGGTTTGCCGCTGCTGCCGATCCGCAGGCTGATCTCCTGGGCAGCATCAATCGCATCTACGGCGTACCGGGCCGTTCCGAGCCATCGCAGAATTATCGCGGCACCTACGGTTTTATCACCGACTGAGACGGGACAAGGACGACAACGATGACAACCAGAATACCCGTCGACCGCAATCGTGCGCTCCGCATGGCCGCAGCGCTGGTTGGTCTTGCCGGACTCACGGTCATGCTGGGCGGCTGCATGCACACCGCCGACGAGGTAACGACGGCCAGCATCCCGGAGGATTATCGGCTGCGGCATCCGATCGCGGTGCAGGAAGCCAACCAGTCGGTCGTGATCCTTGTCGGCCACGCGCGCGGCGGCCTTTCTGCCGAGCAGCGCGCCGACGTGATGGGGCTGGCGCAGACCTGGCGGCACGAGGCCACCGGTCCCGTCACCGCCGACGTACCGACCGGCACTTCCAATGCGGCTGCGGCCGCGGACGCATTCCGCGAAATCCAGGCGCTTTTGATCGCGGGTGGCGTGCCGCCGCGCGGCATCAATTTGCATCGCTATCACCCGGCCGATCCACGCCAGATGGCCGCGATCCGGCTGAACTATCCGAGAATGACGGCAGTCGCCGGACCGTGCGGCCTTTGGCCGGAGGATCTCGGTCCATCGATTCACGACAAGAGCTACATCGACAACAAGTCCTGGTACAATCTCGGTTGCGCCTACCAGCGCGACATGGCGGCGATGGTCGACAATCCAGCGGACCTCGTGCAACCGCGA
Organism: Bradyrhizobium sp.; assembly: GCA_018971675.1. GTDB lineage: Bacteria > Pseudomonadota > Alphaproteobacteria > Rhizobiales > Xanthobacteraceae > Bradyrhizobium. Next base: position 7,172 of record JAGXAF010000101.1, read on the forward strand.
TCTGAAACTCCCGCCTACACCATGCGGCGCTCGGAAGGATTCGAGAAGTATCGCAAGGGCACCACCAGCACCACGCAATATCCCGAAGCCGACAAGGCCAAACTCAGCGCAACCAGATGATCAGCTACGCCCGTCAAAATACCGAAGCACAGCCGGACGGCACACCGGCGCCCGCGGACGATCATATCGCCCCGGCGCCACGGGTGTCCGTCCAGGCATTCTGCGAAACCGTGGAAACCGCGGCTGCCGTGCAATCGGCGGGCGAGGACCGCCGCCTCAGCAAGGCACATCTCAAGATCCAGATGGGCGGCATGGCCGCCGCGATCGAGGCCTATCGTACCGCACCGACGCCCAACGTGATCATCCTGGAAACCGAGGGCCGCGACGATATCTTCACCGGCCTCGACCAGCTCGCCACGGTTTGCGATTCCGGCACTCGCGTCATCGTCATCGGCCGTCTCAACGACGTTGCGCTCTATCGCGAACTGATTCGCCGCGGCGTCAGTGACTATGTGTTGGCGCCGGTTTCCGCAATCGACGTCGTGCGTTCAGTTTGCGGGTTGTTCAGTACGCCGGAAGCCAGGGCGGTCGGCCGCATCATCGCCGTCGTCGGCGCCAAAGGCGGCGTCGGTGCGTCCACGATCGCCCATAACGTGGCCTGGGCAATCGCGCGTGACCTGACGGTGGATTCGGTGGTTGCCGATCTGGATCTTGCCTTCGGCACCGCCGGTCTCGACTATAATCAGGACCCGCCGCAGGGAATCGCGGACGCGGTGTTCTCCCCCGATCGCGTGGATATCGCGTTCATCGACCGCCTGCTGTCGAAATGCACCGACCACCTCAGCCTGCTGGCGGCGCCGGCCACGCTGGAGCGGGTCTACGATTTCGGTGCCGAGGCCTTCGATTCGATCCTCGATACCCTGCGCACATCGATGCCTTGCATCGTGCTGGACATTCCCCATCAATGGTCGGGCTGGACCCGGCGCGCGCTGGTGGCCGCCGACGATATCCTGATCGTGGCAGCGCCCGACCTTGCCAACCTGCGCAACACCAAGAACCTGTTCGATCTCCTGAAGGCGTCGCGGCCCAACGACCGGATGCCGCTCTATTGTCTCAACCAGGTCGGGATACCGAAGCGGCCGGAAATCAATGCCGGCGAATTCGCCAAGGCGATCGAAAGTCCGCCGATCGCGTCGATTCCCTTCGATCCACAAATGTTCGGGTCGGCGGCGAATAACGGCCAGATGATCGCGGAAATCTCCGATAGTCATCGCACCACCGAAATGTTTCTGCAGATCGCGCAGCGGCTGACGGGCCGCAGCGAGACAAAAAAGCCCCGCGGGTCGTTCCTGTCGCCCCTGTTCGAGAAGCTGCGGGCAAAATAACCCCCCGCATGGAGTGTCGTCGTGTTTGGTAAGCGTAGCGGAGCAGAAAACGACCAGCGGGTGATCAAGCCCGCCGCCAGCGCGCCGGAACCGGCTTCCGGCGTGGCTGCGGCTGCCGTGCGCGAGGCGCCTCCTCCCGTGGTTGCCTCGCCGCCGATAGCGCCGGCCCGACCCGCCCCACCGGCGCCGGCGGTCGATACCAGGCGTTCGGATACCTATTACCAGGTCAAGGCGACGATCTTCGGCGCCCTGATCGAGGCGATCGATTTGGCCCAGCTCGCCAAGCTCGACGGCGAGTCGGCGCGCGAGGAAATCCGCGATATCGTCAACGAGATCATCGCGATCAAGAATATCGTGATGTCGATTGCCGAGCAGGAAGAACTGCTCGACGATATCTGCAACGACGTTCTCGGATATGGCCCGCTGGAGCCGCTGTTGTCGCGCGACGATATCGCCGACATCATGGTCAATGGCGCCGGCACCGTGTTCATCGAGGTCGGCGGCAAGATCCAGCGTACCGGCATCCGCTTCCGCGATAACCAGCAGTTGCTCAACATCTGCCAGCGCATCGTCAGCCAGGTCGGCCGGCGCGTCGACGAATCCTCGCCGATCTGCGATGCCCGCCTCGCCGACGGCTCCCGCGTCAATGCCATCGTGCCGCCGCTGGCGATCGACGGCCCCGCGCTCACCATCCGCAAATTCAAGAAAGACAAGCTGACTCTCGACCAGTTGGTCAAATTCGGCGCGATCACGCCCGCGGGCGCGAACATCCTGCAGATCATCGGACGCTGCCGCGCCAACGTGCTGATTTCCGGCGGTACCGGCTCCGGCAAGACGACGCTGCTGAACTGCCTCACCAACTACATCGATGACGACGAGCGCATCATCACCTGCGAGGACGCCGCCGAACTGCAACTGCAGCAGCCGCATGTGGTCCGCCTTGAAACCCGGCCGCCAAACATCGAGGGCGAGGGCCAAGTCACCATGCGCGAACTGGTGCGCAACTGCCTGCGTATGCGCCCCGAACGCATCATCGTCGGCGAAGTCCGCGGACCGGAGGCGTTCGATCTGCTGCAAGCCATGAACACCGGCCATGACGGATCGATGGGAACCCTGCACGCCAACAATCCGCGCGAAGCGCTGTCGCGCTGCGAATCCATGATCACGATGGGCGGGTTTTCGTTACCATCACGAACTATCCGCGAGATGATCTGCGCGTCGATCGACGTGATCATCCAGGCTGCCCGCCTGCGCGACGGCTCCCGGCGCATCACCCACATCACCGAGGTGATGGGCATGGAAGGCGATACCATCATCACCCAGGACCTGTTCATCTACGACCTGGTCGGCGAGGACGCCAGCGGGCACATCATCGGGCGGCACCGCTCGACCGGCATCGGGCGACCCCGTTTCTGGGATCGTGCGCGCTACTACGGCGAGGAGAAGCGGCTTGCTGCGGCACTCGACGCCGCCGAAGTCGTCGCGCCGACCTGAGGAAACGCACCATGAATATGCAAGTGCTCGCACTGGCCTTTCTCGCCACCACCGCTATTGGTGGCCTGTCATGGGTTTTTCTCTATCCGCTCTTGTCAGGGGAAAGGAAGGCCGAGAATCGCCGAGCCTCGGTGGCCAAATCGGAGCCGGCCGCGCGTCAGGTCGAAAAGAGCCAGCGCTCTCGCCGCGAGCAGGTCGAGGGAACGCTGAAGGAACTCGAGGCGCGCCGTCGGAAGGAAAGGAGGCTGCCGCTGAGCAGTCGCCTCGCCCAGGCCGGGCTCGACTGGACGCCCCAGAAATTCATGATCGCCTCCGGCATCCTGGGCGCCGTCTGCTTTGTGATCGCCGTACTGGCCCATGGCGGGCTGCTGGCCGGCGTCGGGCTGGCCTTCGCCGGCGGCTTCGGCCTGCCGCGCTGGATACTGAGTGCCCTGAAGAACCGCCGCGAGAAAAACTTCCTGAAGGCGCTGCCGGACGCCGTCGACGTGATCGTGCGCGGCATCAAGGCGGGCCTGCCATTGTTTGAATCCATCAAGGTCGTCGCCGCCGATTCTCCCGAGCCGCTGCGCAGCGAATTCCTCGCCATCATCGAAACCCAGGCGATCGGCATGCCGCTAGGCGAGGCCTGCGTCCGCCTGTACGAGCGGATGCCGGTGCCGGAGGCGAATTTCTTCGGGATCGTGGTCTCGATCCAGCAGAAGTCGGGCGGCAATCTGTCGGAAGCGCTGGGCAACCTGTCCAAAGTGCTGCGCGACCGCAAGAAAATGGCCGAGAAGATCCAGGCCATGTCAATGGAAGCCAAGGCGTCCGCCGGCATCATCGGCTCGTTGCCGCCAATCGTCATGCTGCTCGTCTACCTGACGACGCCGCAATACATTTCGCTGCTGTGGACGCATCCGACCGGCCAATTGATGCTTGTCGGCTGCGTGACCTGGATGGCCATGGGCATCCTCGTGATGAAAAAAATGATCAACTTCGACTTCTGACGGTACAGCATGATCCAGTTCCTGGTCGACAAGATCCACGACGCACACTTCATGACCATGCTGCTGTCCGCCATTGCTGCCAGCGCGACGGCCTATACGCTGGTGATGCCGCTGCTCGCCGGCGATGGACTTGCCAAGCGCATGAAGGCGGTCGCCAGCGAGCGCGAACGTATCAGGCAGCGTGAGCGCGATCGCCTGAACCAGGCCGAGAAGGTCTCGCTGCGCCAGACACCGAAGCAGCTCGTCTCCAGGGTGGTCGAAGACTTCAATCTGGGCAAATGGCTGGCCCAGGAAGCCGCGCGCGACAAGCTGATCATGGCCGGCTATCGTGGCCATGCTCCCTACGTCACCTTCCTGTTCTTTCGGCTGGTGACGCCGATCGTGATGTTCGCCGGCGCGATCCTGTACGTGTTCGTGATCGCGCACATGCAGAAGTCGTTTCCGATCAAGATCGGCATATGCATCGGCGCCGCCTATCTCGGCCTGCAGGCGCCCATGCTGTTCCTGAAGAACGCGATCGCCAAGCGCCAGCTCTCGATCAAGCGCGCCTTCCCCGACGCCCTCGACCTCCTGCTGATCTGCGTCGAGTCCGGCATGTCGATCGAAGCGGCCTTCCGCAAGGTCTCGACCGAAATCGCGTCGCAATCGGTCGCGCTATCGGAGGAATTCACGCTATGCACCGCCGAGCTTTCCTACCTGCAGGATCGCAAGATGGCCTACGAGAACCTCGCGAAACGCACCGGGCTTGAAGGCGTGAAATCGGTCTGTCTCGCCTTGCAGCAGTCGGAGCGCTACGGCACGCCGCTCGGCCAGAGCCTGCGGGTGATGGCGCAGGAAAATCGCGACATGCGCATGAACGAGGCGGAAAAGAAGGCCGCCGCGCTGCCGCCCAAGCTGACGGTTCCGATGATCCTGTTCTTCCTGCCGGTGCTGTTCGTCGTCATTCTCGGACCGACCTACATCAAGATCACGATGATGCAGTGAGCCGGCGCCACGCTCTCG
>JAGXAF010000102.1 GCA_018971675.1 Bradyrhizobium sp.
CTGAGCTATGTCGAGGCCATCCTGCGCGTCTACAATCAATACGGCCGCCGCGACAACATCTACAAGGCGCGCATGAAGATCCTGGTGCATGAACTCGGTATCGAGAAGTTCGCAAGGGAAGTCGAGGAAGAGTGGCTGCAGATTCGCGATGGCACGCTGAGGCTGGATGATGCGGTGGTCGAGGAAGTCCGCTCGCGCTTCAGCTATCCGGCCTACGAAAAACTGCCGGATATGCCGGACGAGTTGAAGGCCGCCGCGCATGATCCGGCATTCGAGCGTTGGCGGAAGAACTCGGTATTTCCGCACAAGGTACCGGGCTACGCCATCGTGACGCTGTCGCTGAAGCCGGTCGGCGGACCGCCGGGCGATGCCACGGCCGAGCAGATGGATGCGATCGCCGATCTTGCCGACAAATATTCCTTCGGCGAAATCCGGGTCGGCCACGAGCAGAATTTGGCGCTGCCTCACGTCGCCCGTCGCGACCTGCCGGCGCTGTGGAGGGCGCTCGACAGGATCGGTGTCGCAACTCCGAACATCAACCTGGTCTCCGACATCATCGCATGCCCGGGGCTGGATTATTGCTCGCTCGCGAATGCGCGCTCGATCCCGATTGCGCAGGAATTGACGCGGCGCTTTGCCAATCACGACACCGCCGAGTTGATCGGACGGCTGCACATCAACATCTCGGGCTGCATCAATGCCTGTGGCCACCATCATGTCGGCCACATCGGCATTCTCGGCGTCGAGAAAAACGGCGAGGAATTCTATCAGATCACGATCGGCGGCCGCGCCGACGAGAACGCCGAACTCGGCGCCCTGATCGGGCCCGCCGTGAAATACGGTGAAGTCGCCGACGTGATCGAGGACATCGTGGAAGCCTACCTGGCGCTGCGTGCCCGTCCCGACGAACTGTTCGTCGACACGGTGAAGCGGCTCGGCGTCGAACCATTCAGGGAGCGGGTTTATGCCACTCGTTAAGGGAGGAAAAATCGCCGTCGATGCGTTCGTCCGCATTGCCGACGATGCGGAGCTGCCGGATGGCGGCGCGATCCTGGTTTCGTCCGTGCGTTTTCTCGGGGATCCGGAAGCGGTTTCACGCCGGCTCGGAAGGACCGGCGTGATCTGGCCGAACAACCGCGATGTCCACGATCTCGTGCCGTATCTCGACCGGCTCGCCGTCGTCGCGCTGGTGTTCCCGACGTTTCGCGACGGCCGGGCCTATAGCCAGGCACGGCTGCTGCGCGAACGTCACGGGTTTCGCGGCGAACTGCGCGCCACCGGTCAGGTGCTGCGCGATCAGTTCGTGTTCATGCTGCGCGCCGGCTTCGACGCCTTCGAGGTGAAGAAGGAAAGCGACGCCGACGCATTCACCAGTACCGCGGGGCGTTATTCGGTATTCTATCAGCCGACCGGCGATGGCCGCCTCACGGCGCTGCACCAGCGGATGCAATTGCGCCCTGCGCAGGGTGTGGGCCAATGACGGAGCCTCGCCATCAGGAGGTGCAGGACGCCGCCGCGGGTCTGCCCGCTTTGCCGCCGGCCGAGGAGCTTGACCGCGCGCTTCGAGACGCCACGCCAACCGAAATCATCGCGGCCGCGTTGCAGGCCGTCGGCCGTGAGCGGCTGGCTTTGGTCTCTTCGTTCGGCACCGAGTCGGCCGCGCTGCTCAAATTGGCAGCGGACGTCGATCCGGCGATCCCCGTAGTCTTCCTCGACACCGGCTGGCTGTTTGAGGAGACGCTGGCCTATCGCGACGAGCTGATCGCGCGGCTTGGCTTGCGCGATGTCCGTTCGATCAAACCATTGGAGCAAACCCTGTCGCGCGAGGATCCGGACCGCGAATTGTGGTTCTCCGATCCGGATGCATGCTGCCGCATTCGCAAGGTCGAGCCGCTCAACCGGGCGCTGGCGCCGTTCAGCGCGTGGATCAACGGTCGCAAGCGGTTTCAGGGCGGGGCGCGCGCCGAAATCCCGATCGTCGAAGCAGATGGCGGGCGGCTGAAATTCAATCCGCTCGCCAACATCTCGCCTGAGGACATCGCCGGCATCTATGCGTCGGCCGGCCTGCCGCCGCATCCGCTCGTGGCCAGCGGCTATTTGTCGGTCGGCTGCATGCCGTGCACCAGCCGCACCACGCCTGATGAAGATTCCCGCGCCGGTCGTTGGCGCGGCCGCGCCAAAACCGAATGCGGTATCCACACGGTCAAGGCTTCCTAGGATAAAACGACGTCCTAGAATAAAGCCGTTGCCGACTAACAAATAACGAAATTCGGTTTCGTTGACTTGAGGCCACTTCGCCCCGAGGTTTGCTCGCCTGATTTGGACGACAATCCTGGATCGACGGAGGCCGAGATGGTGAGCCGTATTCTGTTCGCGGTGGTGGGCCTGTTGTGGGCAGGGTCGGCGCTTGCCGCCGACGTCACGCTGCTCAACGTATCCTACGACCCCACGCGCGAACTCTATGTGGATTTCAACAAGGCTTTCGCGACCGCCTATCAGAAGCAAACCGGCACGAGCGTCGAGATCAAGCAATCGCATGGCGGTTCCGGCTCGCAGGCGCGCGCCGTCATCGACGGCCTGCAAGCCGATGTCGTCACGCTGGCGCTTGCCTATGACATCGATGCCATTGCGGCCAAGGGTCTGATCGCTGCCGATTGGCAGAAGCGCCTGCCGCAGAATGCCTCACCCTACACCTCGACCATTGTCTTCCTGGTGCGCAAGGGCAATCCCAAAGGCATCCGGGACTGGGATGACCTGATTAAACCGGGCGTCAGCGTGATCACGCCGAATCCGAAGACTTCGGGCGGCGCGCGTTGGAATTACCTCGCCGCCTGGGGCTATGCGCTGAAGAAGTTTGGTTCGCCCGACAAGGCAAAACAGTTCGTCGGCGATATCTACAAGAATGTCCCAGTGCTGGATACCGGCGCGCGCGGTTCGACCGTTACGTTCGTGGAACGTGGCGTCGGCGACGTACTGCTGGCGTGGGAGAACGAGGCGTTCCTGGCTCAGCGCGAATTCGGCAAGGACAAGTTCGAGATCGTGGCGCCGCCATTGTCGATCCTCGCCGAACCTCCGGTTGCTGTTGTCGACGCGGTCGCCGACAAGAAGGGCACCCGCGCGGCCGCCGAAGCCTACCTGAAATATTGGTACAGCAAAGAAGGTCAGGAGATTGCCGCACGCAACTCCTATCGTCCGCGTGATCCGGAGGTAGCCAGGGAGTACGAGAACTCGTTCGCGAAGCTTGAATTGTTCACGATCGATGATGTGTTTGGCGGCTGGGCCAAGGCGCAGCGCGAACATTTCAGCGAAGGCGGCATTTTCGACCAGATTTACAAGAACTGATCCGCGGTGCACGCGCAGGGGGTATCGTGGGCGTAGCGACAGGACGGCGCAGTACCTTGCCCGGGTTCGGTCTTACCATGGGACTGACGCTAACCTGGCTGTCAGTGATCATCCTGATTCCGCTCGCGGGCCTTTTCCTCAAGACATTCGAACTGAGTTTCGACCAGTTCTGGGGCATCGTCACCAGCCGCCGCACGCTTAATGCGCTGAAGATTTCGTTTGGCCTTTCCTTCGCCGCGGCGATTGTCAATCTGGTGATGGGAACAATTGTCGTGTGGGCGCTGGTGCGCTACCGCTTTCCAGGCCGCCGCCTGTTCGACGCCATTGTCGACATCCCCTTCGCGCTGCCGACCGCGGTCGCCGGCGTCGCGCTGAGTTCGCTGTTTGCGCAGAAGGGATGGCTGGGCGCGCCCCTTGCGGAACTGGGCATCAAGGTCGCATTCACGCCGGCCGGCATCTTCATTGCCATGATCTTCATCGGCATCCCGTTCGTGGTGCGGACGGTTCAACCGATTCTGATCGACCTCGACGTCGAAATCGAGGAAGCTGCCGCCAGTCTGGGCGCCAGTCGCTGGCATACCGTGTTCAGGGTGATACTGCCCAGTCTGATTCCGGCGCTGCTGACGGGCTTCGCGCTGGCCTTTGCGCGGGGCATCGGCGAATACGGGTCGGTCATCTTCATTGCCGGCAACCTGCCGAACGTTTCCGAAATTGCTCCGCTGCTGATTGTGATCCGGTTGTCGGAATTTCGCTACGCCGATGCCACCGCGATCGCCGTTGTCATGCTGGTGGCATCCTTCCTGATCATTTTCGCGGTCAATCGCCTGCAGCGCTGGGCGCAAACCCGAATTCCCGCACATTGAGGCTGACACGGATGAGCCGGCCACAGCCGACATCAAGCGCGCCGCGGCGTGACGTGCGCATCGAACCCGGGCCGATCCGCGTTGCCATCATCGCGATGGCGCTGATATTCCTCAGCGTCTTTGTCGTGTTGCCGCTGGCGGTGGTGTTTGCGCAGGCGTTTGCCAAGGGTGCCGGCGCCTTTGTTGCGGCGCTGTCCGATCCGGAAGCGTGGTCGGCGATCCGGTTGACATTGTTGGTGGCCGCCATTTCCGTCGGGCTCAACCTGGTGTTCGGTGTGATGGCGGCCTGGGCCATCGCCAAGTTCGATTTTCATGGCAAGGCGTTCCTGGTCACCTTGATCGATCTGCCGTTCTCGGTGAGCCCGGTAATCTCGGGGCTTGTATTCGTGCTGCTGTTCGGCGCCCAGGGCTATTGGGGAGCATGGCTGCAAAGCCATGACGTCCATGTCCTGTTCGCCGCGCCCGGTATCGCGCTGGCCACGATTTTCGTGACGTTCCCGTTCGTGGCGCGGTCGCTGATTCCGCTGATGCAGGAGCAGGGCACGCAAGAAGAGGAGGCTGCCATCTCGCTCGGCGCATCGGGCCTGCAGACCTTCTTCCGCGTCACTTTGCCCAATATCAAATGGGGCCTGTTGTATGGCGTGCTGTTGTGCAATGCGCGGGCGATGGGCGAATTCGGCGCGGTATCCGTCGTCTCGGGCCACATTCGCGGCGAGACCAACACCATGCCGCTCCTGGTGGAAATTCTCTACAATGAATATCAGTTCGTCGCATCGTTCGCGATCGCTTCCCTGCTGGCCATGCTTGCGCTGGTCACGCTGGTGGTGAAAACCGTTCTCGAGCGGCGTCTGGACGAAGGATAATTGCCGCGTGACCATTGAACTGAAAAACATCGTGAAGAAATTCGGCGCGTTTACCGCGCTTGATGGTGTGGATTTGAAAGTGGCCAACGGCGAATTGCTGGCGCTGCTGGGGCCTTCGGGCTCGGGCAAGACCACGCTGCTGCGAATTATCGCAGGTCTCGATTGGCCCGATGCCGGCGAGGTTTCGTTCGATGGCGAGAGTACGCTCGGTCACGGCGCCAGCGAGCGCCGTGTCGGGTTCGTGTTCCAGCATTACGCGCTGTTCCGGCACATGACGGTATTCGAAAATGTCGCGTTCGGGCTGCGGGTTCAGCCGCGCGCCGTTCGCAAGGACGAAGCGGGCATTCGTATGCGCGTCAAGGAATTGCTGGATCTGGTGCAGCTCGATTGGCTTGCGGATCGTTATCCAAATCAGCTCTCCGGCGGACAACGCCAGCGTATCGCGCTCGCCCGCGCTCTTGCGATCGAACCGGGTATCCTGTTGCTTGACGAACCATTCGGCGCACTTGACGCCAAGGTGCGCAAGGAGCTTCGGCAATGGCTGCGCTCGCTGCATTCCGAGATCAGCGTGACCTCGATCTTCGTCACTCACGATCAGGAGGAAGCGCTGGAGGTTGCCAATCGAGTGGTAGTGATGGACAAGGGCCAAATCGAGCAGATCGGCACGCCGGCCGAAGTGTATGACAACCCCGCGACCGCATTCGTGCACGGGTTCATCGGGGAATCGATCGTCCTGCCGGTGGAGGTCAACCAGGGTTGCGTGCGGCTCGGCGGAAAGTCGCTGGGTATCGCTGTCGCCGACGGGATTTCTGGCGCGTCCAAATTGTTTGTCCGGCGTCATGATATGCAGGTCGGACCGATCGGTGCCGGCTTGCTTGAAGGAACGATCCGCCATGTCCGGACTTTTGGGCCGACACAGCGCGCCGAGGTCGCGCTGTGTGGAGGTGAGGGCAAGACCCTCATCGAGATCGATGCGCCCCGGGATCGGACGCTGCAGGCCGGTGATATCGTCGGTTTGCGACCGCAGCGTTACCGGATTTTCGCCGCGCAGGATTGATCCTGTCGTTTCGGCTATGCCCGGAACGTAATCCGTGGAAGGCGTGCCCACGCGCCAATCCAAAGCTTATCGGCGTGGTATCCCGGTTTCAGCCTTGCGCGCAACCCGGAGAGCCGCGCCCCCCAAATCCGCTCTGGCGTTCACCATTCAGCCACGGTTGGTATGCAACAACGGCGGCCAATTTGGGGGAATTCCATGACGCGGCCGATCCTCGCCATCTTCGGACTTTTGCTGCTGGCCGGCTGCGCGGCCGAGAAGCCCGTCAGCGAACTGCCGGCAATGTATGTCAACATGGCCGAGCCCGGCGCACATCTCGATTCGGGGGTCGCGGCCTCGATGATCTCGCAATACCGGCAGAACAACGGCATTGGCGCGGTGGTGATCGATCCCGAATTGATGCGGATTGCGGAAGCGCAGGCGCAGGCGATGGCGAGCAAGAACAAGCTTGATCACGACGTGCGGGCGCCGCTGCCCAAACGCCTCAGTGAAGCCGGATATCCCGCGACGCTGGCGGTGGAAAATGTGTCGGCCGGCTACCACACCTTGGCGGAAGCCTTTTCGGGCTGGCGCGACTCGCCGCCGCACCGGGAAAACATGCTCAAAAATGGCGTCACAAAAATGGGCATCGCGGCGAGTTATGCTCCAAATACCAAATACCAGGTGTTCTGGACGCTTATTCTTGCATCATCCGACCCGCGATGACTTCAGTGTGATGTGCTGGTTGCGGCCGGCTGATTGACGCCACCGCGAAGTCTCGCCACGCTGCATTGGTCTTCAGCCGCCCGCCGAGGTCATGATATTTCCAGCCCCGTTCCAGCCACAAGCCCGGTGAAGGCGCAGCGCGTGCTGGTCCTCCAGGGCGGCGGCGCGCTCGGCTCCTACCAGGCCGGCGCCTATCAGGCGCTGTGTCGTCATGATTTCGAGCCGGAATGGGTCGCCGGCATCTCGATCGGCGCCGTCAACGCCGCGATCATCGCCGGCAATGACCCGCAGAAGCGTGTCGACCGGCTGAAGGAATTCTGGGAGATGGTCTCAGCGCCCGTTCCCTGGAATCCGATCGTCAGGAGCGACTGCGGCCGCACCGTGTTCAATGAGGCCAGCGCCGCCCTGACCGCGACCTTCGGCGTGCCCGGCTTCTTTACCCCGCGGATTCCGCCGGCGCCGCTGTGGCCGCAGGGCAGTCCGCAATCACTGAGCTATTACGACACCTCGCCGCTTCGCAAGACGCTGGAGCAACTGGTCGATTTCGACCGCATCAACGATCTGAAGACCCGGCTGAGCGTCGGCGCGGTCGGCGTGACGTCGGGCAATTTGAGGTATTTCGACAATATCGAGTTTAATCGGCTCGGCAAGAAGATCGGGCCCGAACACATCATGGCGTCCGGCGCGCTGCCTCCGGGCTTTCCTTCCATCGAAATCGAAGGCGAACATTATTGGGACGGCGGCATCGCCTCCAACACGCCGCTGGACTACGTCCTTGATGAAGAAACCAGCAAGGATCTGCTGATCTTCCAGATCGATCTGTTCAGCGCGCGCGGTCCGTTGCCGAGGTCGCTGCTGGAGGCGGCGGAGCGCGAGAAGGACATCCGCTATTCCAGCCGCACCCGGATGAATACCGACAAGAACCAGCAACTTCACAACACCCGCAGGGCAGTGCAGGCGCTGATCGAAAAATTGCCGGAGCATCTGAAGGATGATCCATCGGTGGCGCATTTGTGCGAAGCCACCAGGCAAGGCGCTGTCACGGTGGTGCATCTGATCTATCGCAGCAAGAACTACGAATCCTCCTCCAAGGATTACGACTTCTCGCACGTCGGAATGCTCGAACACTGGGAGGCGGGCGTACGTGACGTTGATCGGTCGATGCGCCATGAAGACTGGTTCGAGCGACCACAATCCGGCGAGACCATGGTCACTTTTGATCTCGCAGGTGACAGTATCAATCCTCCCGGCGACAAAAAGGAGTAACGCAAATGGGTATGTTGACCGGCAAGACGGCGATGGTAACCGGCTCGACCAGCGGCATCGGACTGGCATATGCACGCGCTTTCGCCGGCGCCGGCGCCAATATCGTGCTCAATGGCATGGGCGCGCCCGCCGACATCGAAAAGGAACGCTCCGCGATCGAGACCGACTTCAGGGTCAAGGCGGTGCATTCGCCGGCCGACATGACCAAGCCTGCCGAGATTGCCGAAATGGTCGCGCTCGGCGAGAAGACCTTCGGATCGGTCGACGTTCTCGTCAACAATGCCGGCATCCAGTTCGTGTCGCCGATTGAGGAATTTCCGATCGAGAAGTGGGATGCCATCATCGCGATCAACCTGTCGTCCGCCTTCCACAGTATCCGCGCCGCGGTGCCAGGCATGAAGAAGCGCGGCTGGGGCCGCATCATCAACACGGCTTCCGCCCATTCGCTGATAGCCTCGCCGTTCAAGTCCGCCTATGTGTCGGCCAAGCACGGCATCGCCGGCCTGACCAAGACGGTGGCGCTGGAAGTTGCGACCTTCAAGATCACCTGCAACTGCATCAGCCCCGGCTACGTCTGGACGCCGCTGGTCGAGCGGCAGATCCCGGATACCATGAAGGCGCGCAACATGACCAAGGAGCAGGTCATCAAGGACGTGTTGCTGGATGCGCAGCCCACCAAGGAATTCGTTACCTCCGATCAGGTCGCGGCGCTTGCGCTGTTTTTGTGTGGCGACGACGCGGCCCAGATCACCGGCGCCAATCTCTCGATCGACGGCGGCTGGACCGCGGGGTAGCCGGCGGTCTATCGGCGTTCGCCGAAGGCGAGCACGTGCAGGCCGAGTCGCCGCCGCACAATCCAGAACAACAGCACGGTCTCGAACGCCAGCGAGATCGAGGTTGCTGCCGCGGCGCCGTGGCCGGTCGCGGCGATGAACATGATGTCGTAACCGGCGACGAATTGCGGCCCGAACAGCCACAACAGCGGTTTGCCGAGTGCCAGCAGCAGGATGGTCGCGGCCAGCGACGGCCAGAACGTCCATTTGATCGCATGCGCGACATAGGCCGACAGCCGCGGCTTGTCGCCGAGCGCATGATATTCGGCAAAGCGGTGCGCCGTCGTCGCCGACATCGCGTAGTGAATGAACGAGACCAGCGCCAGCGTCTTCACCACGGCGAAATAGACGCCGACTTCATCGGAGGGACGAAACTGCTGCAACACCAGCACGTCGGTATAGGACAACAGCAGATAAAAACTTTCGACCAGCAGGATCGGCAGCGAGATCGCAAGCCAGCCGCGGAAATCATAGAGCCTGGGGCCCGGTTCGATGTGGCCGGCAAGCCGGCGGTTCAGCACGATCATCTGGCCGACCATCGCGATCCACACCGCACCCGCGCTCGCCAGCATCGCGACGGTGGCGCCGAGGCGCAGGCCGAGCGCCAGCGCGCCCGCGGTCAGGCCGATGATCAGCACCTGCCGGACCACGAATTGCGGCATCAGGCCGAGGCGCATCCAGTCGTGCGATCGCGCGATGCCGTCCTGGGTGTTGGCGACCACGAAGGGGGGCAACGTCAGGCATCCGATATAGAGCGGCACGATCTCGCCGGCGTTGATCCACGGCGACAACAGTTTGACCACGCCCGCCAGTAGCACGGACACCACGGCCGACACCGCCAGCGTCATCCAGCGGCTGCCGAACAGGAAGCCGCGCAACAGCGCGTGCTCGCCGCGGGTGCGGTATTCCGGAATGATCTTTTGCGCCGACGCCGAGATGCCGAAATCCATCATGCTGCCCAGCAGCAGCACCCAGGTCCAGACATAGACATAGATGCCGTACTCCGAGCCACCCATCCAGCGGGCCAGCAGAATCTGCGTCAGATAGGCCAGCGCCGCGCTGACAACACGAATGATGAAGATGATGCCGGCCAGTCGCCGGGTCACCGAAGCTTCGCCCGAGCCGCCGAGCAGGCCGCGCGATCTCGCGCGCAGCCGCGCGATCGCGCCGCTCGCCAAAGCTGGTGCCGATTGCGCGTCCGTCACGGCCACGGTGGAAATTCCAAGGGAGCTCCGCACAAAGGCGGCGACCCTCATCGCCTAGCAACGATTCGTTAAGATTTGGTTGGGCGGGACCATGCCCCGGAGCCATACGCCGAGGCCGCCGGCATGCCGGGGCGCATCCTTCACAGGCCGGTAACGATGCTGCGCGTCAATTCAGATTCGTATTGAACTCATACGAGCGGTCGCCGCCGACCAGCGTCAATTTGAGGGCGGCGCCTTCGGGATTGGTGCCCGGCGGCACGCCGTCGAGTTCGAAGGAAAAGCGCTTGACGCCGGGCGGGCTCTGCTTGGCGAGTTTCGGCACCGGCAGTGCCCAGTCCGGCGTCGGCCCTTCGACGAACAGGTCGATGTTGGCGGCATCGGCGGGGGCGGCAACGTCGACCAGTACCGTCGATTTTCCGTCGCGCCTGACATCGCGGATGGTGAGCGGATTGGGATCGCCGATATTGGCCGGCTTGGGCACGGTATTGAGCGCGGCGAACAACGCACTGTCCTCGGTGCTGGCGACGCTGGCGAAGGTGAGTTCCGGATTGGCTTCGACGGGAATGCAAAGCTTCTCGCATACCGCGTAATTGACCGCGGCGCGCAGCGTCACCGGCTTGTCGGCGTTTTTGGCGACGATGCGCAGCGGCAGCACGATCTGGTTATGATAGCCGAGCGATTGGCCGCCGGCGCCATCGTCGAACCTGGTCGGCGCCGGCCACAGAATGGTCACGGCCTCGACATTATCCGATTTGGAGAAGTCGAAGCGTGGCGGCACACCGGAATCGCCAGCCGTACGCCAATAGGTTTTCCATCCCGGCTCCAGTTCGAAGGCAATGCCGCCGAGCAGGACCGCGCCGCTGCGCGAACCCGCCAGAAGCCTGACAGCGGAGTGCCCGTCCCGCAACCAGGGCGAGGCGTCCTGGGCGCGTGCCTCCACCATGAAAGACGACAGAAACAGGGCTGCGCAGAGGCCGACCGCGGCGCGGGTGGGAACCATCGTGGTCATGCGTGTCCTTACCGCCAAGCGGATCGACAAACCATTGAATTGCTTGTGATGTATTCCAAAGTGCAACGGCCGGCTTGATTGACAGGACTGATACCCAATATCAGGATATGGGAGATCAGCAGAGTCCTTTTGCCGATGGATATTGAAGGCAAAAAATCAAAGCGCTTGCGTCGCAAGGTCGCCGGTACCGGCGACAATTCGGCGACAGAGCCCGGCTATCTCGATGGCCAGATCCTGATCGCGATGCCGGTCATGGACGACCCGCGGTTTGAGCGCTCGGTGATCTATCTTTGCGCGCACTCGTCCGAGGGTGCGATGGGCATCATCGTCAATCGTCCGGCCGGAAGCATCGATTTTCCCGGATTACTGGTTCAGCTCGACATCATCAAGCGGGCCGATCAGATCAAGCTGCCGGAAACCGCCGAGTCCATGAAGGTGTTGCGAGGCGGGCCGGTCGATACCGGACGCGGCTTCGTGCTGCATTCCAGCGATTTCTTCATCGAGGACGCGACATTGCAGATCGACAATGGCGTTTGCCTCACCGCGACAGTCGATATTCTCAGGGCGATCGCGAAGGGATCCGGACCGAAGCACGCGATTCTGGCCCTCGGTTATGCCGGTTGGGCCGCCGGCCAGCTCGAGAGCGAAATCCAGCGCAATGGCTGGCTGCATTGTGATGCCGATGCGGACCTGATCTTTGGCGCCGACGCCGATGAAAAGTACCTGCGCGCGCTGCGCAAGATCGGTATCGATCCCGGCATGCTGTCGGCCAACGCCGGTCACGCGTAACGGCATTCACGCGACGCCTGCGTCATCCGCAGCCAGAGATATTACGGATATTACCAATTG
>JAGXAF010000103.1 GCA_018971675.1 Bradyrhizobium sp.
CGAAGCGTTCCTTGATGTCGCGCACCATCACCGGCGAGGCATAGAGGTTGTCGGTCGGGATGTCGAAGAAGCCCTGGATCTGGCCGGCGTGCAAATCGAGCGTCATCACGCGGTCGACGCCGGCATGGGTGATCATGTTGGCGACCAGCTTGGCCGAAATCGGCGAGCGGGAGCCGACCTTGCGGTCCTGCCGGGCGTAGCCGAAATAGGGGATCACGGCGGTGATGCGGCGGGCCGAGGCGCGGCGCAGCGCATCGGTGATGATCAAGAGCTCCATCAGATGATCATTGGCCGGGAACGAGGTCGACTGGATGACGAAGACGTCGGAGCCGCGGACGTTCTCCTGGATCTCGACGAAGATCTCCATATCCGCGAAGCGGCGAACGATGGCCTTGGTCTGCGGCACCTTCAGCCAGTTCGAGATTTCCTGCGCCAGCGTCGGGTTGGAATTGCCGGCAACGAGCTTGATGGAGCCGTTCTTGGCCGACATCGACACTTCTCCTCGCGCCTTGCCGGGTACGACGTTCAGCATCTCGAAATATCCATGGCACCGGCGCGTTTCGATGGGCGAGGTGATATCAAGGAGGGGGCTTGGCTGGCAACCCACCGCCCATGATTTTCCTGCAAAAATCGGCTCGGGAGCGCAATTTACCGCGCTTTCGCGCGGAGGCAGGCCTGGGCCTGCTGAGTGAGAACCGGCAGGATCTGGCCCGGTCAGCGGGCGGCGTAGCTCAGCGCGCTGACGTGATAGGCGGCCGGGGCCGCAGGAGCCTGTTCATCGGCGCTTGCAACTGCCGGGCCCGATTTGTCGGTTGCCGGGGCCGCCGCCGGCGGCGTGTCGGCCGGCGCCGTTCCGTTAACCATGGCGCTAAGCCCGCTGAAGCCAGCCTGGGCGATCCGCCGCAGCACCAGATCACTGGCTGAGCCCCAGGCGTCGTGCCCGGCCTTGCCCGCCGGCTCCTCGCCGCTCAGCCGCAACGCGCGTTGCTGGTTGGAATCATAGACGTCCCAGACCCACGCGATGTTGGTGCGGCCGCGGATGACTTCGGCGGCAAGATAGCTGCGCACGCGGTAGGAGGCCTGTCCTTCGCGGGAAACGATGGAGAGGTTGCGCAACTTCGATTCGCTGTCGAGCACGCCGACCATGCGGTCGAACACAGGCGGCGGCGGTCCGTCGATCGATTCGAAGGCGACCGTCGCCCCGCTGCCGCCACCGCCGGCCATCGCGAACGAGTTGCTCGCGGCTCCGCCGCCGGCGCAGCCGCCAACGGCGCAGGCAACCGCCAGCAGCGCTGCGGCGATCGCCGCGCGGCCGGCACGGTACAGGAGTGATGACGCTTCCCTCATTTCCCCAAGCGATATCGTTAAAATGCGTTAAGGTCTAGGGCAGCGTGGAAGGAGAAAAGTCAGGGCTTTCGTCCTGGCGACGAGCGCCTGCTATTCGCGCTCGAGCACGATGGCGTGAACGTGGCGGCCGTAGTCCGGCTCCTTGCGATGCACCGACCGGCGATAGCTGAAGAAGTTCTGGTCGGAATAGGTATCGACGCCGATGTCGTCGATCATCCGCAGGCCCGCGGTTTCGAGCCGGCGCCGGATATAGCCGGCGAGGTCGAACATCGAATGGCCCTCGCGCGTCGAGGGCATGAAGAACCGCGCGTTCCCGGTATCCGTCTCGATGAAACGCGCGACGAATTCGTGGCCTACTTCGTAGCTCGGCTGGCGGATCAAGGGACCGATCGCGGCGATCATGCGGCCGCGCTCGGCGCCGAGCTTTTCCATCGCGGCGATGGCGGATTCCAGGATGCCGGTCAGCGCGCCCTTCCACCCCGCATGCGCAGCACCGATCACGCGGACATCGGGATCGACCAGCAGGACGGGGGCGCAATCGGCGGCGGTAGCGCCGATCGCAAGGCCTTCGGCCCGTGTCACGATCGCGTCGGCCCGCGGCCGCGGTCCATCACCCCACGGCGCCGTGGCGACAATCACGTCGGCCGAGTGGGTCTGATGCACGGTGAGGAAATGTTGCGGCGGGACGCCGATCTGCTCCGCCATGCGGCGGCGGTTTTCCGTGACGGAAGCTGGATCGTCCTGCGAGCCGATGCCGGCATTGAGGCTGCGATAGATGCCGCCGGAGACGCCACCCTCGCGGTTGAAGAACGCATGGCGGAGGCCGGGAACGGCTGACAATAGCGGCGAAGCGAGCATCACGGCGGGCCGGCCTTGTCGTCGATCTCCTCCGGGTCGGCAAAGCCGGCCAGCAAAGTGAGGTGGGGTTCGGAGACCGCCAGCACCTTGAACATCGATCCCATGCCGCCGCGGCCGCCGCCAACCAGACGCTTCAGCGCGGCCAGGATGTCTTCCGACACCTTGGGGCCGGCCTTCGCCATCAGCGTGGCCGCGCGGGTTTCGATGCCGAGCCGCTTGAGAAAATCGCCCTGCGGCACCGGGCCGTGTGCCAGCGCGCCGATATCCTCCGCGGCGCGCGCCAGCGCCTGGAAATCGACATGGGCGGTGATGTCGGCCTGGCCCGGATCCTTCAGGGGATCGGTAAAATGATGGCGGACGATGGCCTGGAAGGTATCGCCGGCATCGCTGCGCAGATGGCCGTAGTCGATGATCAGCGCGGCGCCGTCCTGGTCGCGCACCCGGCTGGCGAGCTTCATGATTTCGGTATCGGGCCGCCATTCGAACACGGCGCCGAACGGGGCGGCGCGCACCAGCGGCGGCAGCAGCACCTCGAAGCGCGGGATCGGTTCGACGGCGACGCCGAACACCAGTCTGCCTTCGTCGTCGAGGTCGACCGTGCGCTCGTGCCAGCCGTTCTCGCGCCGCACCGCCTGGTGGATCGGCAGCACGTCGAAATATTCGTTGGCGAGAATAACGGCAGGGCCCTCCGGCACGTCGTCGATATTGTCGTGCCAGGCGATGTTGCGTACGCCCGACAGCGCCGCTTTCTGTTTTCCGCGCAGCACCGGATTGATTTCGACGAGATGAATGCTCAGCGCCTGATAGAGTGGCGGCAACACCCGCAGCGCGCGCAGCGCGTCCACCATCATGGTGCCGCGACCGGGTCCGAGTTCGATCAGGCGCAGCACCGACGGCGAGCCGATCGCTTTCCAGACCGACGCCGTCCACAGTCCGAGCAATTCGCCGAACATCTGGCTGACTTCGGGGGCGGTGGTGAAATCGCCCTCGCGTCCGAGCGGATCGCGCGAGACATAATAGCCGAATTCGGGATGCGTCAGGCACAGCTCCATGTATCGCCAGACCGGCATCGGTCCGGACGATTTGATCAGCCTCCCGAGTTCGGTCAGTAGCGGGGAGGATTTGGTCACGGCGTGCCTTGATCGGAACGGGTCGGTCGTGCCCCGCGGCGCCACGCCGCCACGATGATGATCGCTCCCGCGAAGATCATCGGCACCGATAGCAGCATGCCCATGGTCAGCCCGCCCCACAAAAATCCGAGCTGCGGGTCGGGCTCGCGGAAGTGCTCGCCGATGATACGCGCAACAGCATAGAACATGATGAAGCTTCCGAGGATCAGGCCCGGCCGTTTCAAGGCGCCCATCCGGATCATCACCGCCAGCACGGTGAACAGCAGGAGTCCCTCCATCGTGGCCTCGTAAAGCTGGCTCGGATGGCGCGGCAGCGGGCCGCCGGTGGGGAATACCATCGCCCAGGGCAGGCTGGGATCGGCCGGCCGGCCCCACAGTTCGCCGTTGACGAAATTGGCAAGCCGCCCGAGGAACAGCCCGATCGGCCCGACCGCGGTCGTGATGTCGCCGAGCGACAGGATCGACAAATTGTTCTTCCGGCAAAACAGGATCACCGCGGCGACGCAGCCGAGAAAGCCGCCATGGAACGACATTCCGCCCCTCCACAGCGCGAAGATCTCGGCGGGATGGCTGAAGAAGAACGGCAGATTGTAGAACAGCACATAGCCGGTGCGGCCGCCGAGGATGATGCCGATGGTGACCCAGAGGATGAAGTCGTCAAGCTGCAGCAGCGCAATCGGCGCCGGGCCGCCCCACAGCGCCTCGTTCTTGATCAGCGCGCGCGCGTAGATCCATCCCAGTACGATGCCGCAGATATAGGCGAGCGCGTACCAGCGGATCGCGACCGGGCCGATCGAGATCGCTATGGGATTGAATTCCGGAAAGGCGATGGTGAGAAAAGGCATCAAGTCCTTTGGAGCTTAGGCCGGGAGATTGCGGCGATACAGCGCCAGCAGCCGTTCCCAGTGCCGTTCCGCCGCATCGCGGTTATAGACCGGCCGCTTCGGAAAGGCGAAGCCATGATGCGTGCCCGGATAGATCTCGACCTCGGCATTGGCGCCTTTCATGCCCTGCTTGACTTTTTCGACGATTTCCATCGGGGCATAGATATCGGTCTCGGCGCAGGCGAAATACAATTCGGCCCTGGTCTTCCGGGCCGCGAGGTGCGGACTGTCCGGTTGGTCGGTCGCAAGCCGCGTTCCGTAGATCGACGCCGCTGCCTTGATTGCCGGAAAATGCGTCGCGGCGTTGACGGCGTATTGTCCGCTCATGCAATAGCCGACCGCGCCGATCAGGTCGTTTCGCGCGGCGGTCTGGCCGCTGGCATAGGCCAGGAGCGCCTCGGTGTCTTGCATCACGAGGGGGATGGTGAGCGAGTTCATCAGCTCGAACATCCGCTTGCGTTCCGGCGATTCCGGATCAGCGCTGATCGGGCCGAGCTCCATCACACCCGCGCGGTAATACATGTTGGGCAGCATCACGTAATAGCCCGAGGTTGCGAGCCGGCGCGCCATGTCGCGCAACTCCTCGCGGATGGCCGGTGCGTCCATGTAGAACAGGATGATGGGAAACGGCCCGCCGCGCTCGGGATGGCTGATAAACGTCGTGGTCTTGCCATCCCTGGTGGGAATCTCGATCTGCTGGTCGATCATGGGCGTTCCTGCTCGCTTTGGGGGCCGCGCGGGCGAACGTGGCATACGATTGCAAGGAAACCGCGGTGTGACAAGGCAATAGGATTTGGCGATCAGGGCCTGACGATGATGGTTTTGGCGAAGCGGCGCCGGCCTTGAATCACGGCATCGGGATTGCCATTGTCTTGATCCAGCGACCTGCAGCAAGGCGGAGCGTCCAGATGACCCAGACCACCAATCGGTTTTTCGACGAAATCGGCCGCCTGATGAATGATGCCGCTGGCGCCGCCCAGGGGGTCAAGCGCGAGGTCGACGCGGTGGTGCGCAACCAGGCCGAAAAAATCCTGCGCGATCTCGATATCGTCAAACGGGAGGAGTTCGAGGCGGTCAAGGACATGGCCAGGCTGGCGCGCGAGGAAAACGAGGCGCTGAAGGCGCGGATTGCGGCGCTGGAGGCCACGCTAGGCCCATCGACTTAGTAGGGGGCCGATTCAGGAAGATTGCCCTCGATCCCACTAAAATCCCTTCATTTCCTTGTCATTTCGCCACTTTGGGGCTAGAACCCCGCCACGTCCGCGGCCCCCGCACCCCTGGAGGCTTGCTGCGGCGTCAAACGGGCCGCAACTAGCGGCCTTTAACTTTTTTGAAAACAAGGACTTAAGACCATGGCGACGACCGTCAAGGAATTGAAGGCGACCGCACGTCCGTCAGTCGGCAAGGGGGCCGCACGGGCAGAGCGTCGCGCCGGGAGAGTGCCCGGAGTGATTTACGGCAACAACCTGCCCCCCATGACCATCTCGGTCGACGATCGCGATTTGCGCCAGCGCATCCAGGCCGGCCGATTTCTCACCACGATTTACGACATCGTTCTGGAGGGCAAGAAGCACCGCGTGATTCCGCGCGACTTTCATCTCGATTCGGTGCGCGATTTCCCACTCCATGTCGACTTCATGCGGCTCGGCGAAGGCGCGACCATCCGCGTCAGCGTGCCCCTTCGCATCCAGAACGCGGATGCCGCACCCGGCGTGAAGCGCGGCGGCACCGTCAACATCGTCACCCACACCATCGACCTCGAATGTTCGGTCGACAACATTCCGCAGTATATCGACGCCGACGTCAGCGGGCTGGAAATCAGCTACTCGCTGCATCTGTCCGACATCAAGTTGCCCGGCGGTGTGAAATCGCTGTCGCGTGAAGACATAACGCTCGTGACGATCGTGCCGCCATCGGGCTACGCGGAAGAACAAAAGGCGGCTGCGGCGGCTGCCGCGGCCGGTCCGGCTGCTGCGGCTGCTCCCGGTGCCGCTGCTCCCGCGGCCGGCGCTGCTGCGCCTGCGGCCGGTGGTGCCGCTGCGGCTCCCGCAGCGGGCGCGAAGGCGCCCGCCGGCGGCGGCGACAAGAAGAAGTAACGCGCATGATCCGCCAAAGTGTGAGCGGTTTGGCGAAACATCATGCGCTGATTTACAAATTGGCGCGCGATCGGGCGCAAAACCGGTACCCGCTTTTGCGGATCGCGCGCTAGCGCGGGGTGCCGCGCCATGCACCTCTTGGTTGGTCTCGGCAATCCCGGTACGAAGTACGCGCATAACCGGCACAATATTGGCTTCATGGCCGTTGAAGAAATCGCACGGCGTCATGGTTTCGCACCATGGCGCCGTCGTTTTCAGGGCGAGACCTCCGAGGGCACGCTGGATGGCGAACGGGTGGTGTTACTCCGTCCGGCTACTTTCATGAATGAATCGGGGCGTGCGGTGCAGGAAGCCGCGAACTTCTTCAAACTCGGCGTGGATGAAATCGTCGTGTTTCAGGACGAGCTCGAACTGCCGCCCGGCAAGGTGCGGGTCAAGCTCGGCGGCGGCATCGCGGGCCACAACGGGCTGCGTTCGATCTCGGCTCATGTCGGCAATGACTATCGCCGGATACGGCTCGGGATCGGCCATCCCGGCGTCAAGGAACTGGTGCACGGCTATGTGCTGTCGGATTTTGCCAGGAGCGACCGCTCCTGGGTCGAGACGCTCTGCGAGGCGGTCGCCGACAGCGCCGGGCTATTGGTGACGGGACGCGACTCCACGTTCCAGAACAGGGTGCATCTGGCGATGCAGGCCAAGGGATTTCTCGGCAAGGAAGATGCAGACGAGAAGGACTGACTTCTCTCGTGTCGGATAAAAGAAAGTATGTCGTCATGCCCGGCCTTTGCCGGGCATCCACGTCTTTCCTGTCGGTGTGAAAGCTCAAGATGTGGATGGCCGGGACGAGCCCACGGCCATGACGAGAGAAAATGTTGAGGACGTGATGGGATTCAAATGCGGTATCGTCGGATTGCCCAATGTCGGCAAGTCGACGCTGTTCAACGCGTTGACCGAGACGGCGGCGGCGCAGGCGGCGAATTATCCGTTCTGCACCATCGAGCCGAATGTCGGCGAGGTCGCGGTGCCGGATCCGCGCCTCGACAAGCTGTCTGCGATCGCGAAGTCGGCGCAGATCATTCCGACGCGGCTGACCTTTGTCGACATCGCCGGCCTGGTGCGCGGCGCCTCCAAGGGCGAAGGCCTCGGCAACCAGTTCCTCGCCACCATCCGTGAGGTCGATGCGGTCGCGCATGTGGTGCGCTGCTTTGAGGATTCCGACATCACCCATGTCGAGGGCAAGATCGCGCCGTTGGCCGATATCGAGACCATCGAGACCGAGCTGATGCTGGCCGATCTGGAAAGTCTGGAAAAGCGCGTCGACAATCTGGCCAAGAAAGCCAAGGGCAACGACAAGGACGCCAGGGAGCAACTCGATCTCGTCAACCGGGCGCTGGTGCTGCTGCGCGAAGGCAAGCCGGCGCGGGCGCTCGAGCGCAAGCCGGAGGAAGAACGCGCTTTCGGCATGCTCGGGCTGTTGACCTCCAAGCCAGTGCTCTATGTCTGCAATGTCGAGGAAAGCTCGGCCAGCGACGGCAACAGCTTCTCAGGGCAGGTCTTCGAGCACGCCAGGAAGGAAGGCGCGGTTGCGGTGGCGATCTCGGCCAAGATCGAGTCAGAAATCGCAACCTTGTCGCGCGAGGAGCGCACCGAGTTCCTGGAGACGCTGGGCCTCCAGGAAGCCGGTCTCGATCGCCTGATCCGCGCCGGCTATCGGCTACTCGATCTCATCACCTATTTCACCGTAGGGCCGAAGGAAGCACGCGCCTGGACCATCCACCGCGGCACCCGGGCGCCGGCTGCCGCCGGCGTGATCCATAGCGATTTCGAGAAGGGTTTCATTCGCGCCGAGACCATCGGCTATGCCGACTATGTCGCGCTCGGTGGCGAAGCCGGCGCCCGCGACGCCGGCAAGCTGCGGCTGGAAGGCAAGGAATACGTCGTTGCCGACGGCGATGTGATGCATTTCCGCTTCAATACGTAGGTGAAATGCATCGTGCGGCGATAAAACCGCGCGATGCGCGGTTCCTCGCAGGCTGGAGCCATTTCCGCTCCGATGGAATCGGAACGGGGCTCTGGATTCTTGTTTTGACGCGTTTTCTTCACGCGAACCGGTATCCACCCACGGATCAAGTCCGAGGGCATGTTTCGCTCGAAAACGCTCTCTGATTTAGTGCCTCTGTCCCTGATCGCGGATCACGCCGAGGTGTTCGTTGATGCGGAAGACGATCAGGATAAATTCGGCGGCGATGCGCGAGAAGATGACGCCCACGATCACGCTGGCGATCGAGGACAGCACCACGATAAATCCGCCGAACGGACTCACCGCCATCGTGGCGAGGCCGGAGAAAATGCCGGAGATGCCGAACAATATCGTCAATGCGATGACCAGCAGGTAGAAGGTCTTGATGATGGTCGGCGTGATAAAGCGGTCCCACTGGAACAGATCCTGAAAATCAAACATCGCCCGTTCTCCCCCAAGTCGAATATGACAAGTCGAATGTGACAAGTCGAATGTGATTGGCGTCCAATCCGGCTTTTGATGGCGCGGGGCCCGGCTCCGAATGTTGTCCCGGAACGGGATCGGACAAGCAGCATCGAACCAGCGCATCAAAGGCGGCGCTCGTCGGCGGACTCACGGCATGCCAATGAGCGGCTTGAGATTGCCGCAAATAACGGCCACAATCAGGCTTGTCTCCGGCAATTCTCCCTTCATGACGCTGACCTTCGAAGATTTCCAGCCCGGTCCTTTTGGCTCGTTCGGTCCGCGTCACGTCACGCGTGAAGAGATACTGGCGTTTGCCGCCGAGTTCGATCCGCAGCCGATGCATCTCGACGAGGAGGCCGCCAGGCACTCGATGCTGGGAGGTCTGGCCGGCTCGGGATGGCATCTCTGCTCGATCATGATGCGGATGATGTTCGACGGCTTTCTCGGCCGCACCGCCTCGCTGGGATCGCCCGGCGTCAACGAACTGCGCTGGCTGGCGCCGTTGCGGCCGGGGGACGATTTGACGCTCGATGTCGAAATCGTCGAGGCGCGGGTCTCGCGCAGCCGGCCCGAGATCGGGATCGTGACGTTCCGGAACGTGGCCCGCGACGCAGCGGGCGCGGCGCTGTGCGAGATGGTCTCGCCGCTGATGGTTGCACGACGCGTCGGCGCCGCGGTCAAGCAGGGTGATTGATGCGATTCTTTGAAGACATCGCGATCGGGCAGCGGCGCGAACTGGGATCGTTCACCTTCACCGCCGACAATATCAAGAGATTCGCGGCGCAATTCGACCCGCAGCGTTTTCATCTCGACGAGGAAGCGGGCCGCAAGTCGCTGTTCGGCGGCCTGGCGGCCTCCGGCTGGCACGTCGGGTCGATCTGCATGAAGCTTCTGGTCGAAGATGGCCAGCGGCAGGCCAGCGAGGCGATCGCGCGCGGCGAGAAGGTCGCGGTGTGGGGGCCATCGCCGGGCTTCCGCGACTTGCGCTGGATCAGACCGGTGCTGGCGGGCGACACCATTGCTTATGCAACCGAGGTCGAATCGCTGCGGACGTCGGAGAAGCGCCCCGAATGGGGCATCCTACAGGCCCGCAACACCGGCGTTAGCCAGCGCGGCGAGTTGGTATTCTCGATGCTGGCGACGGCCTTCGTACCGCGACGGAATGCCGCCTGACGAAACCCGGCGCTCATTTTCGCCAAAATGTGTTGTGGGGAACCGGCCTCCCGATAACGCATTTTGAACCTTGTGCCTGTCATAGTCGACCGACAGGGGATTGGGCAGGGGATGACGATGGCTGATCGCAGCAGTTTGAAAATTGTCGGCTTTATCTTTGCGACGGTGACGCTGGCGGTGATGTTGACCACGGGGATGGTGGTGAAGGGCTACGCGGACGGCCTTTATACGCTGGAAGGCAGTTCGGACGCGCTCCACGAAGTTACTGATCGCTAACCATTTAGCGGCTCCAGGCCAGCGCCAGCACCGTCACGGCCGCGATCAGCAATCCGACAAACCGAATCATGATGGTCGTGATCCGGGGCGGCGATCCCCGCAACGGCATGGGGTCGGTATTGTCTGGCCTGATGGTCTGCATGAAAGATGATTCCCGAAAGCTTGCGGGCAGCGCCGTGGCGCGCTGCCCTGGTCGCGGCCGCAACCCGGCAGGCTGGGGTCGTTGGCCAAAATGAAGCCGCCGTGCTCCCTTGCGAAGGGAGCGCGGCGGCCAAGGCGAGCGGGTCGGACGGTCAGCCGTTGCGCAGCCCTTCCGCCGAGCGCTTCCACTGCGTGACGTTGTCGGCAATCATGCGGGTGGATTTCATTGCGGCCTGGCTGAGCTGGGCATAGCCGGATATCTCGCGCTGGACGCGCTGACCCTCGGCATGCAGCAGATCGCGCAGCGCTTCGAGTTCGGTGATCAGGTTCTCGATTTCGGCGAGCGACGTTCCGGCCACGCGCTGGATCAGCGAATTGACGTTGTTCACGGTTGCCTCATGGGCGGGTTCGAGCGCGGTCTCGCCGCCGCTCGCGGCGCCCGTCGCCGGCCGTCGCAGATAGGCGATGTCGTTGCGGACGAAATCACGAATGCCGGCCTCGACCTCCGAGGCCGCGGCAAGATTGCTGTCCGCTTCACTTGACTCGATTTTTTCAGAACGATTGGTGGCATTCATCGGCCGTCCCCTGTTTCGCATTGAGCGAGCGCGGTAGTCCCCCGCACGACGAAGTTGATGTGTCGGCATCTGGTCTTCCGATTTTGACCGCATCGGGGCCAATATGCGGCAATGCTCGATCTTTCACGGAACAATGCTCGATCTTTCACAGGGAAGCGGCCGAGACGCCGGGTTGCCAGCCTTGCTTGAATCCGGCGCTCCCGTGGTGAACTGGTGCCGGTCTCGCGCCGGCCGCGGGCTGATCAGCCTGGTTAGAGCGTTTTCGAGCGAAGTGGATACCGGTTCGCGTGAAGAAAACGCGTCAAAACAAGAATCTGGAGCGCCGTTCCGATTCTATCGGAACGGAAAACGCTCTAGTTGTCGCGACGGCGCATCGGTTCGTGTTCGATGGCGATTTCGGTGTCGCGCAAGGCCATCATTGTGAAAAACAGCGCGCCGGCGAGCCCGCCGATCATGGCACCAAGTGGCATGAAGGTGAAGAACACCAGCATGCCGCCATAGCCTTCAAAATCGCTGGTCTTGAAGATTTCGACCCAGGCGAGGCCTGCCCCGATGCCGAGGGCGGCACCGCCCAACGCGCCCAGCATCAGACCCAGCAATGCAAGCAACGCGATCTTCATGGCGGTATTTCACCCCTTGATGCGTCAAGCCCAGCCGTTTGGTCCAGGTGGACTGCCGAAAGGTTCAATGCCGCGGCGAAAAAGAAAATGAGCCTGTTCATCGAAACGCGCGATCCGCTCAGCGTTTCATGCCAGCGTTTCATATCAGCTTTTATACGGTGTCC
>JAGXAF010000104.1 GCA_018971675.1 Bradyrhizobium sp.
TTCGATCTTGGCCTTTTCAGCCGCCTCTTTCAGCCGCTGCAACGCCAGCTTGTCGTTGCGCAGGTTGATGCCCTGCTCCTTCTGGAACTCATCGGCCAGATAGTTGACCAGCCGCATGTCGAAATCCTCGCCGCCGAGGAAGGTGTCGCCATTGGTCGACTTCACCTCGAACACGCCATCGCCGATTTCCAGAATCGAGACGTCGAAGGTGCCGCCACCGAGGTCGTATACCGCGATGGTGCCGGCCTTCGACTTGTCGAGGCCATAGGCGAGCGCAGCCGCGGTCGGCTCGTTGATGATGCGCAGCACTTCAAGGCCGGCGATCTTGCCGGCGTCCTTGGTGGCCTGACGTTGCGCGTCGTTGAAATAAGCGGGAACGGTGATGACGGCCTGCTCGACCTTCTGGCCAAGATGGGCTTCCGCGGTCTCCTTCATCTTCTGCAGGATGAAGGCGGAGATCTGCGAGGGTGAATAGGTCTTGCCATCGGCCTCGACCCAGGCATCGCCGTTGGACGCCTTGACGATCTTGTAGGGGACAAGCTTCTTGTCCTTCTCGACCATCGGATCGTCGTAGCGACGGCCGACGAGACGCTTGACCGCAAAGAAAGTCCGCTCGGGATTGGTGACCGCCTGGCGCTTGGCCGGCTGGCCGACGAGGCGCTCGCCATCATCGCTGAAGGCCACGATCGACGGGGTCGTCCGCATGCCCTCCGCGTTCTCGATGACTTTCGCCGTTTTGCCATCCATTACGGCGACGCACGAATTCGTGGTGCCGAGATCAATCCCAATGACCTTTCCCATGGTCTTCATGTCCTTCTTTTTGCGGCAGGTTGGCTGGGCCCTGACGGCGCACCTAACCGAACCCCCAAACGATCAAATAGTCGCGATATCGCGATGGTGAGCCTCATATAGGAGGGGGGGCAGGGCCTGCAAGGACTGGACACAGCCTTGGACCCCTAAAACCGATCCGGCCACGATCGCGCCCACGGAGCAGGGGCCCGCACGTCAAGAGCGTCCCCGTGGCGCCATGTGGATCGCAATGTGGATGAAGGGGTGGCGCGAGGGCGCGCGACTCACGCCGACCGCCGGCGGGCGCCTGTTGGCCTGTTGCCAGGACCGCAAAGCGGCTAAAAGTACACCAGCCGGAAACCCCGTCGACACGTCTTGCCGACAGCCCTGTCGACCCTTGTTTAGCCGACCATTGAACGGCCTCAATGTCAACCGAGTAGATTTTTCATGAAGTCCATTCGATTTCTGTTCGCCGTCGCCCTGCTTGTAAGCAGCCTGTGCCCGGCTCTTGCCGCCGATCCGATCTTCCCGCCGGGCACCCGGGTCGGATTGACGCCGCTGGTGGGCCTGGTCCTTGCCAAGACCTTCACCGGATTCGAAACCGACGATCATGGCGTCAAGGTGCTGGTAACGGAGCTTCCGGCCGAGGCCTACAGCGAGGTCGAGAAGGCCTTCAAGGCCGAATCCCCGGGCAGCCCCGGCGTCAAGCCCGTGACGGTCGAGACCGCGACCGGCACCGCCTACTACACGACCGAAACCGCCGTGGATGGCGGCGTCAATGTGCGGCGTTATTCAATGATCATGCCGGCCGGGACATTCTCCGGCTATATCGCCGTGCAGGTTCCCGAGAACGCCGGCAAGATCTACACGGACCAGGCGGTACGCCAGATGTTTGCATCGGCCGTCGTGCGCAAGGAGGTTCCGGTTGACGAGCAGCTCGCGCAGTTGCCGTTCAAGGTCACCGACCTCGCTGATTTCAAGAACGTCCGGACGCAGGCGGTCGGCCTTGCGGTCATCCTCGCCGACGGCGATGAGGCGACCGGATTTGACACGGCACCCTTCATGATCATTGGCCTGATCGGAAATGCGCCGACGCAGCCCGATGATCGCGACCGCTTCGCCCAGGAGATCGCGAGGACGATTCCCGGCATACGCGACGCGCGGCTGACCGTGTCGGAGCCGATCCGGATTGACGGCATGCCGGGATTCGAAACCCGGCTCGACGGGTCCAACGGCAAGAACAACACCCCGGTCACCGTGGTGCAATGGCTGCGGTTCGGCGGCCCGGCGGTCATGCGCATCGTCGGAATCGCGCCGCGTGACCAATGGGAAAAAGCGTTCCCGCGCTTCCGTGCCGTGCGCGACGGAATTCAGGCGCGCTGACCGCAGCACCTTCCGTTACCGGACATGCTGTCACAAGCCTTGCTGTTACAAGGCTTGCCGATCGCGGTATTCAGGAGAATTCAAGCCGCGCCGTTCGGCTCGTTGACGGATGCAGCCTTGGCGCCACCCTTCGAGACCCCGACCAGTGCCGGCCGCAACACGCGCTCGCCGATCATGTAACCGGCCTGCACCACCTGCACGACCGTCCCTGCGGGCACCGACGGATCCGGAACCTCAAACATCGCCTGCTGGAAATTCGGGTTGAATTTCTCGCCCGAGGGATCGAATTTCGTGACGCCCTTCTTTTCCAGCGCGTTGAGCAGCGAACGCTCGGTCAGTTCGACGCCCTCGATCAGCGCCTTGAGGCCAGGATCAGCCGCAGCCTTGGCTTCCGCCGGCACCGCGTCCAGCGCGCGCTGCAGATTGTCGGCGATCTCGAGCACGTCGCGCGCAAAGCCGGTGATGCCATAGGTGCGGGCGTCGGCCACTTCGCGGCTGGTGCGCTTGCGCAGGTTTTCCATCTCCGCCAGCGTCCGCAGCATCTTGTCGCGTGACTCGGCGGCTTCCTTTTTCAGCGCCTCCACCGCGTCTTCCTCGGGATCGTCGGGCATGACGTAGGGCTTGGAGATCACGGGCTCGCCGGCCTGCGCCGCATTCGCCGGATCTTCGTCCGGCCGGTCGGGATCGGTCATGGGTCGCCTTCTCGAAAAGTCGCGTCTGGATCAAATTGTGGAGCTGCTGGCGGGATATCGGGCTTTAGACGCGGAAAATCAAGCTATGTTCCGGCTCCAAGTTCCGGCTCCAAGAGATTCGAGCCGGGCTCAGGTTCATTTTGACGCGTTTTCTTCACGCGAACCGGCACCTACGGACCAAGTCCCAAGGCATGCTTCAGGGCATGCTTCGCTCGAAAAACGCCACAGTTCATCCGCCCAGCATCCGGCTGACGATCCGTGCGGCGTAGTCCACCGTCGAAATCACCCTGGCATAGTTCAGCCGGGTCGGCCCGATCACGCCGAGCACCCCGACGATATGACCGGCGCCATCGCTGTAGGGCGCGATGATGGTGGAGGAACCGGACAGCGAAAACAGCTTGTTCTCCGATCCGATGAAAATCCGCACGCCCTCGGCGCGTTCGGCACGGCCGAGCAGGTCAATCACGCCGCGCTTGGTCTCGAGATCGTCGAACAGGCGCCGGACCCGTTCCAGATCTTCCAGCGCGTGCAGGTCTTCCAGCAGATTGGCGTGGCCGCGCACGATCAATTGACGGTCTTCCTTCTCGCCGCCGGACCAGCTCGCCAGTCCCGCCGCGATGACTTTCTGCGTCAGTTGATCGAGTTCCGTGCGATCCTGCGTCAAGGCGGTTTCAAGTTCGAGCCGTGCTTCCGCTAGCGTGCGTCCCCTGATCCGCGCATTGAGAAAATTGGTGGCTTCGGTCAACACCGAGGCAGGAATGCCCGTAGGCAGCGTCAACACGCGGTTCTCGACCTGCCCGTCCTCGCTGACCAGCACCACCAGCGCCTTTTCCGGCTCCAGCCGTACGAACTCGATATGTTTGAGCCGCGAATTGGATTTGGCGGTCAGCACCACCGCCGCCGCGCGGCTCAGCCCTGACAGCCGCGTCAACGCCTCGCCGAGCGCGGCCTCGACCGATTGCGCGCGGCCAACGGACGCGAGCTGGGTCTGAATCGACTCCCGCTCCGCCTCGGTGAGATCGCCGAGCTGCATCAAGGCGTCGACGAAGAAACGCAAGCCGCGTTCGGTGGGCAAGCGGCCGGCCGACGTATGCGGCGCATAGACCAGGCCCAGTTGCTCGAGGTCCGACATCACGTTGCGCACCGAGGCCGGGGACAGCGGCATCGCGATCAGGCGCGAAATGTTGCGCGACCCCACGGGTTCGCCGGTTGCGAGATAACTCTCGACGATTTGGCGAAATATGTCTCGCGAACGCTCGTTGAGCTGGGCCAGGCCGGCGTTTGGCGTGATCAGGCCAATCGGATCGTGGTGGGCCACGGACTACTCCCCTCGATTACCCTAATCTGTCCATCCCGGCGGACGCTTGCAAGGCGGCAATACGGCCAAAACCCCTTGCCGCTGCGGCCTCCCCCTCCTACAAGCACCGCGAATGCGTCTCTTTGCCGAAACTTTCGGAACCATCGGAGGATTCACATGCGGCCAAGCCGACGTGCGCCGGATGAATTGCGCGCCGTGTCGCTCGAACGCGGGGTCGTGAAATACGCCGAAGGTTCCTGCATGGTCAAATTCGGCGATACCCATGTCCTGGTGACGGCGACGCTGGAAGAGCGGCTGCCGCCATGGCTCAAGGGCCAGGGCCGCGGCTGGGTCACCGCCGAATACGGCATGCTGCCGCGCGCGACGCTGGAGCGGACCCGGCGCGAGGCCGCCGCCGGCAAGCAGGGCGGCCGCACGGTCGAGATCCAGCGGCTGATCGGCCGTTCGCTGCGCGCCGCCGTCGATCTCGAGGCGCTCGGAGAACGCCAGATTACGGTGGATTGCGACGTGCTGCAGGCCGACGGCGGCACACGCACCGCCTCGATCACCGGCGCCTGGGTCGCGCTCGCCGACTGCATCGGATGGATGAAAAACCGCAATATGGTGAAGGGCAACGTGCTGCGCGACAACGTCGCCGCGATTTCCTGCGGCATCTATGGCGGCACGCCGGTGCTCGATCTCGATTATGCCGAGGATTCCGAGGCCGACACCGACGCCAATTTCGTGATGACCGGCGATGGCCGCATCATCGAGGTGCAGGGCACCGCGGAAAAGACCCCGTTCTCGCAGGACGAATTCCTGGCGCTGATGGCGCTGGCGCGCAAGGGCACAGCGAGGCTGGTGGATTTGCAGAAAATGGCGGTGGCCTGATGTCGGATCGCGCGCCCGCTGGCGTGGAATTGAACTTTGTCTTGACGCGTTTTCCTGACGCGAACCAGCCATCACGTCGCTCGAAAATGCTATAGTCAGATGCACCGTCGAATCACCGGCCAACTCGCGATCGCGACTCACAATCCCGGCAAGCTGGCCGAGATGCGCGAATTGCTGGCACCCCACGGCATCGAGGCGATATCGGCCGGCGAACTGGGCCTGGCCGAACCCGCCGAAACCGGCACGACGTTCATCGCCAACGCCCGAATCAAGGCGATCGCCGCCTCGCGGGCCGCAAAACTTCCCGCCTTCGCCGACGATTCCGGCCTTGTGGTCGATGCATTGGACGGCGCGCCCGGAATTCATTCGGCGCGCTGGGCTGGAGCGGACAAGGATTTCACCGCGGCGATGGCGCGGATCGAGCGACTGCTGCAGGAGCGTGGCGCGACCACGCCCGACAAGCGCAAGGCACATTTCGTCTCGGCGCTCTGCGTCGCCTGGCCCGACGGTCATCTCGAAGAGGTCGAGGCTCGCGTCGACGGCACGCTGGTATGGCCGCCGCGCGGCAGCGCCGGTTTTGGCTATGATCCGGCGTTTCTGCCGGACGGGCATCAGCGCACCTTCGGCGAGATGACCAGTGTCGAAAAACACGGCTTGCCGCCGCTGGGCCTGGGGTTATCGCATCGCGCCCGCGCCTTTGTGAAGCTCGCGGAGATGTGCCTTGAGCCGGCCTGACCGGGAAGCGTTCGGTGTCTATGTTCACTGGCCGTTTTGCCTGTCGAAATGTCCGTATTGCGATTTCAACAGCCATGTCAGACAGGCACCGGTGGACGAGGAACGCTTCGCGCGTGCGTTCGCGCGCGAGATCGAAACCACCGCGGCGCGCCTGCCCGGACGCGAGGTAACATCGATCTTTCTCGGTGGCGGCACGCCGTCGCTGATGCAGCCGCGCATCGTCGGCGCGGTTCTCGATGCGATCGGGAAACATTGGCGCGTCGCGAGCGACGCCGAAGTCACTTTGGAGGCCAATCCCACGAGCGTGGAAGCGACGCGGTTTCGCGGCTATCGCGCGGCCGGCGTCAACCGGGTTTCGCTCGGCGTGCAGGCGCTCGACGACGCTTCGCTGAAGGCGCTCGGACGCTTGCACAGCGCCCGCGAGGCGCTCGATGCGGTGGCGATCGCGCGCAATGCGTTCGATCGCTACTCGTTCGATCTGATCTATGCCCGTCCCGACCAGACGCCGCTGATGTGGGCCGATGAGCTGAAGCTCGCGATTTCGGAAGCCGCGGAGCATTTGTCGCTCTACCAGCTCACCATCGAGGAAGGCACGCCGTTCTTCGGCCTGCACGCCGCGGGCAAGCTGAAGACGCCCGACGAGACGGTCGCGCGCGCGCTATACGACGTGACCCAGGACGTCTGCGCGCGGCATGGCCTGCCGGCCTATGAGATTTCCAATCACGCGCGTCCCGGCGCGGAGTGCAGGCATAATCTGGTCTATTGGCGCGGCCAGGAATATGCCGGCATCGGTCCCGGCGCGCATGCGCGCCTCGATATCGACGGCACCCGGCACGCCATCGCAACCGAAAGGCAGCCGGAATCCTGGCTAACGCGCGTCGAAGCCGGCGGCCATGGCGTCGTTACTGACGACTTGCTCAGCAGCGAAGAGCGCGCCGACGAATTTTTGTTGATGGGGCTTCGGCTCGCCGAAGGCATCGATCCCGGGCGCTACACGGCGCTTTCGGGCCGCATGCTCGATCCGGCCCGGATTGCGTCACTGCGCGAGGAAGGCGTGATCACGGTCGACGCCGACGGACGGCTACGGGTGACGCGGTCAGGTTTCCCGGTACTGGACGCGGTGGTGGCGGATCTCGCCGCATAGACTCTTTTGGTTTGACGCGTTTTCTTCACGCGAACCGGTGCCCACTTCGCTCGAAAACGCTATGTTTACGCGCCAAAGCTCTTGGGCGGTCCCGCAACCGCAACGCCGCCCCCCGAACCGACTCGCATGATCGCGAGGCCGCGTTCGTTGGTGCCGTCGGAGCGGAAGCGGAACAGGCCATCGATGCCGGCAAAGCCCGACGGATTGGTCAGCACCTCGGGTGAGAAGCGTTGTTGCCCCTGGGTCCGCGCCAGGGCAGCGACCAGCGCCACCGCGTCATAGGCGAGCGTCGCCGTGCGAACGGGATCGGAGCCGTATCGGGTGCGGTAGCGCCGGGAGAAATTGCGGAAGCCGGCAGGATCGGGCGCCGCATAGAGTCCGCCTTGCAAGGACGGCGCCGCGAACACGCGCGGATTGTCCCACAGGCCGGTGCCGAGCAACTGGATATTTTTCAAATTGGCGCCGGCCGCGGTCAGCGCGTCGGCGACGGCCACGACCGAGTCGCCGTCATCGGCGATGAACAGCGCATCCGCCGAACCCAGTCCTTGCGCCACGGCGCGCGCCGGGCCCGAGCGATCGGCGCCATATTTCTCGAACGCCACCACCCGACCGCCCTTGCGGCTGACGGCCTGCTTGAACGCCGCCTCGACCACGTTGCCATAGGCGTTGTCCGGCAACAGCGCGGCAAAGGATCGCTTTCCGATCGAGGCCGAATAATCGACGATCCGGTTGACGTCCGACTCGGGCAGGAAGCTCAGGAGATAAACGCCGCGGCCGGCGATGCTGGAATCGGTCGAGAACGCGATCACCGGTATGCCGCGCCCGCGCGCCAGCTGCGCTGTCGCCGGAACCGACAGCGCAAAGAGCGGACCGAGAATGATCTCGGCGCCTTCGTCGAGCGCCTGCTGCGTTCCCTGCTGCGCGCCCTGCGCGCTGCCGCTGTCGTCCTTGATCAGGAGCTGGATGTTCGGGTTCTGGAATTCCGCCAGCGCCATCTCGGCGGCGTTTTTCATCGATTGCGCGGCGACGCCGGCATTGCCGGCCGCCGACAATGGCAGGATCAATCCCACCTTGACCTGTCCGTTGCCGACCGCCTGCGGTTGCTGGGCCGGTCCGGCGGGACCGGGTGAGGGGCCCGAAAACTGGCTGAGGCTTTGCTGCACACCGGCGCACGCCGAAAGCAAGGGCGCGCCGAAGATCAGGCCGACCACGGCCCGCCGGGTCACCGTGACAGGCCGAAACCGAGGTTCGGTCCGGGGCTTCTCCACCGAAGGCTTGGGATCCGAAGGCTTGGGATCGAGCGGACCCAATTTCACACCTCTTCTCTTGATCTTGACCGACCGTAATCGACCAGGACGTTACCCTGGCGAAACGAGAGAGGTGGATTCAGGCATATTCTCAACGCACAGTTAACCAAAACAAAAGGCTTATACCCAGTCCGATCGTTGGCCTGATCGGGTTCCCGCCAGCCTTTCGAGAAACCACGATATAGCGCTTGCGCCCTGTCCCCTCTAGATTGGAACAATGCGGGCAAAAGCACCATCCATATACGCATCGGAAGCGGCGGATTCCCACATCAGAACATTTTCGGTTGGTCACCACCCCGTGACCGCGCCGAAGGCAGCGCCCGGTTTGCATCTGGTCGCAACGCCGATCGGCAACCTCGGCGACATTACACTGCGCGCGCTGGAAATCCTGGCTGGCGTCGACATCATCGCCTGCGAGGACACCCGAATCACCCGCCGGCTGACCGAACGCTACGGGATTTCGGCGCAGTTGACGCCCTATCATGAACATAACGCCGCCTCGGCGAGGCCAAGGCTCCTGGAACGGCTGGCGCAAGGCGCCTCGATCGCGCTGGTCTCCGACGCCGGCACGCCGCTGATTTCCGATCCCGGCTTCAAGCTGGTGCGCGAGGTTTGCGCCGCCGGTCATGCCGTGTACGTGCTGCCGGGGCCATCGGCGGTGCTGGCGGCATTGTCGGTCGCGGCATTGCCGACCGATCGGTTTTTCTTCGAGGGATTCCTGCCACCGAAGGAGGCCGCGCGTCGCGCGCGGCTCAGGGAACTGGCGCGGATCGAGGCCACGCTTCTGATGTTCGAATCGGGCCGCCGCGTGCAGGAGACGCTGGCCGACCTTGCCCAGGTCATGGGCGATCGCGACGCCGCGATCTGTCGTGAAATGACCAAGCTGCACGAGGAGACAAGGCGCGCGCCGGTCTCGCAGCTTGCGCTGGGCGCCGCTACGCTGGAAACCCGTGGCGAGTTCGTGCTGGTGGTCGGACCGCCAACGGGCACGGCCGCGATGTCCACCCACCAACTCGACGAACTGCTGCGAGAAAGGCTGGCCGGCGAAAGCGTCAAGGATGCGGTGGCGCAAACGGCCGGAATATCGGGCCGGCCGCGCCGCGAGATCTATGCCCGCGCGTTGCGGTTGGCCAAACAGCGCGATACGGAAGGCGAAAATGGCGAAGGTTGACGCCAAAACCGGGCCAGCCAAGGCTGCTTCCCCCGAACGCGTCGCGGCATTCCGCACCGGCCTCTCCGCCGAGGTCCGCGCCGCCGCCTTCCTGATGGCCAAGGGTTACCGCATCCTGGCAAAGCGCTTTCGGACACCTCACGGCGAGATCGACCTGGTGGCGCGCCGGCGCAACGTGCTTGCTTTCGTCGAGGTCAAGGCGCGCGCCAGCCTCGATGACGCCGCCTATGCGGTGACGCCGCGACAGCAACGGCGCATCATCGATGCCGCGCAAGGCTGGCTGATGACGCATCCCGAACATGCGCAATTCGAGTTGCGTTTCGACGCAATGCTGATTGCGCCGAGGCGTCTGCCGCGTCATCTGTTGGCGGCGTTCGACGCCAGCGCCTGACATCCCGCCCGCCGAGAGCCGAACCAGGACCCGCCGCCAGCCCGAGACCCGCCATGAAACTCAATGTCGCCGTCCAGATGGACCCCATCGCGCGTATCAACATCGCGGGCGATTCGACGTTTGCGCTGCTGCTGGAGGCGCAGAAGCGCGGCCACGGACTGTCCTACTACACACCCGACAAATTATCGCTGCGCGGCGAGGAGCTGGTGGCTCCGGTCCAGGTGCTCACCGTGCGCGACGAGCCCGGAAACCATTTCACCCTGGGCGAGCCCAGGCGCGAGGCGCTGGCGGCCTTCGATGTCATCCTGCTGCGGCAGGACCCGCCCTTCGACCTTGCCTACATCACCTCGACGCATTTTCTCGAACGGCTGCATCCGAAGACGCTGGTCGTGAACGACCCCGCCAGCGTGCGCAATGCGCCGGAAAAGATGTTCGTGATGAATTTCCCGCAGCTGATGCCGCCGACGCTGATCTCGCGCGACCTCGACGAGATCAACGCCTTCCGCGACGAACACGGCGCGGTCGTGATGAAGCCGCTGCACGGCCATGGCGGCGCGGCGGTGTTTCGCGTCATGCCGCAGGACATGAATTTCGGCTCGCTGTTCGACATGTTCTCGGTGACTTTCAGGGAGCCCTGGGTGATCCAGCGCTTCCTTCCCGAGATCAAGCATGGCGACAAACGGATCATCCTTGTCGACGGCGAGTTCGCGGGCGCCGTCAACCGCGTGCCGGCCACCGACGATTTGCGCTCCAACATGGTTCGCGGCGGCGCGGCGCAGGCCACCGACCTGACCCCGCGCGAACGCGAGATCTGCGCCACGGTCGGCCCGAGCCTGCGCCAGCTCGGACTATTGTTCGTCGGCCTCGACGTGATCGACGGCAAGCTGACCGAGATCAACGTCACCTCGCCGACCGGCATCCGCGCCATCGCACGGCTTAACGGCCTCGACGTGGCGGCAAAGATCTGGGACGCCATCGAGGCCAGGCGCGGCGGCAAAGTATAGTCCCGTCGGGCAAATCCGCGGGCCGGGTGCATCGGATCAAGGGCCGTATCCGCGATATGGTCATCGAACCAACAATGTTCTTGTAATGTTCTTGCTGTTTCGGCCATTTTCCTCTAGCCTTTGATGTGGGGGGAGGGCCGTATGGTTCAACGCGTTTCCACCGTTGCCTTTGAGGGGATCGAGGCCCGCAGCGTCGACGTGCAGGTGCAGGTCGCGCCCGGCCTGCCGGCCTTCGCCATTGTCGGGCTGCCGGACAAGGCGGTATCCGAAGCTCGCGAGCGGGTACGCTCGGCGCTGATCGCCTCGGGGCTGGCGCTCCCGGCGCGGCGAATCACGGTCAATCTGGCGCCGGCCGATCTTCCCAAGGAAGGCAGCCATTATGATCTTCCGATCGCGCTCGGCCTGATGGCCGCGATCGGCGCCATCCCGTCGGATGCGCTCAATGGTTTTACGGTGCTTGGCGAGCTCGGGCTTGACGGGTCGATCGCGCCGGTGGCCGGCGTGTTGCCGGCGGCGATTGGCGCCAATTCGCGCGACGAAGGTCTGATCTGTCCTGCGTCCTGCGGCGCGGAAGCAGCCTGGGCGAGCCCGGACGTCCAGATCGTCGCGGCGAATTCACTGATCCAGATCGCCAACCATTTCAAGGGGACGCAGGTTTTGTCGCGGCCGTCGCCAAAGGTCCGGGAACGCGAGGCCGAGCGGCTCGATTTGCGCGACATCAAGGGACAGGAAAGCGCCAAGCGCGCGCTTGAGATCGCCGCGGCCGGCGGACATCATCTGTTCAAGTGACGTCCAATTGATTTTTCGCGTGCCGCGCGGCGACAAGGCTCTCAAGCTCCATGCGATGTTGGAAAGCCCAGCAAACGGCGATTCGAATGGAGTTGAGCCTCAGTAAAAGTTTCGTATGGGATAGACGTAGCAGGTTTTACTGAGGC
>JAGXAF010000105.1 GCA_018971675.1 Bradyrhizobium sp.
GGTCGGCTTAGAAACAGCGGGACGCGGGCGAGCGACGGGGGCATCGACCGTTACCGGCGGCAGGTTCGATTGGGCTTCGGCACCCGAAAACGACGCAACCGCCATCAGACCGGCGACCGCCGATACCGTGCGACCGCAATAGCTGTCGGACTTCTCGATGACGGAGTTCAGCGTGTTCGCGCGCAGTGACCTCGGCGCCTTCGCCCTGTTCATTCCCCTCCCCCTAACCAAATTCAAATGCTCGCGCATGTCGTTTCGCGAGCGCCCGCATGTTGGTTATCGAGCGAAAAAAAATGCGTCAACGCAAAAGCGGCAACACCATTTTTGAATTCATCCAGTTCAAAACGATTCTAAAACGTGAGTTTGAAATCATTCCAAATTCAAATTTGAAGCGTTCTAAACCTGACGCCGGAAACGCCGATAGATCGCACGTTTTCGTGCACCGACTCGCGTCAATCGACGCTGGGCGGCTTCATCAGCGAAAACAACTCGTCGATGCTCCGCTGCGCGACCTGCCGCACGCGATCGGTGTTTTCCATTCCGGCGATGTTGACGCCTTTCACCACCGCCCTGATCTCATCGCGAAAATCTGTGAGGAAGCGCAGCGGATCGCGTTGATCGTTGGCGACGCGCGCGATCAGGCCGGTGATCAGGATCTGGCACGCGATCATACGTCCATTCAATTCGTCCATCACGTTGCTCCGATCGAGTGAGTTGGCGCCGTGATATGGACGAGGCCTGCCGCGGTGACAACGCGGCGGATGGCTGCGTGATTTGGAATTTAAATAAATGGATTGTTGCCGATGCCGGCGCGCCAAGACCGGCTACGAGATCGGGTTACTTGGCGGCGATATGACCAGGCTCGGCGAGGCTCTTGATGCGCTCCTTGATGTCGCGGAGCGTTTGAAGGCTGGTCTGGATCGATGCCTCGGAAATATCCTGCAGTACATTTTCGGCGATGGAATCGCGCAGGCTGTCGAGGTCGTCGACGAGCTGACGGCCGGCGGCAGTCAGGAACAAGCGGTTGGCGCGGCGGTCGCGAGGATCGTGCCGGCGCTCCAGAAGTCCGTGCTCGACCAGACGGTCAAGCAGGCGCACCAGCGAGATCGGCTGCAATTCAAGCACTTCCGCCAGATCGACCTGCGACAGGCCTTCCTGTTCCCGTAACCGGAACAGCACGATCCATTGCGCGCGGGTGGTGCCGCGACCCTTGGCGCGATGATCGATGTAGTTGCGCAGCAGCCGAGAACTCTCGACAAGTTGCGAAACGAACTGGCGTTTCAGGTCACGGGTCATGAGCTCTGTTGCTCCCCAAACCTCTCCAAATGTTCAGGATTCTCAAAGGATAGTGTGTTTACACATTAAGTGCACGCATATTATTATTTGACGATGCCATGAGCCGTGAAACCGCTTGCGGTTTCGTTGTTTTTTCAAACGCAGGGTCCTCGGACCTACGGGTGATATGAACAAATCGCGCACCATTCGCTGGGTATTACTGGCCGCGGCGGTCGCTGCCGGGGGGATTTTCGGCTGGTACCGCTATCGCGGCGGGGTGCAGACCGCGGCCACGGCCAACGCGCAGAAATCAGTGCGCAATGCGGTTCGCGTCACCATCGTGCCGGTCGAGAAGTCGGACTTTCCGGTCTATCTGACCGGCCTTGGAACCGTCCAGGG
The DNA here is from genome assembly GCA_018971675.1 of Bradyrhizobium sp. Taxonomy (GTDB): domain Bacteria; phylum Pseudomonadota; class Alphaproteobacteria; order Rhizobiales; family Xanthobacteraceae; genus Bradyrhizobium. Next base: position 1,675 of record JAGXAF010000105.1, read on the forward strand.
CTTCAATACGGTCGTGGTGCGGACCCGCGTCGATGGCCAGATCGACAAGATCGCCTTCAAGGAAGGCCAACTGGTCAGCCAGGGCGACCTGCTGGTGGAGATCGATCCCCGGCCCTACCAGGCCACGCTTGACCAAGCCAGGGCCAAGAAGGCTCAGGACGAAGCCAATCTCGCCAATGCCAGTCTGGACCTGCAGCGCTACACCAAGCTTGGCGAGTTCGCGACCAAGCAGCAGACCGATACCCAGCGCTCCACCGTCCAGCAGTTGACGGCGCAAATCGCGGCCGACGAGGCCGCCATCGCCAACGCGCAGACCCAGCTCGACTACACCCAGGTCAAATCGCCGATTTCCGGTGTCGCCGGCCTGCGTCAGGTCGACGTCGGCAACATTGTCAACGCCGCGACCCAGACCGGCATCGTGACCATCGCCCAGATCGAGCCGATCGCGGTGATCTTCACCGCGCCCGAAGAGCAACTGCCCTACATCAACGAGACCCAGGCGGTGCAACCGCTCAAGGTTATCGCGATCACCACCGACGGCAAGAAGCCGCTCGCCGAAGGATCGCTGGCGGTGATCAACAACCAGGTCGACACCACCAGCGGCACCATCCGCCTGAAAGCCGTGTTCGACAACAAGAACCATGCGCTGTGGCCGGGCCAGTCGGTATCGACGCGGCTTCTGGTCAAGACGTTGAAGGACGCAACCGTCGTGCCTGACGATGCGATCCAGCACGGCACCAACGGCCTCTATGTCTACTCGGTCAGTCACGACAACAAGGCGGAGTTGCATCAGGTCAAGGTCAGCCAGTCGATCGACGGCCGCTCGGTGATTGATGCGGGCGTGTCGCCTGGACAGCAGGTGATCACGGCCGGCCAGTACAAGGTCTCGCCCGGCGCCCTGGTCAGCACCGCGGTGGCAAGCTCGGATGCGGCGCAGTCCAAGGTCAGCCCGGAATGACCGGCGGGGATTTCGGCGCCCCCTTATCGCTATCCGATCGCCAGACCAGCCAGATTTCCGGCGTCGCCGCCACGTGATGGAACATCGCAGCCTGCGCGTCCGCCCTGCCAACCATCACCCCGTGCCGAGATAGACCTTCTGCACCTGCGGATCGTTGGCGAGAGCTGATGCCGTGCCGGACAGGACGCTCTTGCCGACCTGCAGCACGGTCGCGAAATCCGAAACTTCCAGCGCCAGTTCGATGGACTGTTCCGCAAGCAAAATGGTCAATCCCTCCCGATGCAGGCGGTCGAATGTCTCATACATCGACTCGACGACAGCCGGCGCCAGACCGAGCGACGGCTCGTCCAACATCAGCAATTTCGGATCGCTCATCAGCGCGCGGCCGACCGCGAGCATCTGCCGTTCGCCGCCGGACATGGTGCCGGCGCGCTGGCTGCGCCGCTCGGCAAGCTTGGGGAAGATCCCGTAGACCCGGTCGAGCAGGCTTTTGGTACGCGACTTGTCGCGCAGCGGGGTCGCGCCGAGCAGTAGATTGTTCTCGACGCTTTGCTGCACGAACAGCCGCCAGCCTTCCGGCGACAGCGCAAGGCCCTTGCGCACGATCGAGAATGCGGCCTGTCCGCCGATCTCCTGCCCGCGAAACACGATCGAGCCCGAATGCGCCGGAATAAGGCCTGCGATGGCGTTAAGCGTCGTGGTCTTGCCGCCGCCATTGGAGCCAAGCAGCGCCACGACGCTGCCCTCGGGCACCTCCAGCGAGACGTCGGACACGCCGATCAGGTCACCGTAATGAACTTCCAGATGCTCGATTCTGAGCAGCGGCGCGGTCATGGCTTGGCCCCGCCGTCGGGGCCGCCCATCAATTCGATCGGCGCGTGGCCCGCGGCGGCCCTGGCGGCGCGCTTGCCGAGATAGGCCTCGATGACAGCCGGGTTGCCCGTGACTTCGCGCGGGCTACCGCGTGCGATTTCGCGGCCCTGGTGAAACACCACCACCCGGCTCGCCAGCGACATGATGACTTCCATGATGTGCTCGACGATCACCAGCGCGACGCCGGAGCGATGGATGTCGCGCGCGAGATCGATCGCGAGCTGCACCTCGCGCTGGGTCAGGCCCGCCATGGCTTCATCAAGCAGCAGGACCTTGGGCTCGGTGGCGAGCGCACGCGCGATCTCGAGCCGCTTGCGGCCGGGCGTTCCAAGCGAGCGTGCCGGCGCATTTGCCAGCCGGCTCATGCCGACGCGCTCCAGCACCGCACGGGCTTTCGCTTCCGCCTCATTGCGATAAGAGGTGCGCAGGAAGGCGCCGATCATCACGTTTTCCAGCACCGACATGCCCTCGAATGTCTGCGGCACCTGGAAGGTGCGGGCAAGGCCGAGACGCGCCCTCGCCTCCGGAGCCATGGCGGTGATGTCCTGGCCTTCGAACAGCACCTTGCCGGAGGTCGATTGCAGGTCGCCGGTCAGGCAATTGAAAAACGTCGATTTGCCGGCGCCGTTCGGTCCGATCAGGCCGAGAATGTCGCCCTGCTCCAGCGTTACCGATGCGGCATCCACCGCCCTGAAGCTGCCAAAGGCTTTTGTCACCGCCCGCGCTTCAAGGAGCATGGGGCGCTCCCGCGGCGGAGGAGATGTCCGGCGTCTTGCCCGGTTTGGCCGAGAGCCGCATGAGCAGGGTCAGGATGCCGCCGGGCTGGAAGCGCGCGATCAGCACGATGATGGCGCCATAGACGATGAAGGTCAGGCCGGCGCCATTGCCGCCAAGCAGGTTGTTGGAGATTTCCTCCAGCGGCACCAGGATTGCGGCGCCGACCAGCGGACCGAACAACAGACCGGCGCCGCCCAGCGCCGCCATGATCAGCATCTTCACGGAGATCAGGATGCCGAGACCGGATTCCGGATCGACAAAGCCGAACATCGCCGCATACAGCGTGCCGGAGACGCTGGTGAGCCCCGCGCTCAGCATGAAGGCATAAAGCTTGATCCGGCTCGCCGGTGCTCCCAGCGAACGGGCCGCCCGTTCGGAATCGCGGATCGCGCGCAGGTAAAATCCCATCCGGCTATCGGCCATCCACCAGGTGATGCCGAGCGTGAGGACCAGAACCGTCAGGAACAAATAGTAATATGGCAGCGCCGAGATGAAGGAGAGATCGAACACATTGCGCGGCACGGTTGGTCCTGAAAGACCGACACCCCCGCCGAGATAGTCGGTATCGCTGACGATCAGGCGCACCAATTCGGCGACCGCAATCGTCGCCATGCTGAAATAGTGTCCGGACAGCCGCAGCGTCGGAACGCCGATGACCGCGGCGATCGCTACACTGGCCGCGATGCCTGCGGGGATGCCGACCAGCGGCGACAGCGCGAAATGCGAATACGCGCCCATCGCCGCATAGGCGCCGCAGCCAAAGAAAACGACATGACCGACCGAAACCTGTCCGGCATAGCCGCCAACGATGTTCCACGCCGATGCGGCAATCGCGTAGAGCAGCACCAGCGCGCCGAGCCGCTGCTGAAACGGGGTCGAAAACAACAGCGGATAGGCAATCGCCAGCGCAAGCGCCACCGACGGCCACAGCAAACGCCGCATCACATTTTCTCCATCAGAGCCTTTTCCGTTCCGATAGAATCGGAACGGGGCTCTAGATTCTTGTTTTGACGCGTTTTCTTCATGCGAACCGGTATCCACTTCGCTCGAAAACGCTCTAGGACTTCCCCATCAGGCCTTGCGGCCGGAACCAGAGGAAGCCGAGGAACAGCGCATAGACGACGATGTCCTTGTAGACGGCGCCGATCCAGTACGCCGACAGCGACTCGATCACGCCGATCAGAAGCCCCGCGACCAGCGCGCCGGGCACGCTGCCGAAGCCGCCGAGCGATACCGTGACGAAAGCCACAATTGCCAAGGTCTCGCCGACCGTCGGCACCACGTAAAAGAAGGTTGCTATCAAGGCGCCGGCGATGCCGGTCACGCCCGCCGCGATCGCCCAGGCAATCGCCTGCATGGTGTCGGGCCGGATCCCCATCAATTGCGCCGCGGCGGAATCCTCCGCGACCGCCAGCATCTTCGAACCGAGCGTGGTGCGCGTCAGCAGAACGTGCAGCGCGCCGGTCACGATCAGCGCGACGAGTCCGGCCAGCAGCCGCGAGGCCTCGATCCTGATCCCGAACAAATCGAAGGTGCCGCCAACGATGTCTTCCGGCAACGAAAGGAAGTTGGCGCCGAACCACCAGAACACCGCGTAGCGCAGCAACAGCGCCAGCCCGAACGTGCCGAGGATCTGGGCCAGCATCGGCCCTTTCATGATGCTGCGGATAAGGCCGAAATAAACGACGATGCCGAGCGTCGCCAACACCAGCGCGGCGGCGGGCGCGCCGAGCAGCGGGCCCGACCCGAACAGCTTCCAGATCACGAACGCGACGTACATTCCGAGCATGACGAAATCGCCATGCGCGAAGTTGACGATATTCATCATCCCCCAGATCAAGGTGAGCCCGGAGGAAAACAGCGCGTAGACCGCGCCCAGCAAAAGTCCGCCGACGACGACCTGCACAAGAATCGAAGACATGAAGCCCCCGCGTCTTTTTGAAATCAGTCTCGGTGGCCGACCGCCAATGCTACCCGATCGCTCCGGCAAACAGGGATTTTATTTGAGCACGATCTTTTCGGAAAACCGTTCTCCTCTCTTCCGGATCATGCTGCCAGACGCAAAAACAGGACGGAGACAATGTCTCCGCCCTTGGCCACCTTCTCACCAGCCCTTGAAGGGCATGATCGGCGCCTTCTCGGCCGTAGCCTTTGGCCAGACGCTGACGTAGTGCTCGCCGTCCTGCAGTTGGATAATGACGCCGGATGCCAGCGTGTTCTGCCCTTTTTCGTCGAACTTGATGCCCTTGTAGCCCATCATGAGCTGGTCGGGCTTCAGGTCGATGGCCTTCAACGCTGCCTGGATCTTAGCGGGATCGGTCGAGCCGGCGCGGTCGATCGCATCGCAGAGCACGAAGAAGGCCTGCATCTGTCGCCCGGCGGTGTCGTCCATCTCGTCGCCGCTCCTCTTCTTGTACATATCGGCGATGATCGCGGTCGGCGAGCCTGGAGGGCCGACGCTCCAGGACGAGCGGTTGAACACGCCCTGGGTGATCTTGCCGACCGACTTGATGAAGGACGGATCGGAGTAGCCGGAATCGTCGGCGATGATCATCGGCGGCTTGTAGTCCAGCGCCTGCATGGTCTTCGAATACAGGATCGCATCGGAAGTATAGGCGACCATGATCACGACGTCGGGCTTTTTCTCCTTGAGCTGCAGCACCTGGCTCTGCACGTCGGTGGCATTGACGACGTAGGAGATGTCCTCCGCGATGGCCATCCCCTTCTCCTTGAAGGCGCTGGTGATCACGCTGGCGACCGAGGTGCCGTATTCGGTGGTGTCGTGCACCAGCGCGATAGTATCGGTCTTGGCGCCCGCTGCCTTCATATCGGTGAGAAAGTCGAAATAGACCTTGGCGAAATCGGACGCGATCGGCGTGGTGCGGAAGAACCATTTGAAGCCGCGTTCGGTGAGATTGGCGGCAGTCGACTCGCCGTTGACGAAGGGAATGCCGTACTTCTCGGCGATCGCGCTCGCGGTCAGCGTGATGCCGGACTGATAGGCGCCGGTCAGCGCGACCACCTTTTCTTCGGTGATCAGGCGCAGCGCCTGGTTCTGTCCGGTCGCGGGGCTGCCCTGGTTGTCGGCGAAAACCACCTCGACCTTGGCGCCGCCGAGGCCGGCGAGGCCCGCGTTCTTCGCCAGCGGAAAATTGCCAAGTTCGGGATGGGCGTTGTTGATGATGTCCATCGCGGTCTCGATCGCCGCCTTGGCATGAATGCCGGCGCTGGCGGCGTTGCCGCTCAGCGGAAACACGGCACCGATCTTGACGGTTTTATCCTGCGCGGAAGCCGCGCCCGCCAGCACAAACGAAATCGAGGCGGCACAAAGCAGCCCGAACACACGCTTGAACCTCATGTTGATCGTCTCCGAAACATTTCCACCCTGCCGGGCATTGAGCCGGGACGCTTCCAGAACGCCGCAGCCTGCCCTTGTTATCAACAGTTCCAACATTGCATGGCGCTTCCGGGCGGGCAAGTTGCGACCCCACGGCCGCGGACGATGCGCGAGACGCTGCTGGCCTGCGCCGGGTCGGCCTGGCACCCGTTTGGACGATGCTTCGCCATCCCGCGTCGCATTGGGAAAAGTCGCAACATGCGCTGCCGTTTTCCGGGCCAGGCATCGCAGGAGCGTCTCGACCCGGATCGGTCGGAAATCTCCTCGAACCCACACTCGTGCCCCGATCCCTGACGACCACGCTCGCGGTCGCACCTTCGCGATTGCCGGTGCGCCACGCGATCGCCGCGCGCTTGCCAAGGCCCGGACGAAACGAGTAGAACGGGCCAGCCCGACGGGAGGTTCCGATCCTGTCCGGGCTCCCTGTGAGCAATTTAAGTTATTGATTTAATGTGTGATTCTTGGGGAATGGTGTAATGGTAGCACAACAGACTCTGACTCTGTTTGTCTAGGTTCGAATCCTAGTTCCCCAGCCATTCCGCAAAACCGCAAAGCATCCCACCATCCTTCCGAGGCTTGAGGCCCGGGTAATCGCCAGGACGCATGTGCACGAGCACAGCGTTGTCTCTTCCCTCAATTTCAAATAGCCAACCTGAGCGTCAACATAGGCGGTGGCGCCTTCGCGCTCTCGCGGCGCAATCCGGCGCGCCGGAAACTTGCTGTGCTTCCGCTGAACAAGTTCCTGTGTCAGCCTATGGTAGGCCTTCACGGTTGAAATTCGACTGAATTACACTCCGTCAATGCTGGGAGGCTCAGAGTCAATGCTGGGAGGATGAGATGAAACTCAGCGACGGCGAAAAGCTGATTATTTTGATGCTAGCCGACCTGCAAAAAGCCTTGAATGTCAAAGGCGAAATAGATGGCAATTTTGTCTCCCAGGCCATCAACAGGGACAGGCTGTGGGCCATCAACTGGCAGTATCAAAGTATTCCGTTTGAGCCGGAGGACGATCCGCCTGCCGTGAAGCAGACAACGGATATTCTCGATATGTGGATGTCCATCGAGGAAGCCTACGCGGATCTCTCGGAGGCCGACAAGAAACGCGTTGCAATCGAAGCGGAACCCTTTGGAACGAATGTGCGCTTTGAAGGTTTCGATGCCAATCACGAGGACCACTACCGCATCGCCCGGTTCCTCGTGGAGGACATGCAGCGCTACAAGTATTACGCCAAGCACGAACTCAATTCCCATCATTCATCCGTGCCAGCCTATCTGCGCATGTATCGCATCTTCGAACTCATGCGCCGAGGCCTTGGCAACCGCCGCCGTTTGAATGCAAATGAAATCATTCATCTTCTGAAAGAGCAGGTTCATCATCCGAAGATCGCCCGGCTTGGTTGATCAAGAGACCGGAGCGCGGCAATCCGGGCGTTACCGACACGCCGGCGTCATCCTGCATCCAATCGTAGCTGAAGCGGCATGCCTTAAGGCTGTGAGCCCGGCAGACTCGTCGCCTGCCGGCCCCCATCATGCAACGACACGCCGGGCCGTCCGCGCCGTTCGCCGGCGCAGCGTTACGGCACGGGCCAGCATTTCCAGCGCCTCGACGGTCGTCTCCCAGTCGATACAGCCGTCGGTGATGCTCTGGCCGTAGCAAAGCGGCCGGCCCGGCACATGCGTCTGTCGGCCTCCGACCAGATTGCTTTCGATCATCACGCCGATGATGCAGGGGTTGCCGGCGCCTATCTGTTCGGCGACGGCATCGACGACGGCCGGCTGATTGGCGGGGTCGTAGCCGCTGTTGGCATGGCTTGCGTCGATCATGACGCAGCGCTCCAGCCCGGCGGCCTCCAGCGCGCGGCAGGCCGCTTCGACTTCCGCGGGCTGGTAATTCGGCGCGTGTCCACCGCGAAGGATGATATGGCAATCGCCGTTGCCCGATGTCGAGGCAATCGCGGATTGGCCATCCTTGGTGACCGCCATGAAGTGATGAGGTTGCGCCGCCGCCTTCACCGCATCGACGGCGATCCTGACCTTGCCGTCGGTGCCATTCTTGAAGCCGACCGGACAGGACAATCCGGAGGCCAGTTCGCGATGGACCTGGCTTTCGGTGGTGCGCGCGCCGATCGCGCCCCAGGCCACGAGGTCGGACAGATATTGCGGCGCGACGATGTCGAGAAACTCGGAGCCCGCCGGAAGACCGAGCTGATTGACGTCGCGCAACAGTTTTCTCGCGATCCGAAGACCGTCATCGATGTTGAAACTGCCGTCGAGGTCCGGATCGTTGATCAGCCCCTTCCATCCGATCGTGGTGCGCGGCTTGGCGAAGTAGACCCGCATCACGATCTCGAGTTCGTCCGACAAACGGTTCCTCACGGCACGCAGGCGTTCCGCATATTCCATTGCGGCCAGCGGGTCGTGTATCGAGCAAGGGCCGACAACGACCGCCAGGCGGTCATCGGCATGATGCACGATGTCGCTTAACGCTGTGCGGGAATCGGCGACCGTTGCCGAGGAGGCCTGCGTCTGCGGGAATTCGCTTATCACCCGCCTTGGCGAAATCAGCGCCTTGATCTCGCGGATACGGATGTCATCGGTCGAAGGTGTCACGGGAAGCTCCTTTGGGGTGGAGTCTGCTGGCGACACAAAAAAAGCCGCCAGGAAACTGGCAGCTGGTTGAACACGATGGGCTTGAATTCAGATCAAACGCGTTCCTTCCGCTGCCGGGGGCTTTGGAAATAGTAAAACCAGGAAAACAGGTTCGCGGCCTTGATCATGGCCGGCTACATATCGCAGCGCCCGACCGCTGTCACGGCTTTTTTGTACCTTCGCTTACCGGCGGCGTCCGTGAGTGGAAAGACTCGATGGTCTTCAGCGCACGCCTGCCTTCTTGCGCCGTCGGGTGCGTGGGTGGCGCGATAAAATCATCCGGCGTCGGAACGATCGCGCGAATCAGCGAGTCGTAGCTCTTGTCGTCCGAGCGACGGGTATCCGAGTTCAATGCACGCTCGCCGATCCCCCCGCCGCAGGAACTGGTTAACCGGTGGTTAAGCCGAAGCTGACGCGCCCGATCAAGCGCCCGCCGCAAGACATCGATTTCTCAGCGATATTCCGCGACGCGGGCCACGGGATCGCCGGGCGGCGGTTATAGCCGGACGAGATGTCGCGGATTTAGCAAGACGATGCTTTGCCGGTTTAACCGTTTCTCCAGCCGAACCTGCGCATGGTTCAGGCCAGAGCAAGTTCCGGCAAATGACAGGTTCTGTAGCAGTGACACCCTTCGGACGCGTAATTTTGGTGCGTGGATCCCTCGCCCGCATCGGACTTCTGGCGACGAGCCGCACGGCCGTCTCCGAAATAAGGGCCACGGTCGGCCGCTTTGTCAGCATCCGCTGCACGAATTCGACCATCATCGCGATGATCACCGAAGTGTCGTGCGAAAACCTGCCGGCCTCGGACGTCTACGTCGCCAGCGCGTCGGTCGATCTGCTCGGCGAGATCCTGGGACCGTCGGACAGCCAGAAATTCCAGCGCGGCGTCACCAACTACCCGGCCATCGGCGACACCGTCGACCTCATCAACCATCAGGAACTGCGCACGGTCTATGCGCCAAGCGGGTCGGACCAGATCAATATCGGCACCCTGCAGCAGGACCCGTCCGTCATCGCCTATGTCGATATCGAGGAGATGCTGTCCAAACATTTCGCGGTACTCGGCTCAACCGGCGTCGGCAAATCGACCGGCGTGTCGCTGCTGTTGAACGAAATTCTCAAGTCGCGGCCGAACCTGCGCATCTTCCTGCTCGACGTCCACAATGAGTACGGCCGCTGCTTCGGCGACCGCGCGCTGGTTCTCAACCCGCGCAATCTGAAACTGCCGTTCTGGCTGTTCAATTTCGAGGAGATCGTCGACGTCCTGTTCGGCGGCCGGCCCGGCGTTCCCGAGGAACTCGACATCCTCACCGAAGTCATTCCGATGGCCAA
>JAGXAF010000106.1 GCA_018971675.1 Bradyrhizobium sp.
GATCGTCGAAGACGATCCCATCATCGCACTCGATTTCGAGGACACGATTCTCGGCCTGGGGGTGAAGACGGTGCGGACCGCAGCCTGCGTTGAGCGCGCGCTGCAGATGATCGCCGATCGCGCGCCGGATTTTGCCGTGCTCGATGTCAGCCTGGTCCGCGAAAAAAGCTTTGCGATCGCTGAGCGGCTCGACGCCTTGGGGATTCCGTTCGCGTTCGTCACCGGCTACGGCGCTAACGTCGCGCTTCCGGATGTCTTTTCGGAGCGGCCGCGGCTATTGAAGCCCTGTTCGACCGAGGCGCTCGCGGCCGTGCTAAAGCTCCTCGCCCACGACAGCGCCAGAGATCTCGAAGATAGCTGACGCAACCGGCGGGGATTCGCCGGTCCGCCACTCGCTCACCTCTATCCCGGTTTGGGATCGAGCGTGGTCGACCACAGCGCCACGTCGGCGCGATCGCGCAAGGTCACCGTCATCTGTCCGGTCGCGCCCTCGATCCTGACATGGCCGAAGAACTGCATGCCGTCTGACGGAGGCAGGTTCTGCTTGCCCGCGCCGGGCGCCTTGACGAATCTCACTTCGGGCCCAAACGTGTTGTCGAGTTCGTTCGGTCCGAAGGTGCCGGCATGCAGCGGGCCCGAGACGAACTCCCAGAACGGCTCGAAATCCTGGAATTGCGCCTTGTCCGGATTGTAGTAATGCGCCGCGGCGTAGTGCACGTCGGCCGTCAGCCATACCGTGTTGGTAACTCCTGCGGTCTTGATGAAGCGCAGGATATCGGCGATCTCCAGTTCGCGGCCGCGCGGCGGCCCGTCGCCTTGCGCGAACGCCTCCGAGCCTTTCTTTTCGGCGGCGTCATCATAAACGATCAGGCTCAGCGGCATGTCGGAGGCGATCACCTTCCAGGTTGCGCGCGAATTGAGCAGCGCGCGTTTCAGCCAGGCAAGCTGGTCGGGGCCGATGAAGTAGCTGTCGGGCCCATAGCTGGTTTGCAGGTTCGGGCCGTTGCCGCCGCGATAGCTGCGCTCGTCCAGCATGAACACGTCGAGATGCGGACCGTAATTGAGGGTGCGGTAGATCCGGCCCGGCTCATTGAGGCTTTCGCGCATGGGATACATTTCGTGGAACGCTTGCCTGGCGCGCGCCGCCAGCAGCGAGATGTCGCGCACCTTATAGGCATCGGGAATCCGCTTCGATGGCGACCAGTTGTTCATGACCTCGTGGTCGTCCCACTGCACGAAGATCGGAACTTCGGCGTTGAAGGCGCGGACATTGTCGTCGAGGAAATTGTATTTGTGCGCGGCGCGGAACTCGTCGAGTGTCTCTGCGACCTTGGCCTTTTCCGGAATGGTGACGTTCTTCCAGATCTTGCCGTCGGCGAGTTTGACTTCGGCCGAAATCACCCCGTCGGCGTAGATGGTGTCGCCGGAATGCAGCAGGAAATCCGGCCGGTGTTTGAGCATCGTGGCGTAGGTGACCATGCCGCCGTTGTCGGGATTGATGCCCCAGCCTTGCCCGGCGACGTCACCGCCCCAGACGAAGCTGACGTCGCGCCGGTCGGCGGGCGCGGTGCGGAAGCGGCCGACCACGGGCTCGCTTAGGACATCTGTGTGCGACAAATCGCGAAAGCGGACGCGATAGAAAATGTCCTGTCCGGCCGGCAGGTTTTCCAGCAGCATCTTGGCGGTGAAGTCGCTCTCCGGCAGCGCCGCGACTGGCGGCAGCGCCCGCGCATTCGCAAAGGATTCCGTGGTGGCGACCTCGACCATCATCTGCGACGGCCGGTCGGCGCGCGCCCATACCACGCCGCCATCGACGCTGACGTCGCCGGACTGCACGCCGTGGACGACGCGCGGCCGATCGGCGGCTCGGCTGAGATAGGGCCTCGCGAGAACGCCAGCGCTTGCTGCGGCGGTGGTCAAAAAGCGACGGCGGGTCAATCCGCTGATCGCGTTGCGGGGGATTTTGATGGTCATGTGCAAGGCTCCGCTCAGGTCCGTCAACAGCATCGCCCAACAGCATCGCCGCAGGCTCTGACAGAGTCAGGAAGATTGTGTGACGGCAGCATTACAGGGGCGACTTCTGCCAGCCATGAGGATCCGGACCACCCGGCTGCCCGCCGCACATGGGCAAGGGTGGATCCCGGACAGGCGTTTCAGTGTTAGAGTGATGAATGTCGAGCACAGGAGATTGTCATGGCGCAGCGATTGTCGGCGGAGGCGCGGAAGCAGGCCCTGAACGGGCTTAACGGCTGGGCGGAGATTTCGGGCCGCGACGCGATCGGCCGCACCTTCAACTTCAAGGATTTCAACGAAGCCTTCGGCTTCATGTCCCGGGTGGCGCTGGTGGCGGAAAAGAACGATCACCATCCGGAATGGCGCAACGTCTACAGGACGGTGGAGGTGACGCTGGCCACCCATGATGCCGGCGGCGTCACCGGCCTCGATATCGAGCTTGCCAAGGCCATGAATGCGATCGCGGGCCAGTTCGGCGTGGCCTGAGCCGTCATCTTCGATCTTGCGACGAGGCCGGGAGACCCCCACCTTGAGGGACGTTCGCCGCGGGCAGATGTCGCGGCTGAAGGAACATGCGCGCGATGGCAACCGAACACACCGTGGGTTTCGAGCCGGCCGACCGACTGGCGCAGGATCGCGAGAGCGTGCGCCGCCGCTTCTGGAGCAAGTTCAGGCGTGTGGTGTCGCAGTTGCCGTTCGCCGAGGATTTGCTCGCTGCCTATTATTGCGCATTCGACAGGCAGACGCCGCGCCATGTGCAGGCGACGCTGCTCGGCGCGATCGCCTATTTCATCCTGCCGTTCGATTTCATTCCCGACATGCTGCCGGTGCTCGGCTTCACCGATGACGCGGCCGTGCTGGCGACCGCGATCCGGCTGGTCGCGAGCCACATCACGCCGGAACATCGCGAAGCAGCCCGCGCCGCATTGAAGCGCGGGCTTGGCAGTGGCGATTGAGCGCCCCTGCCGTTAACGCTATTGCGCGCTATTGCGCCGGCCGAGCCTTGGCGTTTTGTGCGGCATCCCACGCCTGGAACTGCTTCAACAGGACATCCCCGTCGTGCGCCTGCTTCAACAGCGCAGCGAACTCGCCGGAATTGGCCCGATCCGGTGCTGCCGCTGGTGCGGCGGACGGTTGAGGCAGGTTCTGCAGCGCGGTTTGATAGGCAGCCGCAATAGCCTCGCGCGTTGGCGCAACGGCCAAGGCGGTGACGGGCACCGAACCGGTCGTGGCGATATTCTCCGGTAGCGGAGCGGATCCCCCCCTGCTGCTGGACATCGTCGGCAGCACGGCCGCGAGCGAAGCGCTCGCGTCGGCGATCAGCGTGCGATGATTTCCCAGCGTGAACAACGCAGCAACGGCGGAAAGTACGGATATCGCTACAATACCCTTTTTTACGGTGCTTCTTGTGATTGTCGATGGGACGACCGCGTCCATGCGCTCGCGGTCTGCTTCCAGGGCGGTCTGCTGCCAGTCGTCTTGATGCCAAATGTTTGGACGCGGGACGTCTTGATGCCCAATGTCTTGAGGCCGGACGTCCTGAAGCACAGGGGCTTGATGCAAGGTATCCTGACGCAGGGTATCCAGGCGCATGGACGCTTGATCGGGGGAATCCTGCGAGGGAGTATCCTGATGCAAGCTGTCCTGACGGTCCGCGTCCTGATGTTTGGCGTCTCGATCGGTCGGCTGCGGGTTCTGATTGTCAGGCGGGGAGAGAAACAGCGGCAGCGATTCGTCCGTTGGGACAGTCGCTTTCGTGGAGCGGGCCCGGCGATCGGGCGATGGTCGGGAGGCGTGCTTCTCTCGCAGCTCTCTAATATCCTGAATCACTTGAGCGAAGTGGTCAAACTTGCCGTTATTCGGATCGTTGGATCCAACATGCTGGATATCCGCCATGATGATGCTTCCCCATTACACAAAGGCTACAACGGGGCGTTGCATTTCTCGAATTTAAACTTCCGATTGTTATTGTCGTTCAGCGCGCCCTGCAGGAGTTAGATCGCATGGCGAATCGGCCAAAAGACGGCCGTTATCGGCGCAAATTGGGAGATATTTTGGTTTCATTGAGGCGTTTACCGGGCGGTTTTTCAAAATCCCGATCATGCAGGCTGCGGCGTTCCGTCCTCATGAATGCAAAAGTCTAAAGTTTATAAGCAAATCTACGGATGCAGGATCACCTTGCCCATCGCCTTTCGGGCCGCCAGCACGTTCAGTGCGTCCGCGGTCTGCGCCAGCGGGAAGGTGCGGTCGACATGAGAGGAAATTTTGCCTTCCGCGGTCCATTTCACCAGCTTTTCGAGATTGGCGCGGTTTTTGTCCGGATGGAGCCGCGCCCAATGGCCCCAGAACACGCCACGGATATCGCAACCTTTCAACAGTGCCAGATTGAGCGGCATTTTCGGGATGTCGCCTGCGGCAAAGCCGATCACGAGGAAGCGGCCTCCCCAGGCGATCGAGCGAAGTGAGGCTTCCGCGTAGCTGCCGCCAACCGGATCGAAGACAATGTCGACGCCCCTGCCGCCGGTAAGCCGGCGCAAGCCCTCCTTCAGATCCTCTTTCGAATAGTTGAGAACAAGCTCCGCGCCGTGGGCCTTGGCAAAATCGAGCTTCTCGTCCGATGAAGCGCAGGCGATCACCTTCAGGCCCATCAACTTGCCGAGTTCGCATGCCGCCAGGCCGGTGCCGCCGGCCGCGCCCAGCACGGCCATGGTCTCACCGGCTTTCACGCCGGCGCGATCTTCCAGCGCATGCAGCGCGGTGCCGTAGATGATGATAATGCCGGCCGCGCGGTCGAAATCCAGATTGTCGGGTATCCTGACAATGGAACTCGCGGGCAGCGCGATCTTTTCGCGCGCGCCATTATGGCCGCAGGATGCCACCACGCGGTCGCCGACTTTCAGGCCGCTGACACCAGCGCCGACACTTTCGATCACGCCCGCGACTTCCGCCGCGGGTGAAAACGGGAACGGCGGCTTGATCTGGTACTTCCCCTGGATCATCAGGAGGTCGAAGAAATTCAACGCCGCCGACCTGATGGCGATGACGGCGTGGCCAGCCTCCGCGACGGGATCGGGAATCTCGGCCAGCACGAGATCGTCAGGCTGGCAATATTGCGAGCAAAGAATGGCTTTCATGGATATACCCATTTTCGAACGCGCAAACGAAGCTGGATGTCTCATGCCGGATTTGACGTCGGGCTACAATCCGATTCGCCCATCGCAGGTTGGCCAACCATGGTGGCGCGCTTCCTGACCAGGGGCCAGAATTGAGCCTTCGCATGTGCGACCGCTTCCTGAAATGGGATATCCCTCGTTATCCATCGGCCAGTGAAGGACGGCAAAGGTCGGGCCATCTTCATGTCACAATGATAAGGGAACCAGAATCGGTGATGTCTGCGCGACGAATCCTGACAGTTTTGGTCGCAACGGTGGTGACGTGCGGGATTTCGATCTCCGCGCCGGCGCACGGCGCGTCACCGAAAGCCAAACCCGCGACAGCCAAGCCGGAAACCAGGCCGGCACCGGTAGCCGCCGGCAGCGCTGAGCCGACATTGCTGGGCCAGTACGGGACCTGGGGCGCCTATGCCGCGACGCCGAACGGCAAGAAGGTCTGCTTCGCGCTCGCCAGGCCCTCCTCGTCGAAAACCAATCCGCCAAATCGCCCGCGCGACCCGGCCTATGCATTCGTTTCGACGCGTCCGGCGGAAAAGGTCAGCAACGAGGTTTCGGTCATGATCGGCTACACGCTGAAGCCGGGATCGGAATCGACGCTGGAAGTCGGCGGCGCCACCTATGCGATGTACACCCAGGGTGATGGCCTGTGGATCAAGAACGCCGCCGAGGAAGAGCGGATGGTCGAGGCCATGCGCAAATCCGCTGACGTGGTCGTCAAGGGCGTGTCGGCAAAGGGGACCGCAACCACCGATGTCTTCTCGTTGAAGGGCCTCTCTCAGGCGCTCGATCGGGTAGCGCAGGACTGCAAGCGATAGCGCCGTCAACGTCACCGAATTCCGCCGGTGTTCGAATGCGGAAACGGCGCCTTTCCAGAGCGCCTTGAAAAGCCTATCTGATATTCATGACAGACACGGTGGATGGCGCGCCGGGCGCGCCCCTGGAAAAGGTCGCGCTGGAGATCTATGTGCCGCCGGCGAAGCCGTCGCTGATCGGCCTGTCGCGCGCGGAGATCGCGGAGCGACTGGGCGGGATCGGCGTCGCGCCCGCGCAGCGCAGGATGCGCACCCAACAGCTATGGCACTGGATCTATGTCCGCGGCGCCCGGACGTTCGACGAGATGACCAGCATCTCGAAGGAGATGCGTAGCCAACTCGATCAGCATTTCACGGTGACGCGGCCGGAAGTGGTGGCCGAGCAGATTTCCAATGACGGCACCCGCAAATGGCTGTTGCGCCTGCCGAGCGGCGATGCGGTCGAGAAGGCGCATGAGATCGAGTGCGTCTATATTCCGGAAACCGACCGCGGCACGCTGTGCGTCTCCTCGCAGGTCGGCTGCACGCTCAATTGCGCGTTCTGTCACACCGGCACGCAACGGCTGGTGCGCAATCTGACCGCCGGTGAGATCGTCGGCCAGATCATGGTGGCGCGCGATCGCCTCAACGACTGGGCCGACCGCGAAACCCCGACCGGCAGCCGTCTCGTCACCAATGTGGTGATGATGGGGATGGGCGAGCCGCTCTATAATTTCGAAGCGGTGCGCGACGCGCTCCTGATCGTCTCCGACAATGAAGGCGTCGGCATTTCCCGTCGCCGCATCACGTTGTCGACCTCGGGCGTGGTGCCGAACATCGTCCGCACCGGCGACGAGATCGGCGTCATGCTGGCGATCTCGCTGCATGCGGTGCGGGACGAACTGCGCAACGAGCTGGTGCCGCTGAACCGCAAATATCCGATCGCCGAATTGTTGCAGGCCTGCCGTGACTATCCGGGTTCGTCCAATGCGCGGCGCATCACCTTCGAATATGTGATGCTGAAGGACGTCAACGATTCGCTCGACGACGCCAGGCTGCTGGTGAAACTGCTCAAGGGCATTCCGGCCAAGATCAATCTGATCCCGTTCAATCCCTGGCCGGGCACGCGCTACGAATGCTCGGACTGGGACCAGATTGAGAAATTCTCCGAATATATCTTCAACGCCGGCTACTCCTCGCCGGTGCGCACGCCGCGCGGGCGCGACATTCTCGCCGCCTGCGGCCAGTTGAAATCCGAGACCGAGAGATTGTCGGCGCGCGAGCGGCAGGCGCTGCGCGCCATGGCGATGACAGATTGAGGGAAAGCGGGACCCTCATGGTGAGGAGCGCGCATCGCGCGCGTCTCGAACCATGGCCGCAATTGCTGCCATCCTTCGAGACGCGGCCAAGCGGCCGCTCCTCAGGATGAGGGCATCAGATGTTGATTCGGATTGATGCATGGCACTGATCGGCCGTTTGTTCGTCATTACCTTCGCTTTCCTCGCCGCCTGTCTGGTGGCGGGAATCATCGTGGTCAGCGCGGTGCTGTTTCCGGAATTCAGCGATCTCGGCGCGGGCCCGGTCGACGATGGCGCACTGAATATCATCATAGGGTTCGGCTTCATCTTCATCAGCGGTTTCGCGCTGGTGCCGGCGATGATCATCGCCCTCCTCACCGAAGCTTTCTGTATTCGAAGCGCACTGGTCTATGCGATTGGCGGCGGTGTGGTTGGCCTTGCCTGCTATCTCGGCCTGGTTCCGTTCGATACCGATACGCTGCGGTTCGAAGGCATCGTGCGGAGGCATCTCGAAATCATGACTGGCGCAGGAATTGTCGCCGGCGCGGTGTACTGGATGATCGCGGGCCGTAACGCCGGGGCGTGGCGGCAGCCGCCGCGCCCGCTACAGCCTCCGCCGCCACTGCCGGCGCACTCGCCGCGGCCTCCGTCCTCAGCGCCGTGAGCTGACCTGACCTTCCTTGAGGGCAGGATGAAAGAGTTGCCTCCGAGGCTCCGAAGCCTTTCCATCGCAAATCTCCTCGGCTAAACCCGAGTCATGAACCGGACCGGACTTTTCATCGCGCTGTCGCTAGCGCTTGTGATCGGATTGGTGTTCGGGATTTATCCCGAGCTCGACCTGAAGCTTGCCGCCTTGTTCTACGATCCGGCGACCAAATCGTTTCCGCTGAAACTCAACCCGACCGCGGCGATCATGCGCGACGGCGCGATGTGGCTCGCGTGGGCGATAGTGTTGCCGGCGCTCGCAGCCCTGGTCATCAAGCTGGTGCGGCCGGAACAACGGCTCCGGATGTCCGGACGCGCGATCGTTTTCCTGCTGCTCACCATGACGCTGTCGGCGGGCGTCTTCACCAATCTCGGCTTCAAGAGTTATTGGGGCCGCCCACGCCCCGTGGTGGTGAAGCAATTCAATGGACCCGAGGCATTTGTGCCGTGGTGGGATCCGCGCGGCACCTGCGAGCACAATTGCTCGTTCTTCTCCGGTGAGGGCGCCACCGCGTTCTGGACCTATGCGCCCGCGTCGTTGACGCCGCCGGCCTGGCGGCCGGTCGCCTATGTCGGCGCCACTTTGTTCGGCTTGATCACCAGCGTGCTCCGGATGGCGTTCGGCGGGCATTTTTTCACCGACGTCGCGGCCGCCGGGCTGGTCACATTCCTGCTGGTCTGGCTGGTCCACGGCTATATTTATCGTTGGCCGAAGACCCGTCTGACCGACGAGCAGATCGATGCCGCGCTGACGCGGATGGCGCGGCCCGGCCACCGGGTCGGACAGCGTAAGCGGCCTGAGGGCGTGCCCGTCGGCACGCAATTTGCGCCTGGAGCGTTTTCGAGCGAAGTGGATACCGGTTCGCGTGAAGAAAACCCGTCAAAACTAGAATCTAGAGCCCTGTTCCGATTCCATCGGAACGAAAAAGGCTCTAAGGCCACGAGCGGCACTGCAAATCCCGATCGATCGGAAGGTTGATGAGCACGATTCTGAAAAACTTGCCCAAGGGGGAAAAGGTCGGCATCGCCTTCTCGGGCGGTCTCGACACCAGTGCGGCGCTGTTGTGGATGAAGCAAAAGGGCGCCCGCGTTTTTGCCTACACCGCCAATCTGGGCCAGCCGGACGAGAGCGACTACAACGAGATCCCACGCAAAGCGTCGCAATACGGGGCCGAAAAGGCCCGGCTGGTGGATTGTCGCACGCAGTTGGTGCACGAGGGCGTTGCCGCGGTGCAGGCTGGCGCCTTCCACGTCTCGACCGGCGGCATCGCCTATTTCAACACCACGCCGCTCGGCCGCGCCGTAACCGGTACCATGCTGGTCGCGGCCATGAAGGAGGATAGCGTCAACATCTGGGGCGACGGCTCGACTTTCAAGGGCAACGACATCGAGCGCTTCTACCGCTACGGCCTGCTGACCAATCCGAGCCTCAAGATCTACAAGCCGTGGCTCGACCAGCAGTTCATCGACGAACTCGGCGGCCGCGCCGAAATGTCGGCGTTCATGACGTCGCATGGCTTCGGCTACAAGATGAGCGCCGAAAAGGCCTATTCGACCGACAGCAACATTCTCGGCGCGACCCACGAGGCCAAGGATCTCGAGAGCCTCGACAGCGGCATCAAGATCGTCAATCCGATCATGGGCGTGCCGTTCTGGCGCGACGACTGCAATGTCAAGGCCGAGCAGGTCGTTGTCCGTTTCGCGGAAGGCCAGCCCGTCGCGCTGAACGGGCAGAGTTTCGCCGATCCGGTCGCGCTGTTCCTGGAGGCCAACGCCATCGGCGGTCGCCATGGCCTCGGCATGAGCGACCAGATCGAGAACCGGATCATCGAGGCCAAGAGCCGCGGTATCTATGAAGCTCCGGGCATGGCGCTCCTGCACATCGCCTATGAACGCCTCGTGACCGGCATCCACAACGAGGACACCATCGAGCAGTACCGGATCAGCGGCTTGCGCCTCGGCCGACTGCTCTATCAGGGGCGATGGTTCGATTCGCAGGCGCTGATGCTGCGGGAAACCGCCCAGCGCTGGGTGGCGCGTGCCGTCACCGGGGAGGTCACGCTTGAGCTGCGCCGCGGCAACGACTACTCGATCCTGAATACCGAGAGCCCCAACCTCACCTACAAGCCGGAGCGGCTCAGCATGGAGAAGGTGGAGGATGCGGCGTTCACGCCGGCCGACCGCATCGGCCAGCTCACCATGCGCAATCTCGATATCGCCGATACCCGCGTCAAGCTGGATCTCTACGCGGATACCGGCTTGCTCTCGAGCGGCGAGGGTTCTCCGATCTTCAAGCTGGAGAACGACAAGGATTGAGGGGCTCACAACAAATTCTGCGTCGTCGCCCGGCTTGACCGGGCGATCCAGTATTCCGGAGCGCTTGCGACAAACGCGAACGCTCTGGAATACTGGGCCGTGTACTCATAAAGAACGCTATAGGATGCTCCGAAGTTCACGTTCGCCCTGCGCAAAACGCATCGCTGCAGATGGACACATTTTCAATCGACCCAAAAGACCATTCGTGCCAACGCTGGGGCAGCGCGATTATTTATGTATTGTCTCACCGCGCTCAAGCATTGCTACGAATTCTCGGATTTTTCGCTCTCTTGTCTCGATCTTTTTGACTGCGCCGATGCGGTAGAGGATTGCATAGCGGTTTCTGCTGCTCAGCGTCTTAAAGAAAGCGGCCGCCGCCGGATTCGCTTTCAACGCGCTGTTAAGATCGCTGGGCACTTGGGCGCTGCTGGCCGGGGCGTATGCCCTATCCCATCGCCCATCTGCAATAGCCGCTTCGATTTGCGCGAGACCAGCAGCCCGCATTCGCCCTTGTTCCATTAGTTCTGATGCTCTTTGACGGTTCCTAAGTGACCATTTGCTGTTTTCCTTGCGCGGCGTGAAGCGGACGAGCCAGTGCAAATCATCATATCTTTCGAGCTTTCCGTCGATCCATCCGTGACAGAGTGCGGCGTCGATCGCCTCTACCTTGGTCAGAGTCGCCCTTGGCGCTGCTTTCTTTGCGAACTTGATCCAAACCCCGGGCGTGTCGATGGGTTGTGAGGAGAGCCACTTCTCCAACGCCGCCGAATGCTTGAATGCAAGGATTGGAAAACCCGAGCGTTGCTCTGTCATGCTGGTGCCTCCCTTATCCGCGCCCGCAATCAGGTTGAACGGTTCTTCAATCGGATCAAGCAATGTCGTCGGATCGCGACGCGCCACGATAAGCTCGCGGCAAATTACCTCGCGTTCGTCCAGCTCACGTCGATCAGGCTGTGGCTCCGTGCTTATAAGTCCACGCCCCAGATCACCCGCCTTCGCGGATGATGACGGATCGAGATAGTAAAAATGGCCGGGATTGCTCCCGGCCATTTTGCGTTCTCGGCGCGCTTACCGCGGCGGCATCGTGCCGGGAGGCGGGGGCGGCAGCGAGGCGGTGCCGCCGTTGAGCAGTGGCGTGATGCGGCGGATGGTGACGCGCCGGTTGATGCGGCTCGGACCGTCGGTCTTCTCCTTCGGGTATTGCGAGCCGTAACCCTGCGACGTCAGATTCTCCGCGGGAACCCCGAATTGCTGGGTCAACAATTCGGCAGCGGCTTCGGCGCGGCGATCCGACAATGAAAGATTGTCGACATCGTTGCCGACCGCGTCGGTGTGGCCCTCGATCAG
>JAGXAF010000310.1 GCA_018971675.1 Bradyrhizobium sp.
TTCTCTTGCTTGTGACTGATCTCGACGCGCTTCAGCGCATGTCGGATCGCGGTATCGGTTAGGGCGGGCATAGCGTTTTCCTCCTTTCCGGAACTGGGATCGGTCGAGGAGAAGCAGGGATCGCTAGCTGGGAGCGGAAGGCCGTTTTCTACCCCTTTTACAGCCCCCAATTTGCCAAAACCGCCCCCACTACGCAATACCCAAAAATCGCTATTTTATCAGTGATTTAATGTGCTTGGGCGTGACCTAGCGTGATCGAAGAGAGGGTAGTGGGATGGTTGTGCACCAGGATGACCGCGGTTGAGGATAGTTCAAGCGCGCGCTTGACCACTTCGCGCGGGTAGACCGGTGTGTGGTCGACGGTGCCGGTTTGCTGCACCTCGTCAGTGATCAACTGGTTGCGCTTGTCGAGAAACAGGATGCGGAATTGCTCCTTGTCGGCGAACGCCATGCTGGTGCGGCAATAATCCACCACGTCGTTCCACGACGACAGCGTCTTGCGCTGTTGCAGTTCGCCCCTGGCGATGCGGGTCGCGGCGGCGGCCAGCAGTTTCAATTGCGTGATCGAGGCCTCGCCGATGCCGTCGACCTCGCGTAGCCGCGCTTCCGGCGCGTGGATGACCTCGGCGAACGACCCGAATGTCTTGAGCAGGGACTTCGCCAGCGGCTTGGTGTCGCGCCGGGGCAAGGCCGCAAACAACGCCAGTTCGAGCAACTCGTAGTCGCTCAGCGCCCCCGGCCCGGCGCTGCGAAAGCGTTCGCGCAGCCGCTCGCGATGACCGATATAATCCGGCGGCTCGGCGGACCCGGCAGATGTCGTCGGCTCTCTGGATTTGCTGGCCATCGGCGGTCAGCATGCCGCACCCGACGGCTTTTGCAACCGGCAAGTGCTGCCGAAACAAGTGTTGCCGAAAGCAGCGGCCGGGCGTTACCTGAAAATCAGACCGAGGCCACTTGCTTTTCGCCGTGGCGTTCCGAAAGCGTGAAAATCTCGACACCGGTCGCGGTCACGCCGACCGAATGCTCGAACTGCGCCGACAGCGATCGGTCGCGGGTCACCGCGGTCCAGCCGTCGGACAGGATTTTGACGTGCGGCTTGCCGAGATTGATCATCGGCTCGACGGTGAAGAACATGCCGGGCCTCAAGGCCACGCCTTCGCCCGGACGGCCGATATGGATGATGTTCGGCTCGTCATGGAACAGGCGGCCGAGGCCGTGACCGCAGAAATCGCGCACCACGCTCATGCCCTGCGGCTCGACGAAGCTCTGGATGGCGTGGCCGATATCGCCGGTGGTGGCGCCGGGTTTGACGGCAGCAATGCCGCGCATCATCGCTTCATAGGTCACCTCGATCAGGCGCTCGGCTTTACGAGCGATCGGACCGATCGCATACATCCGGCTGGAATCGCCGTACCAGCCCTCGACGATGAAAGTGACATCGACATTGACGATATCGCCTTCCTTCAGCACCCGGTCTCCGGGCATGCCGTGGCAGACCACATGGTTGATCGAGGTGCAGGTCGAATAACGATAGCCGCGATACATCAGGGTCGCCGGATAAGCGTCATGGCCGAAGGCGAAGTCGCGCACGAAATCGTCGATCCGCGAGGTCGCCACACCTGGCTTGACGATATCGGTCAGCTCATCGAGGCATTTGGCGACCAGTCTACCCGCCTTGCGCATGCCGGCAAAACCGTTCTGCCCGTGCAGCTTGATCTGCCCGGTCTTGCGGAGGGGAATATCGGAGGCTTCGACATAGCTCATGGACGGATCATGCCTTGGCGGCTGGTGCTGGAGAGGGCGTCGGGAAAATTGATTTGAAAGTCAATTTAATGGCTGCGGCGCCCGGCGCAAGCCGGGGTTGCCACGCGGCATCAGGTCGGAACCTCCACGACGGTATTCTCGACCGGCAGCGCGCCGCCGCGGACGCGGATTTCGCGCACCGGGTAGGGCACACGAATGCCCTCTCGCTTGAAGGCATCCCACAGCGCCAGCATCACCTCGCTCTTCACATTGTCCATGCCGTCGGGGTCGGGAATCCAGACCGTCAAAGCGAACTTCATCACGGCCTCGGCGAACTCGGTCAGGATGCAGCCTGGCGTCCGCAATCGAAATCCCGGCGCCGGTCAGCAGCAGGCCGAGCTGGAGGTAGAACCATGGCGAGGCGACCTCCGCGCCGACCGAGCGCATCGCGGAA
>JAGXAF010000107.1 GCA_018971675.1 Bradyrhizobium sp.
ATCCTCGGCATCCTCTACGAAAGCTACATCCATCCGCTGACGATCCTGTCGACGCTGCCCTCGGCCGGCGTCGGCGCGCTGGCGCTTTTGATGGTGTCCGGATTCGATTTTAGCCTGATCGCGCTGATCGGCATCATCCTGCTGATCGGTATCGTCAAGAAGAACGGCATCATGATGGTCGACTTCGCGATCTCGGCGGAGCGCGACGAGCATCTGTCGCCGGAGCAATCGATCCGCAAGGCGGCGCTGCTGCGGTTCCGGCCGATCATGATGACGACGATGGCGGCGATGCTGGGCGGCGTGCCGCTGATGCTCGGCACCGGCACCGGTTCGGAAATCCGCCAGCCGCTCGGTTATGCGATGGTCGGCGGCCTGATCGTCAGCCAAGCGCTCACGCTGTTCACGACGCCGGTGGTCTATCTCTACCTCGACAACCTCTCGAACGCCTTGTCGCGCTGGAGCCGGGGCGGCGGCAAGCCCGATGCCTCGGCAGCCGGGAAAAACGGCCTGCAAAAACACGCCGCGGAATAAGATGGCGCAAAATATTCTGGCAGAATGGACGGAACTGGCGTTTGATCCGGGGTATTGGCGTCATGTAGATATGGGCCGGAACCGGGAACTATTCCGCCTCAGGACCATCCAATGGCCTGTTAATTGATATCGCGCCTGGCATGAGCCCGGCCATGAAGAAGGACCTCCGATGAGCCCGAATGTGCGTGCGCTGGATCGCGCAATGACGCCGAAAGCCGAAGTCCAGAAACCGACCCGAAGCGAGGTCGAAGCTGCGGTTCGGACGATCATCCGCTGGACCGGCGAAGACCCTGATCGCGATGGCCTGATCGAGACGCCGGCGCGCGTGACCCGCTCATTCGAGGAGTATTTCTCCGGCTACAGCCGGGATCCGGTCGAGATCCTGGAGAAGACCTTCGAGGAGATCGAAGGCTACGACGAAATGATCGTGCTGCGCGACATCGGCTTCGAAAGCCACTGCGAGCATCACATGGCGCCGATAGTGGGGCGCGCCTGGGTCGCCTATATCCCGAATGGCCGGGTCGTCGGTATTTCCAAGCTGGCCCGGCTGGTGGACGTCTATGCCAGACGCCTGCAGATTCAGGAAAAAATGACCGCGCAAATCGCCAACACCATCGACCAGGTGCTCAAGCCGCAGGGCGTCGGCGTCATCATCAAGGCGACGCATCACTGCATGACCACCCGCGGGGTGCACAAGCCCGGTACCGACCTCGTGACCAGCCGCATGCTGGGCTGTTTCCGTGACAATGCCTTGACCCGCCAGGAATTCCTCGGCATGGCAAGCTGAACCGGAATACGGCTCGATTGTTCTGCACAATGCAGGAGGAAACATGGCTGAACAGCAGGCAACGCCCGCAGGGCCAGATCTGTCCCATGGCGTGAGCGCAAGTGATTTCAAGGGCGAGACCTTGCTGGGCCATGTCGGCGATCAGGAAGTCCTGCTGGTGCGATCCGGCTCCGAGATTTTCGCGATCGATGCGCATTGCAGTCATTATCACGCACCCTTGGTAGACGGGATCGTCGCTGACGGCGGTATTCGTTGTCCCTGGCATCATGCCTGCTTCGATCTGCGAACCGGGGAGGCGATCCGCGCGCCAGCGTTAAGCCCGCTCGCAGTCTGGGAGGTCGAGCGGGAAGATGATCGTATCCTTGTGCGTCGCAAGCGCGAGCAGCCAAAGGCAGCCAGCAAGGTATCGGCCGGCGCGCCCGAAAAAATTGTGATCGTCGGCGGCGGCGCTGCGGGTTTCGCCGCGGCGGAAATGCTGCGGCGGAACGAATTCCGCGGCAGCATCGTGATGCTGAGCAACGAGGCGGCCGCACCGGTCGATCGGCCGAACCTGTCAAAGGATTATCTTGCCGGCAACGCGCCGGAGGATTGGATGCCGCTCCGCCCAGATGGTTTTTATGCCGAGGCCGGCATCGACATCAGGCTCAACAGCGAGGTCGTCGCGGTCGACGCCAAGGCGCGCCACATCACCGTCGCCGGTGGCAACATTCCCTACGATCGTCTGCTGCTGGCGACCGGGGCGGAGCCGGTGCGGCTGACGATCCCTGGCGCCGACCAGCCGCACGTTCATACGCTGCGGACGCTCGCCAACAGTCGGGCGATCATCGCCGGCGCCAGCGGCGCGCGCCGCGCGATCGTGATCGGCGCAAGCTTTATCGGGCTGGAGGTTGCTGCAGCCTTGCGCGCGCGCGAGATCGAAGTCCATGTCGTGGCGCCCGAACAGCGGCCGATGGAGCGCTTGCTCGGTCCGGAGATGGGGGATTTCATACGCGCATTGCATGAAGAGCACGGCGTCATTTTCCATCTCGGCGATACCGTGACCGCGATTGACGGCAGGCGTGCGACGCTGAGAAGCGGAAGCGTGGTGGAGGCCGATCTGGTTGTCGTCGGCGTCGGCGTGCGTCCGCGCCTGACGCTGGCGGAAAAGGCCGGCCTCAAGGTCCACCACGGTGTCGTCGTGGATCGATTCCTCGAAAGCAGCGTTCCCGGAATTTTTGCCGCCGGCGATATTGCGCGCTGGCCCGATCCGCATTCGAAACAGAACATCCGGGTCGAGCACTGGGTGGTGGCGCAGCGCCAGGGCCAGACCGCGGCACGTAACATGTTGGGCGCGCGCGAGGCATTCGACGCCGTGCCGTTCTTCTGGAGTCAGCATTACGACGTACCGATCAACTATGTCGGTCACGCCGATGCGTGGGACGAGATCGCCGTCGACGGCGATATCAAGGCGCGAGACTGCCTGCTGCGTTACAAGAGCCAGGGCCGCGTGCTCGCCGTGGCCTCGATCTATCGCGATGTCGCAAACCTTCAGGCGGAACTGGCGATGGAGCAGGGGAAGGAGCCCTGATCCGGAATGATCATGCCATGAACGTGCCGGATGGACTTGCCGAGGCGCTGCTGACGATGGAGTCGGACGCCCTCATCGCAACCGATCATGCCGGCATCATCCGTTTCTGGAACCCCGGCGCAACCAGGATTTTCGGCTTCTCGGTGGACGAAGCCATGGGCCAGTCGCTCGACCTGATCATCCCACCAAACCTGAGGGCCCGTCATTGGGAGGGCTTCCATCGTGTCATGGCGACCGGCGAGAGCCACTACGGCCATGGCGACCTCCTGTCGGTGCCGGCGCAGACCAAAAGCGGGCAGCGTATTTCGGTCGAATTCACCATCGCGGTGCCGAGAGATCAGGCGCGGCGGCCGTCGGGCACCGTGGCCATCCTTCGCGATGTCACAAAGCGCTTCGAGGAAGTGCGCACGCTTAAACGCCAGCTCGCGGATATGATGCGGAAGGGCTGAACCCGGCCGCTAAGGCAGCGGTTCTGCTGAAGCCGTCTCGTTGACCGGCGAAATGCCCAACAGGCCGGTCAGCCTTGCTCCCGGCTGGATCAGATCGCTCAGGGTGTAGCCGTCAAGCACTTCGAGAAAGGCGTCACGCGCTGTCTTCAGGGCGCGCTTCAACACGCAGCAGGATTGGATGGCGCAGGACTCACCGACGGGATCGAAGCACGACACGATCGCCATGTCCGGTTCGGTATAACGCACCACTTCGCCGAGCCCGATGGCCCCGATCGGTTTCGCCAGCCGCAATCCGCCGCCACGGCCGCGCACGGTCTCGACAAAGCCGGCGACACCCAACTGGTGTGCTACCTTCATCAGATGGTTCCTGGAAATCTTATAGCTCTCGGCGATCTCCGCGATCGTCGCCAATTGATCGTCCCGGAGTGCGAGATACATCAGTATCCGCAACGCATAGTCCGTATAGACCGTCAGGCGCACCGGTTTCCTCGCTCGCCGTTTATGACCGCCATTAAATAAAAGATGTATAATAGATATTGCTTTGTGGCAAGGTTGGAAATATAAGAGGCATATTGAATACATCTTAAAGGAGAGACCGATGAAAACCCATGCTTCTGTCGGCGATAACGTGGCAGCCCCGTTCCTGTGGCCTGGAACTGCTGCCTGCCGTGCCATCGGCATTACCCGGCATACGGAACTCGTCCGCATGCTGGTCAATTCGCTGTTCTGGACCGTGCTCGGCGTCGTGGTCGTGTGGGTCGTGGCATGACTGCCTCTGTTGCCAGGCTGGATCACGTCTCCGAGGAAGGTATCCAACTCCTGGTTGACGGGTTCTACGCCAAGGTTCGCCGGGATCCGGAACTTGCCCCGATCTTTTTGCGTGCCATTCCCGGTGATTGGGGCCCGCATCTGAACAAGATGTATGCGTTCTGGTCGTCGGTAATGCTCCGGACCGGCCGCTACAAGGGCAATCCGGTCGTCAAGCATTTTGCGGTTCCAGGCATTCAGCCGCCGTTGTTCGAGCGCTGGCTCGCGCTGTTCAAGGAAACCGCTGACGAACTGTTTGATGATGCGATCAGCGCCGAGTTCCAGGCACGGGCGGAGCGGATTGCCGAAAGTCTGAAGCTCGCATTGTTCTATCGGCCGGATCGTCCCTGGCCGCCGGTGACCGTGCAATCCGCCCGGCCTGGCCGGGCCTGAAGGATTGGATCAGCCGGAATGGGCAGGCGTCACGGTCTGGCCAACGTCTGATCGAGGGTGCCGGACCGGCCGTTTGGCTTGTATTTTTGCCGAGCTTCGGTCCCGCAAATAGCGCCTGCGGCAAACGTCTCCGCTGTCGTCGATGCGGTCGTAGACAGGGAACGGCCGCCGGGCGTCTAGCTATTTTTTAACCAATTGTTATGCCTACCGAATTCGGTAACGCGTCTTTAATTGCCCGGACCGTAGGGTCGTTCCACGCGGCTCAGGACGGGCCGCGTCTCCGTCCAGGATGGCCGGACCCTACGCGTTGGAGCTTCCCATGGATATCATGACAGGCGTTGGGCTCGCGTCCGGCATCCTTGTCATTGCGACGATGGTGCTGCTGGGCGGCGATCTGCACATGTTCTTCTCCGAACATGCCGTGATCATCATCTTCGGCGGCTCGATCGCCGCCACCATGATCCGCTTTCCGCTCAGCGCGCTGATGCACGGTTTGCCGCTTGGCGCCAAATTCGCCTTCACCATGAGCCGCCTGGCCGCGCACGATCTGGTCGACGAACTGGCCCGTATCGCCGAGATCGCGCGCAAGCAGGGACCTGTTGGTCTCGAAAAGGTCGAAACCAACGAGCCGTTCCTGGCCAAGGGCATCCGCTACGTCGCCGACGGCTACGATCTCGAATTTATCCGCGACAATCTCGAGCGCGACCGCGACAACTTCCTGATGCATCTGGACGAAGGCAGCAAGATTTACCGCGCGGTCGGCGACTGCGCACCGGCGTTCGGCATGATCGGAACCCTGATCGGCATGGTGCAGATGTTCGCCAACATGACCGATCCATCGAAACTCGGCCCGTTCATGGCGACCGCGTTGCTGGCGACGCTGTACGGCGCGGTCGTTGCCAACCTGTTCTGTCTGCCGATCGCCGACAAGCTGCATGGCAAGCTGCTCGACGAGGAGACCAACCGCACGCTGATCATCGACGGCATTCTGATGATCCGCGATTCCAAGAGCCCGGCGCTGGTCAGGGAAATGCTGCTGGCCTATTTGCCGGAAAAGCACCGTCAAGAAGAAGCCGAGCCGGTCCCGGCGTAAGGCGGCCGATCCAGGTCCGGAACAACCACCATGGCCAAGAAGAAACGTGGCGACGCGCATGGAGGAGGGCACGGCTGGTTCGTGACCTTCGCCGACCTGATGGGCCTGATGATGAGCTTCTTCGTGATGCTCGTCGCGTTCTCCACCATGGACAACGCAAAGCTCAAGATCGTCGCGGGCTCGATGCGCGATGCCTTCGGCGTGCAAACCGAGAAGCGCTATTCCGGCGTCATCGAATCCGACGGCTTGCCGACTCGGCCGAAGCTGAAGAACGCGGCCCATATCTCGCCGGAAGACGCGTCCAATACGCCCACCCCCGATCAGCACGCGGATGCCAGGCAATCAGGTGCCAAGCTCAAGATGGACCGCGAGTTCGCGCTGGCTTCGGCGTCGTTGCGGCAGGCGCTGCAGGACATGCCGGAGCTGACCGAGATTTCGAAGCACATCATGTTCGAGGAAACCAAGGAAGGTCTCAACCTGGAGATCGTCGACCAGGATGGCCGGTCGATGTTCGCCGACGGATCCAAGGTGCCGTACGAGCGCACCCGCCGGCTGATCGAGAAACTCGCCGGTCCGCTCAAGGCGACGCCGCTGCGCGTCTCGATCGTCGGTCATACCGCGGCGGGCTTCGTGCCGGCGCAAAGCGACTATGACGCATTCGATCTGTCTGCCGATCGCGCCAACGCGGTGCGCCAGATCCTGGAGCGGGAAGGGCTCCCGGCGGCCCACATCTTCGCGGTCTCGGGCAAGGCCGATACCCAGCCGCTGTTTCCGGACGATCCCTCGCTGTCCGCGAACCGCCGCGTGACCATCACGCTGATGCGGGAAGATCCGGCGCTGCCGCCCGACCTGAAACCGTAGTTCATCAAGTTACCATATTACCATGTATACAAGAGCCGCCGGCTGTCCCGGCAGACCGCTTATCGCTGTGTCAATCGGTTGACAGGCGCCGCAGAAGCATCGATAGCCGAGCCGGATCAAAACAACCGACAGAGCGTTTTCAAGCGAAATGGCTCTCAGCGTCCCATCAGCCGAAACTTCCGAGGGATCGGTCACGACTGGCTTTTGGGCGTTGACGCTCGGGAGCATCGGCGTGGTCTTTGGCGACATCGGCACGTCGCCGCTTTATGCGTTTCGCGAGGCGGTAGCCGCGGCTGCACAGGCGCAGCCGGTCAGCCGCAGCCTGGTGCTCGGCGTCCTGTCATTGATCTTGTGGGCCCTTTTTGTCGTCGTCACCGCGAAATACGTGCTGCTGCTGCTGCGCGCCGACAATAATGGCGAGGGCGGTACGCTGTCGCTGATGGCGTTGGGCCAACGCGCGTTAGGTCGGCGCAGTTGGCCGCTGCTGGCGTTGGGCGTGATCGGCGTATCGATGTTCATCGGCGATTCCATGATCACGCCGGCGATTTCGGTGCTCTCGGCGGTCGAAGGCCTCAAGCTGGAGACGCCGGCGCTGGAACATTACGTGGTGCCGCTGACGGTCTTTATCCTGGTCGTGTTGTTTTCGGTGCAAAGCAGCGGCACCGCGCGCGTGGCTTCCGCATTCGGACCGGTCATGGTGGTCTGGTTCTCGAGCCTCGCGATGATGGGCCTCGTCAACATCAGCGATGATCCGTCCGTGCTCGCCGCCATCAATCCCTGGTATGGAATCCAGTTCCTGCTGTCTCACGGCACAGTCGGAATGGTGACGCTGGGCGCCGTCTTCCTGGCGGTCACTGGCGGTGAAGCGCTCTATGCGGATTTGGGTCATTTCGGACGCAAGCCGATCCAGGCCGGATGGCTCTATTTCGTGCTGCCTTCGCTGCTGATCAATTATTTTGGCCAGGGCGCGCTGGTGCTGTCCAACCCCGCCGCGATCGAGAATTCGTTCTACCGGCTGGTCCCGGAAATGTTGCTGCTGCCGCTCGTCGCGCTGGCGACCGTGGCGACCGTGATCGCGAGCCAGGCGGTGATCACCGGCGCCTATTCGCTGACCCGGCAGGCCGTGCAGCTCGGCCTGTTGCCGCGCTTCGAGGTTCGCTACACGTCCGAGGCGCATGCCGGCCAGATCTATCTGCCGCGCGTCAACACGCTGCTGCTGACCGGCGTGTTGCTGCTGGTGATGCTGTTCCGCACCTCAAGCGGGCTCGCCTCGGCCTACGGCATCGCGGTCTCGACCACCATGGTCGCCGACGGAATCATGGGTTTCGTGGTGATCTGGAAACTCTGGAACTGGCGCGCGGCGACGGCGGCCGCGCTGATCATCCCGTTCGTCGTGGCCGATACGACCTTCTTCAGTGCCAATTTGCTGAAGCTGCTCGATGGCGCATGGGTCCCGTTGTTGTTTGGCCTTGCGATGGCGACCACGATATGGACCTGGCGCAGGGGCGCCGCAATTCTGGTCGCCAAGATCCGCCGCACCGAAGTGCCGCTCGGGGATCTGATCAGGAACCTCGAAAAACATCCGCCCCACATCGTCAAGGGCACCGCGGTTTTCCTGACCAGCGATCCCGATTCCGCTCCCACCGCGCTGTTGCACAATCTCAAGCACAACAAGGTGCTGCACGAACACAACGTGATCCTGACCATCGAGACCGCGCAGACCCCACGCGTCGACGTGGCCGGTCGCGTCCGCATGGAAACCATCAGTGACAAGTTCGCTCTTGTGCGGCTGCGGTTCGGCTTCATGGAATCGCCGAATGTGCCGAAAGCGCTGGTGATCGCGCGCAAGCTCGGCTGGCAGTTCGACATCATGGCGACCTCGTTTTTCGTGTCACGACGCTCGCTGAAGCCGTCGGCGCAGTCAGGCATGCCGCGATGGCAGGACCACCTTTTCATCGCGCTGAGCCGCTCGGCAAACGATGCGACCGACTATTTTCAAATTCCGACCGGCCGCGTGGTCGAGGTCGGGACCCAAGTGACGATCTGAGTGACGATCT
The DNA here is from genome assembly GCA_018971675.1 of Bradyrhizobium sp. GTDB lineage: Bacteria > Pseudomonadota > Alphaproteobacteria > Rhizobiales > Xanthobacteraceae > Bradyrhizobium. The sequence goes on from JAGXAF010000107.1 coordinate 8,546, forward strand.
GAAAAGCGATCTGAGTGGTACCAAGCTATGCATTTTTGCATGACATGGGCCCAGAATCGGCGTAGGCTATGCTCCAAGCGCAGGGCTATAAGCCGGCTCGCTCTGCCATGGTGCAGTGAAGCATTGAGGCGTTCGTTCCCATGACCACCGATGTCGCAGGCCCCGCCGCGGAAACGACGGCGGACAATGCTCATGGCAACGCTCATTCCACCGCCGGTTTCACAGCGCTGATGCTGGGCAGCATCGGCGTCGTCTACGGCGATATCGGCACCAGCCCGCTGTACGCGTTGCGTGAGGCCGTGATCGCAGCCAGCGGCCGCTCGGCGATTGTCGATCCACAGGCCGTGCTCGGCGTTGTCAGCCTGATCCTGTGGGCGCTGATCGTTGTGGTGACGCTGAAATACGTCCTGATCCTGCTGCGGGCGGACAATAACGGCGAGGGGGGAACGCTGGCGCTCATGGCACTGGCCCAACGCGCCGCCAGCCGAAGGGCCGGCGCGATCGTGCTGCTCGGCATCATCAGCGGCGCGCTGTTCTATGGCGACGCGGTGATCACACCGGCGCTGTCGGTGCTGTCGGCGATCGAAGGCATCAAACTCGTCACCGCCGCGTTCGACCCCTATGTGGTGCCGCTGACGATCATCATCCTGTTTGCACTGTTTGCGGTTCAGGCGCGCGGCACCGCACGCGTCGCAGCCTTCTTCGGGCCGATCATGACGGCATGGTTCGCCGTCATTGCGATCGGGGCAATCGGCCCGATCATGCGGCACCCCGAGGTGCTTTTTGCGTTCAATCCGATTCATGCCGTCGCCTTCATGCTTCATCACGGCATCATCGGTTTCGTGACGCTGGGCGCGGTGTTTCTCGCCGTCACCGGCGCCGAGGCGCTCTATGCCGATCTCGGCCATTTCGGAAAGCGGCCGATCCAGACCGCCTGGCTGTTCATCGTATTGCCGTCGCTGGCGCTGAATTATCTCGGGCAGGGCGCCTTGTTGCTTGGCAATCCGCGCGCCGTCGAGAACCCGTTTTTCCTGATGTTTCCGGATTGGGCGCTGCTGCCGATGGTCTCGCTGGCCACCGTGGCTACCGTGATCGCCAGCCAGGCGGTCATCACCGGCGCCTACTCCCTGACCCGCCAGGCCATTCAACTCGGACTTCTGCCGCGATTTGAAGTCCGTCACACCTCGGAATCGCATTCCGGCCAGATCTATATCCCGCGTATCAACATGCTGCTGCTGGTCGCGGTAACCCTGCTGGTATTGATGTTCCGTTCGTCGAGCGCGCTGGCGTCGGCCTACGGCATCTCGGTAACCGGCACCATGGTGGTGACAGCGATGATGGGTTTCGTCGTGATCTGGAAAGTGTGGAGATGGTCGCCGGTCGCGGCCGCGGCATTGATCGCGCCTTTCCTGTTCCTCGATCTTACCTTTCTCTCGGCGAACCTGCTGAAAGTCGTGGATGGCGGCTGGGTGCCGCTGGCGCTGGGTTCGGTCGTGATGCTTCTGATGTACACTTGGCGGCGCGGCAGCCGGCTGTTGTCGGAGAAATCACGCAAGCTGGAGTTTCCGCTGGCCGACCTGGTGGCGATGCTGGAGAAGCGGCCGCCGCAGCGGGTACCGGGCACCGCCGTGTTCCTGACCAGCGATCCCGCAAGCGCCCCAACCGCCCTGATGCACAGCCTGAAGCACTACAAGGTGCTGCATGAAAAGAACGTGATTCTCACCATCCAGACCGCGCCGACGCCGCGGATCGACCCGTCCGAGCGGGTGCGGATGGAGCAGATCAGCGCGACCTTTTCCCGGGTGACATTGCGGTTTGGCTTCATGGAATCGCCTAATGTGCCGAAAACGCTGGCGATCGCCCGCAAGCTCGGCTGGCAGTTCGACATCATGTCGACCTCATTTTTCCTGTCACGACGCGCGCTGAAGCCGGCCGCGCATTCGGGCATGCCGCGCTGGCAGGACCATCTGTTCATCGCCCTGAGCCGCACCGCCAACGATGCTACCGACTATTTCCAGATTCCAACCGGCCGGGTGGTCGAGGTGGGAACGCAGGTCAGCGTCTAGCGGCCTTGCAGGGTGTTTCTCCCCGCTTGATTTTCGTACCGCCAGGGGCGACTTTGCTCCCCGAAATGCGGTTGGTCGGCAGTGCCGGTGTTCCGCAGTACCGAAAATCGTTGGGAGGACAAGCGTGGCGAACCATCATGTGCAGGATTTAACGCCGGCGGAAGTATCGAAGGGCATGGCGGAGGGACGCTATCTCCTGGTCGACGTGCGCGAACCGAATGAAGTGGCGGCCGAAGCCTATCCGGGCGGTGTCGTGGTTCCGCTCTCGAGCTTCGATCCGAACGACATTCCGGATCCGAAAGGACAACAGGTGGTGTTCGCCTGTCGCTCCGGCAAGCGCTCGGTAACGGCGTCGCTGGCCGCGCAGGCCGCGGGCTTGCCTTATGACAAGCACCTTGCGGGGGGCATGCTCGGCTGGAAGCAAGCAGGATTGCCGACCAAGACCGGTGCCTGATCGTTCCATGCGTTCGATGAACAAGGTCTTTGCCGACCTTCCCGTCACTGTTTTCGAGGCGATGTCGCAAGCCGCGCGCGACAACAACGCCATCAATCT
>JAGXAF010000108.1 GCA_018971675.1 Bradyrhizobium sp.
GTACGGACGCTCGGGCAGGAAGCGCGCATTCCCGAATTCGCCGCCGTTCTCGATCGCGGACGCAAAGGTCACCGCGAGTGGACCGAGGACATGTTCAGGGCCTGGCTCGACAAGCTCGACGGCCAGGCCCGCGGGGATCGGCTCGCGCAGTTGTTGGTCCAGACCGATGTCTGGGTCTGGCATCTGCTGCGTCGGGCGCAGGGACATTCGGCGGCACAGACACACCGGCTCATGACGCAGGCGATCGAGCGCCTGCTGCGTGAGGATACGTCGACTGATCCGGCCTCCATCGAGAGAGGACCAAGGCAATGATAAAGACGACAGATGCGCCGCCGCATCTGCGCATCCTGGCGGTCTGCTGGGAAGGCGGCGGCAACGTGCCGCCGACGCTCGCGGCCGTGCGCGCCCTGGCCGGCCGCGGCCATGACGTGCGCCTTATCGCCGACGACACCATGAGAACGGAGGCGATCGAGGCGGGGGCTCGATTCCTGCCATGGAAGCGCGCCCCGAACCGTCCTGATCGCTCACCCGAAAGCTGCTTCGTGCGTGATTGGGAAACCGCCGATCCCCTGGCCGGCTTCCAAAGAGGGTGCGAACGGATCTTCGTCGGACCAGCGCAATCCCATGCCGAGGATATTCTCGAAGCACTGGCAACGGAGCCGTCCGATATCCTTCTCGGCACGGATATGCTGTTCGGCAGCATGCTCGCGGGCGAAATCGCGAAAATTCCGACGGCCTTGCTCGCAAGCAACATCTCGCTTTGGCCTCTCCCCGGACATCCGCCGTTCGGTCCGGGCTTTCTGCCCGCCCGGTCGGCGGCGGACAGAGCGCGCGACGCCGAGGTTTCGGCGATGGTCGAGCGTTTATGGGACGGCTTCCTGCCTCGCCTCAACGCCGCCCGTGCTCATTTCGGCCTCGCGCCGCTGGCGCATGTCCACGAACAGCCGTTGAGCGCCGGCCGCCATCTCCTTGCCACCAGCAGCAGCTTCGACTTTCCCACCGCACGCCTGCCGGGCCGCGTGCGCTATGTGGGGCCGCTTCTGGAGATGCCGAGTTGGGCCCACGAACGCTGGACGAGCCCACCAGCACGCGAGGTGCGGCCACGCGTGCTCGTATCGTTCAGCACCACTAATCAGGGGCAAGCCGAGGTGCTCCAGCGGGTGATATCCGGTTTGGCCGGGGAGCCGGTCGAGGTGGTCGTCACCCTCGGCAAAGCACTCGAGGAACTTCGTCTTCAATCGTCGGCGAATGTCACAAGTCTTCCCAATGCAGCGCATGACGATATCCTGACCAAAGCCCGCGCCGTCGTCACCCACGGTGGGCACGGCACGATCATGCGATCGCTGAGCCACGGCGTCCCCCTCGTCGTTCTTCCCATGGGGCGCGATCAGAACGACAACGCCGCGCGCGTGGACTATCACGGAGCGGGCCTGCGCCTCGATCCTTCAGTACCCCCGCCAATGCTCGGCGAGGCTGTGCGGCGCGTCCTTTCAGAACCGAGCTTCGCCGAGCGGGCGATGGCTCTTGGGCGTGCCATTGCTGAGGAAGGTCCGGGACCTGCACGGCTCGTAGCAGAAATCGAGGACTTCGCACTCAGGTCTTCCCGAAGAGCCCTGTCCGCCGCGTGATCGGCACCCGCTGATCGCGGTGGAAACCGCGGAAACGGTCCATCGAAAGGAAAACGAAGGATGACGCGCTTCTCTTCAGGCGAAAATGGAATGACCCTGACGTCCGGTCAACTGGACGCCTATCTCGCAAGGATCGGGGTTGGCCGGCCGGTTTCTCTGGACGTCGACAGCCTGTCGACACTTCACCGCGCACATCTCATGGCCTTCACCTGGGAGGCGCTGGATGCTTTCATGGGATGGCCGGCCTCGATCGCCCCGGCCGCCGCCTTCGCCAAAATGGTGGAAGGAAAGCGTGGCGGCTGGTGCTACGAGATGAACGGTCTGTTCGGTGCGGCGCTCGCCGCGCTCGGCTTCCGCGTGACCCGCCTGTGCGGCGGCGTCAATCGCGAAACGATGGGCGACATCGCCATCGGCAACCATCTGACTCTGCGTGTCGATCTCGACCGGCCGTACCTTGCCGAGGTCGGCCTGTCGGACTCCATCGTCGAACCAGTACCGCTTGCCGTAGGGCCGATCAGCCAGCGCGGTTTTGATTTTTCGATCTCGCCGACGGACGATGGCTGGCTCCGTTTCCATAACCACGCGAATGGCCTCGCGCCCAGCTTCGATTTCCGGCCCGACCACAGCGACGAAGCCGCCATGGCCGCTACGCTTGGCTGGCTGACGCAGGATCCCGGCTCGCCGTTCACAAACGCGCTGGCGATCCTGCGGCACAACGCGGATGGCTATGTCGCCCTGAAGAACGATTGCCTGCGCAGCGTGACGGCAGCCAGCGTCAGCGAACTACGCATCACGAGCGCGGATCATCTCGCGGACACGTTCAATACGATTTTCAACCTCGACGTTCCCAAGTCTGCCCGCGTCTGGGAAAAAATCCGAACGGTCGGCCGCGATGAAGCCGCCTGACCTTGCCCGCCGAGGCGCGCCCCTTGAACCGTCCTGATGCCGCCTCGGCGCTGATCGGCTCGATCTATGACTGTGCGCTCGACCCTTCTCACTGGGATGCGACCCTGGTCGGCATCCAGGAAATCATGCGCTGCGAGAACGCCTGGCTAGCGGTGATCGACCGGGTCAATGGTAGCGGCGCCTTGATAAGAAAGACGAGTCGCATCGACCCGTATTGGCTCGAGCGCCTTCCGCTCCATGCCGCCGAGATCTCGTCCTGGGAACGGCTGCCCGTCGTGCGCGATTTGCCGCTTGACGAACCTCAGGTGCTCTCGCGCCATCTGTCGCCAGAGATGCGACAGCAATCGCGTATGCTGAAGGAGTGGGCCGAGCCGCAGGGCATCGTCGATACGATGGCAATGGTGCTCATGAATTCCCCCACGCGGCAGGCGCAACTTGGGCTCAGCCGGCACAAGGATTTCGGCCTCATCACCGAACGAGAGGTCACGCTGGCGCGCCTCCTGGCGCCGCATATCCGACGTGCGGTGACGATCGGCGACCTCATCGATCTTAAGACGGTCGAGAGCGAGAGCGCCAAGCAGACATTGGACGCATTATGCATCGGCGTCGTCATGACCGACGCCGGCGGCACCATACTACATGCCAACAGCGCGGCGGAAGCGATGATGCGGGCCGGCGGCCCGATCCAGGGCAATGGTGGGACGCTCCGCGCCAACCGGACCTCCGCGACCGAAGAACTCCATACCGCGATCGCCCTGGCGGATCGTGAGGAAGCGTCCCTCGGCAAGGCCAGGTTCGCGTTACGGCTCACGGACACGGGCGAGCCACCTGTGCTCGCTCATGTCCTGTCCCTCAAGCATGGCGAGGCTCGCTCGCGGCTCCAGCCGAAAGCGACGGCGGTCATCTTTGTCGGAGGGGGGGTCGGCGGCGCGAACGGGGCCGAGGCGATGTCGGTCGCCTTCGCGCTGACGCGCATGGAAACGCGTGTGCTGGCCGGACTGCTGACCGGGCAGACTCTGCATCAGACAGCGGAAGAGCTTGGCATTGCGCGAACCACGGCGCGCAGCCATCTCCACAACCTTTTCGTCAAAATCGGCGTGACGCGGCAGAGCGATCTCGTCCGCGTCGCTATGCAGATAGCGGCAATCGTCAGGTGATCGCTGCAACGTCCAACCAATATCACCGGGAACAACACCGTCCTGCGTGACCTCGGAGCCATCTTTAACACGGCGTCGTCGACGGCTCGCCGACCGTGTCCGGCCGCCGCTGCCGGAACTGGCTCTTTCCTAGATGCTCTTGCAAATGAGTTGCAATAAATGCAAACATCCGCCATCCTGTTCGGATGGACGCACGCACCCGCAATTTATCCCCTGCCTCCCCAGCGCCGGCGGCGGTAGCGGGCGACCGTCCCATGCCCCCAGGCTGGCGCACGGCGCGCAGCGAGCCGTCGCTGGCAGGGATGTTCGCTTCGGTACGGACGACCCGGCAGGGGCCGTTCTGGCGTAAGCTGCTGGCCTTCATGGGTCCGGGGTATCTAGTTGCCGTCGGCTACATGGACCCCGGAAATTGGGCGACCTCGCTCGCCGGCGGTTCGCGATTCGGCTACGCGCTTTTGACGGTTGCGCTGCTGTCGAACCTGATGGCGGTCGTGCTGCAATCGCTATGCACAAGGCTCGGCGTCGGCGCCGGCCGCGACCTCGCGCAGGCCTGCCGCGATTCCTTTCCGCGCTGGGTCTCGCTGCCCTTGTGGCTGTCGGCGGAAGTCGCGATCACCGCGACCGATCTTGCCGAAGTGATCGGCACCGCGATCGGCCTCAATCTGCTGTTTCACATTCCGCTGCAAATAGGTGTCGTCATCACCGCGGCCGATGTGTTCTTGATCCTTGCGCTGCAGGCGTTCGGCTTCCGCTGGATCGAGGCGTTTGTGGTGGCGATGCTGGGCGTGATCGCGGCCTGCTTTGGCATCCAGATCGCGATGGCCGATCCGGACTGGGGCGCTGTCATCAGGGGCTTTGTGCCGAGCACGGACCTCCTCGCCAATCGTGAGATGCTCTATCTCGCGCTCGGCATCCTCGGCGCGACCGTGATGCCGCACAATCTTTATCTGCATTCCGGCCTGGTACAGACTCGCGCCTATGGCGATGACGAGCAGGAAAAGCGCGAGGCGATCAAGCTTGCGACCATCGATTCCTCGATCGCTTTATGCCTGGCGCTCGTCATCAACGCCTCGATCCTGATCCTGGCGGCGGCGACCTATCATCGTGCCGGTAAGACTGACATAGCCGAACTCGGCCAGGCGTATACGTTCCTGGCTCCGCTGCTCGGCTCGACCCTGGCGCCAACGCTGTTTGCGGTCGCGCTGCTGTGCTGCGGGCTGAATTCGACCATCACCGCGACCTTGTCGGGCCAGATCGTGATGGAAGGATTTTTGAACCTGCGCATGGCGCCCTGGCTCCGGCGCATGGTGACGCGGATGATCGCGATTGTGCCGGCGGTGGTGGTAACGATCTGGGCGGGCGACAAGGCAACCGGTCGGCTGCTGATCCTCAGCCAGGTGGTGCTTTCGCTGCAATTGCCGTTCGCCGTGGTGCCGCTGGTGATGTTCACCGCGAGCCGCAGCAAGATGGGTCCGTTCGTTGCGCCGCGCTGGCTGACCCTGGTGGCGTCGCTGACGGCGACCCTGATCGTCGCGTTGAATACGAAGCTGGTGTGGGACTATCTGGCAGGGTGAATTCCGTCCGCCTCATAACGACGCCTCATGGTGAGGAGGCGTGTTAGCGCCGTCTCGAACCATGTGCCACGCAATCATCCTTCGAGACGCCGCTTCGCGGCTCCTCAGGATGAGGTCGTTTTGTCTAGCTATTCCTGCGGTTCCGACCGCCCGTCGCCGGCGGCGCCGATGCGCAGCCAGCCGGAAGGGGCGAGCCGCTGCTGCGGCAGGAAGCGACCCTTGTACTCCATCTTCCTCGAGCCTTCGATCCAGTAGCCGAGATAGACATAAGGCAGGCCCTGCCGTCGCGCGCGGCTGATGTGGTCGAGGATCATGTAGGTGCCGAGCGAGCGGCTTTCCTCTGACGGTTCGAAGAACGAATAAACCATCGACAGTCCGTCGCTGAGGATGTCGGTCAGCGCCACCGCGAGCAGGTCCGAGCCGCGACCAGTGACGCCGCTGTCGGGATTGCGGCGGCGATACTCGACAATGCGGGTTTCGACATGGCTGTCCTCTACCATCATGGCGTAGTCCAGCACCGTCATGTCGGCCATGCCGCCGTGGCGGTGGCGATGGTCGAGATAGGCCCGGAACACCGAATATTGTTCCGAGGTCGGCACCGCGCTGCGCTGTTCGCCGATGACGTCGGCGTTGCGCGCGATGATCTTGCGGAAGTTGCGCGAGGCGCGGAACTCGTTGGCAACCACCCGGACCGAGACGCAAGCGCGGCACTGGTCGCAAGCCGGGCGGTAGGCGATCGATTGGCTGCGCCGGAAGCCGCCATGAGTCAGGAGGTCGTTGAGGTCGCCAGCCTTCTCGCCCACCAGATGGGTGAACACCTTGCGCTCGTGCCGGCCCGGCAGATAGGGGCAGGGCGAGGGCGCCGTCAGATAGAACTGCGGGGTATCACGCGAATGCTGGGTCACGTTGTCTTGTCAGCTCCGAAGCAGCGACATCCAGCATCGCGCCGTCGAGACGAATGGTCAATCGGTTTACCCGGCCATCCTGCCCGATGGTATGTCCTGCTTCACGATCAGTAGCTCCGCACCGCTTGTGGCACGGGCACACCAACTGAACTGTTAATAATTACGGTTCCCAGCAGAATATCGTGCAGCAGGCGCCGACGGCCGTTGAACAGCCCGACCAGCACCACCAGCGGCGAGAAGAACGATACCGAAATCCAGAACAGCACCGCATGCATGGCGCCGAGCACGAAATAAGCCGGCGCGCCGTACCAGGTGCGCATCTCCAGATCCATCACGCGCATGCCGAGCGTCGCCGAATGCGGACCGCCCAGCGAGGAACCGAAATAGACCAGTGCCCAGATGATCGAGGCCGGCGACACCAGCCAGAACAGCGCCCAGCCCAGACCCAGCGTGACCACGCCGAACACGGCGATGAACAGGCAGGCCAGAACGACCGGGATCGAGAGCACCATGAGGTCGATCAGGAACGCGAAAAACCGCCGGGTCAGCACCCCGCGAAACAATTCCGGATGCAGATAGGGATCGAAGGCATGGGGCTGCGCCGCGCCATCATTGCGCCACACCCCTTGAGGCCCGCCGCCCGACGGGGTGTCAGACGAACCGCTATAGGTCATGGTCAGTCCTTTCCGATCGTGCACGCCAAGTGAGAGCGCGAAGTGAAGGCGTGGCGACCGAGACATGGGAACCGCAAGGCCGGTTGCAAGGCCTGAATATTATTACCTGCAAGCAATGTTCCGGCGATTCGGCGACTCATCGTCGTCATTCCGGGGCAGCCCGCAGGGCTGAGCCCGGAATCCATACGCCCTGTCGCAATGTTTTGCAGAAACGCCGTTTCGCGATGAACATCAGCACAGTGGTTATGGATTCTCAGGTGCGCAATTGCGCACCATAGCTCGCGCAAGAGCGCGGCCCGGAATGACGACGTTTGCGTGCAGATGGCTTACCGCTCTGCCTTCAGCTTTTCCGCCGCGCGCGGTGCGAAGTAGGTCAGCACGCCATCGGCGCCGGCGCGCTTGAAGGCGAGCAGGCTTTCCATCATCGCGCGTTCGCCGTCGATCCAGCCATTGCCGGCCGCCGCCGCGATCATCGCGTATTCGCCGGAGACCTGGTAGACGAAGGTCGGCATCGCGAAGGTATCTTTGACCCGGCGCAGGATATCGAGATAGGGCATGCCTGGTTTCACCATCACCATGTCGGCGCCTTCGGCGATATCGAGTTCGACCTCCCGCAACGCCTCATCGGAATTGGCGCTGTCCATCTGGTAGGTGCGCTTGTCGCCGGTCAGGGTCTTGGCCGATCCGATAGCGTCGCGGAACGGGCCGTAGAAGGCCGAGGCATATTTGGCGGCATAGGCCAGGATTTGCACGTCGAGGAATCCGGCCGCGTCGAGCGCGGTGCGGATCGCGCCGACCCGGCCGTCCATCATGTCGGACGGTGCGATCACGTCGCAGCCGGCTTCGGCCTGCACCAGCGCCTGCCGAACCAGCACCGCGACCGTCTCGTCATTGAGGATGCGGCCGTCCTCGATCAGCCCGTCATGGCCATGGCTGGTGAAGGGATCGAGCGCCACGTCGCAGAGCACGCCGAGGCCCGGAAATTCCTTCTTGATGGCGCGCACGGATTTGCACACGAGATTGTCGGGGTTGGCGGCTTCCGAGCCATGTTCGTCACGCAGGGATGGCTCGGTAAAGGGAAACAGGGCGATGCAGGGAATGTTCAGTTTTACCGCCCGTTCGGCGTCGCGCACCACCTGGTCGACGCTGAGCCGGTCGACGCCGGGCATCGAGGCGACGGCCGTGCGCTGGTTGTGGCCGTCGACGATGAATAACGGCCAGATCAGGTCGTCCGTGGTGAGGACGTTTTCCCGCACCAGCCGGCGCGCCCATTCCGCCTTCCGGTTGCGGCGCGGCCGAATGGCGAGATCGAGCGGAGGGACGGCGGGCCTGGCGTGCGCGGTTTCGCGCATTTCGATCGGACGCCCGAATTTGATCGCCATGAGACAGATACTCCGGAAAGGACAGGCTGCCTTTGAACAGGCCAGCTTTTGACTGGCTCCAATCTAGCACCTTGCGCGGACGCCGTCACCGCGACCGTGACCCGCTGCCGCGGCAATTGATTTTGCCGGCCTGGAGGTTCAAGACTGGATGAACAGGTCATTCGCGCCAATGAACACGATCTCCCAGAACACTATCTCCCAGAACGCTATCTCCAATGTCTGAAGCCCCTTCTCGCGAGCAGCGCGACGCCGCCATGTCGGTTGCGGCGATTGCATCCGAACGGATCGAATCCAGCGACGACAACAAGTGGACCCGGCGGCTGGTGACGTTCCTGCGCATCATGGCGGTGATCTCGGTGCTCCAGGGCCTCTATCACTGGGCGCAAGTCACGGGCTTCGTCGGCGGCGAAGACGAAGCGTTCGAGAACCAGCCGATGGCCTGGCAGACCGCAACGGTATATTTCGCCGTCATCGAACTTGTCGCCGCTGTGGGTCTGTGGCTGGCCACGCCCTGGGGCGCGGTGGTGTGGTTGACCACTGTGGTGTCGATGGCGGTGATCGAACTGATGTTTCCCGGAATCTATGGCGGCAGCCTGGCCATCGTCGGCCTCGAAGCGGTGATGCTCGCGGCCTATCTCGTGCTGGCCTGGATGGCGGCACGAGAGCGACCGCCATAGGTCAGCCATCAGGCCTCATCCTAGGAGCGCGCCTTCGCGTTTCGAAGGATGGCGGCAGTATTCGCAGCCCATGGTTCGAGACGGCGCAAGCGCGCCTCCTCACCATGAGGATGTAGTGTGCAGCGTGCACTTTACACGCCGGATACCGCCGTGCGTGCGTCCTCATCCTGAGGAGCGCGGTTTCGCGCGTCTCGAAGGATGGCCACACCGGAACCAGCGTCTTTCCCGGCAATTCGGCCGCTAGCGATAAAATTCTCTGAAAATTTGTTCCAGTAACCTTTCGGTCACCCCGACGCGGCCGCCACACCTGTTACACAGACGTTGCCAATTCGAGGGAAGCTGTTTCCATATGCGACAGCAGAGCAGACGAAGCGTGAACATCGCGGCTGCACCGTCAACGAAGGGTTGAAAAAGACCCGTTTTCCATGAGCTTAATCCGCGATTCACTGTCTTAAATTCATGATCTCTTTATTCTCTTATTTAAGCTGATCTTCAAACGCGCCCCTTAAGTTTGCACCCATCAGGCGGGACAAAAGTTTCGTCGAATAAGTCGCAAAAACGACAACAGGGGAAGTGTCATGATGAAAGCCGCAGCAACCGCGGTGGAAACCGTCGAGCGCGCGCCGGGGCAGCAGGTCCAGGTTCAGCCGCTTTATCTGGAAGCTTTGACTCTGGTGGAGCGGCTGCATCGCCGCCTGCTCGATGTCATCAAGGATGAATTCGATCGCCGCGGCCGTGCCGATATCAACTCGGTGCAGGCGCTTCTGCTCTACAACATCGGCGACAAGGAATTGACCGCCGGCGAGTTGCGCACCCGCGGTTATTATCTCGGCTCCAACGTCTCCTACAATCTGAAGAAGCTGGTCGAGCTCGGCTTCCTCGATCACCAGCGTTCTCGCGTCGATCGCCGCTCGGTCCGCATTCGCCTGACCGCGCAGGGCCAGGAGATCCGCCGCATCGTCGATGCGCTCTATCAGAAGCATGTCAAGACCGTGGAACAGGTCGGCGGCATCTCGAACGAGGAGTTCGCGACCCTGAACAAGTCGCTGCACCGCCTCGAGCGCTTCTGGACCGACCAGATCCTCTATCGTCTCTGAGAATTTCCATAGCGTTTTCGAGCGAAGTGGATACCGGTTCGCGTGAAGAAAACGCGTTAAAAATTAGACCAGGCTAAGCCGGCGTCGCAAAAGACCGGCGGCTTGAGACTACCTGAGACACTTCCCAAGGACGCATCGGGCGCGGCTTGCCGTTTCCCGGTGCGTTTTTGTTTTGCCGATCCGAAATTCCGCCCAATGGAACTTTATCGCCGTTGCGCGGTTCTTGCCCCGGGTAGTCGAGGGCTGGAACCCATGCTGGACGAGCGCGGATTGCAGGTGATGAATGTCGAGGCGGTCGGCGACGCCTATGCCATCGCCTCCGACTATTTGCGCAGGACCGGCGCGATTTCCCGGACGCCTGCCGTCAACGACCGTCTGCTGGAGTTGATAGTCGGGATGTTTGATCGCGGCGAATGCAACAAGATCAGGCTTGCCAACAAGGCGATCGCCAGGTTCGAAGCCGCAAAGCTCTCCTGAAAGTTCAGAAACTCGAGGTGTCCATGGAAACCGCCATTGACCGGATCATGCAGACCTATGCGCTACTCAATCGCTCCGACACCGCGCGCGAAGAGGCCCGCACCAGGGTGACGGATTACGTCGCCAAACTGTTCGAGGCCGGGGAGAGAGACCCGCATCGGCTGGCTGTCTGCGGCCTGACCTTTTTGCGCGAGCTGGACGGCAGCGTCGATCCGGTGAAGGCGGGATATACCGGGCTGTAGGGGCGCGGCGTCTCTCTGCACATCACGTCGATGTTTGCGTCATGGCCGGGCTTTGTCCCGGCCATCCACGCCTTGAAATCACGCAAAGCAAGCCAGACGTGGATCGCCGGGACAAAGTCCGGTGATGACGGATTTGCAATCGATGGCTTTGCGGCGAGGCGTGAAAGCACCAGCGTTAGCGGCAGGGAATGCCGCGACTACACCACCACTCCGTCAACACGAATATCTGCAGGCGATCGACGGACCATTGGTTGACGCCGGGCGCAAATCAGTTGCCCTTAAGCGACGTCCTGTTCCGAGAGAGGGGCGTTGGCCATCGTCACGAACGTTGGATCAGGATGCGGTGGACGCTTCGGCGTTGTCACGTGCTTATGCATGTGGACGAGCGATGTTGAAGCGGACGGCGAAGTCG
>JAGXAF010000109.1 GCA_018971675.1 Bradyrhizobium sp.
CCACCGCCGGCGCGGGCTACTGAAAAGGCTTGTCCTTCATTGCCAGGTGTGCGGGCGGGATCCTTCCCAACCAATCCACGGCAGCACAGTTCGGTCTGAGTTCAAGGCTTCGTCGCGTCTCCATCATGCGACAAATGCCGAAGCACTCACGTCCGAGAACCATTTTGAACGGAACCCCGTCGCTGGGGCTGTTTGGGAGAGTGCTATGACCGAACGCATTCAGGAATTCCTGCGCAACCGCCGCAGCGAAGGCCGGGACACCGAACCGTGCCTCGTCGTCGATCTCGAAGTCGTGCGCGAGAACTACCAGACCTTCTCCAGGGCGCTGCCGGACAGCCGCGTGTTCTACGCGGTGAAGGCCAACCCGGCGCCCGAGGTGCTGTCGCTGCTCGCCTCGATGGGCTCCTGCTTCGACACCGCGACGGTGGCCGAAATCGAAATGACGCTGGCCGCCGGTGCGACGCCGGACCGCATCTCCTTTGGCAACACGATCAAAAAGGAGCGCGACATCGCGCGCGCCTTCGCGCTCGGTATTCGTCTGTTCGCGGTCGATTGCTCCGCCGAGGTCGAGAAGGTCGCCCGCGCGGCCCCTGGCGCCAAGGTGTTCTGCCGCATCCTGTATGACTGCGCCGGCGCCGAGTGGCCGCTGTCGCGCAAGTTCGGCTGCGACCCGGAGATGGCGGTCGAGGTGCTTGACCTCGCCAAGCGCCTGGGCCTGGAGCCGTGCGGTATCTCGTTCCATGTCGGCTCGCAGCAGCGCAAGGTGAAAGCATGGGACCGGGCGCTGGCCATGGCCTCCACGGTGTTCCGTGACTGCGCCGAGCGCGGCATCAACCTGTCCATGGTCAACATGGGCGGCGGATTCCCGACCAGGTACCTCAAGGACGTTCCTCCGGTCGTGCAGTACGGCCGGTCGATCTTCCGCGCGCTGCGCAAGCACTTCGGCAACCAGATCCCGGAGACGATCATCGAGCCGGGCCGCGGCATGGTCGGCAACGCCGGCGTCATCGAGACCGAAGTCGTCCTGATCTCCAGGAAGAGCGACGAGGACGAGGTACGCTGGGTGTATCTCGACATCGGCAAGTTCGGCGGCCTCGCCGAGACGATGGACGAGTCGATCCGCTACGCGATCCGCACCCCGCATGACGGCGCGGAGATGACGCCGTGCGTGCTCGCGGGCCCGACCTGCGACTCCGCCGACGTGCTGTACGAGAAGATGCCGTATCCGCTTCCGGTAACGCTCGAGATCGGCGACAAGCTGCTGATCGAAGGCACCGGCGCCTATACGTCGACCTACTCGTCGGTGGCCTTTAACGGCATCCCGCCGCTGAAGACCTACCACATTTGACCGGCCTCTCCTGAGGCTCGAAAAGGGGAGCCGGCGCGCCGGCTCCTATCCTCGCATCCGAAATTTCGACAACGCTCCTGCGGCCCGCGGCCGCAGCAAGCGAGGACTGACGTGCCATGACTGCTGCTCGAAAGACCACGGTTGCCCTCACCCCCGATGCCGCCCCGTTCGCGATCCGTGCGGAGCGAGCCTCGGACGTCGTCGCGCGCGAAGCGCTGCTGGATGCCTGCTTTGGCGACAACCGCCATCTGCGCACCTGCCAGCGGCTGCGCGACGGACGCGCGCCCGCCGAAGGCCTTGCCCTTTCGGCTATGCGCCAGGGCAGACTGGTCGGGACTGTGCGGTTGTGGCACGTCAGCGCCGGGGGCATCCCGGCGCTCATGCTCGGCCCGCTGGCGGTTGAGGGTTCCTCCCGCAAGCTCGGCGTCGGGGTCGCACTGGTGGACCACGCGCTTGCGGCGGCGAAGGCACGTGGTCATCGCGCGGTCATCCTGCTTGGCGATGCGCTTTACTACGCCCGCTTCGGCTTCTCTGCCGCCAGAACCGGCGAATTGTCGCTGCCCGGCCCTTACGAGCATGATCGCCTGCTCGGCCTCGAACTGCGCGAAGGCGCTCTCGACGGTGCCTGGGGGATGATTGTCGCCACCGGCGCACCGTTGCCGAAACCGAAAGCAAGCCGCGCCAGGAAGGCGCTGCTCATGCCACACGTGGCGTAGGACCATGCCCGAGAGTCATTCCACACTACGCGACGGCGCGCGCTCGCGCGTCCGCAGCGCGATCACGACGGTCTTGCTGATCATGATTTCGGTCATGATCCTCAGGGACATCTTCGTGCGCCGCTGGGGCGCTGCTAGGTCCCCGCTCTCCGACGTGACCCGGCCATCCCGATGAGCCCGCAAGGGGTTGCGCGTATCCGCGAAAAGCCCTTAAACCCCGCCGATCCCGCTTTCGATCCAGCTTGGACCGAGGTTCTGATGCCCCGCCGCCTGATTTCCACCGGCTCGCCCTTCGAGAAGATCGCCGGCTATAGCCGCGCCGTGATCGATGACGATTTCGCATTCGTCGCCGGCACCACCGGCTACGATTATGACACCATGATCATGCCCGCGGATATCACGAGCCAGTCACGCAATTGCTTCAGGACCATCGAGGCCACTCTCAAGGAAAGCGGTTTCGCCATGGCGGACATTGTCCGTGCGACCTACTACATCACCGACCCCAA
This sequence comes from Bradyrhizobium sp., assembly GCA_018971675.1. Taxonomy (GTDB): domain Bacteria; phylum Pseudomonadota; class Alphaproteobacteria; order Rhizobiales; family Xanthobacteraceae; genus Bradyrhizobium. The sequence continues at coordinate 2,571 of JAGXAF010000109.1, forward strand.
AGATGCAGAGGCCCATTTCGCGGTATGCGGCGAAATTCTCGCAGAGATCCGCCCCGCCGCAACGCTGCTGGTCGTTGCCGGCCTATACAAGCCCGAGATGAAGGTCGAGATCGAAGTCACCGCCAGGCGACGCGCTGCCTGATCCTCGTCCAACTGTCTGACCCCCGCCGTCCGCTATCCCCTGGAGACCATCGATGAGCCCGCCCTCGCCAATCCACGCGAAGATTTCCGGACCCATTGTCATGATCGGCTTCGGCTCGATCGGCAAGGGTACCCTGCCGCTGATCGAACGGCATTTCGACTATGACAGGACGCGTTTCGTCATCATCGATCCGCATGAGGACGGCGAACTCGCCAGGCAGCACGGCGTGCGCTTCATCAGGCAGGCCATAACCCGCGACAACTATCACGAGGTACTGGTGCCGCTGCTGACCGCGGGCGGCGGCCAGGGTTTTTGCGTCAATCTGTCGGTCGACACCTCCTCGGTCGACATCATGACCATGTGCCGCGAAATCGGCGCGCTCTATATCGATACCGTCGTGGAGCCGTGGCTCGGATTTTATTTCGACAAGAATATAGGCCCCGAGAAGCGCTCGAACTACGCGCTGCGCGAGACGCTGCTGGCCGCCAAGCACAAGAGCCCGGGCGGCACAACCGCGGTGTCCACCTGCGGCGCCAATCCGGGCATGGTGTCGTGGTTCGTCAAGCAGGCGCTGCTCGACATCGCCCGCGACACCAATACGTCATTCAACGAACCGAAAAGCCGCGAAGGCTGGGGCCAGCTTGCCCACAAGCTCGGCGTCAAGGGCATCCACATCGCCGAGCGCGACACCCAACGCTCGAGGAAGCCGAAGCCGATGAACGTGTTCGTCAACACCTGGTCGGTGGAAGGCTTCGTATCCGAGGGCATGCAGCCGGCCGAACTCGGTTGGGGCACGCATGAGAGATGGATGCCGGACAACGGCCGCAAGCACGAAACCGGATGCCGCGCTGCGATCTATCTGCTGCAACCCGGCGCCAACACCCGGGTGCGCTCCTGGTGCCCGACGCCGGGCGCGCAATACGGCTTCCTTGTCACCCACAACGAGTCGATCTCGATCGCCGATTATTTCACGGTGCGCGACGGCCAGCGCGTGGTGTATCGCCCGACGTGCCACTACGCCTATCATCCGGCCAACGATGCGGTGCTGTCGCTGCACGAGATTTTCGGCGCGACCGGCAAGATGCAGCCGAAATGGCACATCCTGGACGAAAACGAAATCGTGGACGGCGTCGATGAGCTGGGCGTGCTGCTCTACGGTCACGCCAGGAATGCTTATTGGTACGGATCGCAGCTTTCGATCGAGGAGACGCGGCGGATCGCGCCCTATCAGAACGCCACCGGCATGCAGGTTTCATCGGCGGTGCTCGCCGGCATGGTGTGGGCGCTGGAAAATCCGAACCAAGGCATCGTCGAGGCCGACGAGATGGATTTCCGCCGCTGCCTCGAGATCCAGAGGCCCTATCTCGGCCCGGTGAAAGGCTACTATACCGACTGGACGCCGCTGTCCGACCGGCCGGGCCTGTTCCCGGAGGACATCGACAGCAACGATCCATGGCAGTTCAGGAACGTGTTGGTGCGGTAGGCCCATTCCGCCCCGGGAGGCTAGGGTGGTAACCTTTGATTAACAACATCTCGCCATCGTGAGGATGGTCTTCTGTCGCAAAGGCTTGTACCCTTGCGAGAGCCTACATCGCCGCGAGACGGTCAACATGCGCGCCATATTCGCAATCGTGCTCTCGGCGATCGCATTGGCGGGCTGCAACCAAGACAACGACGTGACCGGCTCGGTCGAAAACTGTGCGAGGCAGCTCTACACTCCCTACAATCCCAAGAACATGAAGCAGTGCGTCGACGTCTGCATCGCCTGCGAGCGCGGCATCATCACCACCTGCACAACCTCCTGCACGCTCAAGGGCGCGCGCTGACGAAGGCTGCCCTCACCGGCGCGTCAAGTTTCAGCCCCGGATCATCTCTCCTTGATCGGGGGCGCGGTCTTTTCGGCCGGAGCCGGCGGCAAGGCGGGCTGGACGCCCTGCTGCTGCGCTTGCGCATCGGGACGGGCTGGCTGGGGCGCCGGCGTCGTCGGGCGCTCACCGCCGGGCTTTGATTCCGCTGGCGCCTTGTCCTGATCCGCCGGCGCCGGCGATCCCTTCAAAGGTTGTGTGGCCTGGGCCAATTGCCGCGGATGAACGGCGATCCGGGCGAGCGAGAAGCCGGATACCAGAAGGCCCACCGCCACCAGGATGGCCGCAAGCGTGAGATCCCGCCGATAGGCGCGCTGGTTCTTGTCCGGAGACATGCCGTTGGTCCCGCCGGTTTATTCGCGGGGTCAACGGCCGGCGTGCGGCGAGGTTCCGCCGGGAACCCCGATGAATCCAGACGATGCAGCGGTCAGATCTTGACCATGCCGGCGGCGCCGTCCTCGGTGGCAAATGCCAGTTGCGTCCCGCTCGCGTTCCAGGCCAGAGCCGAGACTTCCGCGGTGGCACTCTTCACCAGGATCTCCGCGCCGTCGCTCAGTCGCACCAGCAGGATGGTCCCGCCGTCATAGGCGGCGGCGAGGATGTCCTGCTTCGGATTGCAAGCGACCCTGGCGACCTTCGTCGGCAGCGGCGCCAGCATCGCCGGCTCCTTGCCCATCGGACCGTCCTTGCTGGCAAACGGCCATACGATGATGGTATCGGCACCCGAGGTCGCGAGCCCCTTGCCGCTTGCACTCCATGACATCGAGCGGACCCGTCCAGGCAAGCCGACCATGCGCATGTGCCTGTTATCGGCGAGCCGCCAGCCATGCAGCGCCGGCTCGTGCATCGCAGTCACCAGAAACTTGTTGTCGGGCGAAAACACAACGTCGAGATGCGAGCCAGCCCATTCGAGAAATTCGGCATCGGCGGCCATGTTCGGAAACCAAAGCGTGACCCCGTTGTAATGCGCGATCGCAAGTCGCAGGCCTTTTGGCGCAAACGCCAGCCCACCCACCGTCGACGGCACGTCAAAGGATTTATCCTCGGCGTTGCGGCTGCGGAAGAACGCGGTCTTGCCGGCCGACCACGCCACCGCGCCATCGGAATGCAGCGCGACATTGTCGATCCAGCGCCGCTTGGGATCGGTCGCAAGCAGCGTCACCTCGCCTTTCTTGTCCAATGCGACGAGCTTGCCGTCATCGCCGCCCATCACCAGCCGCTCGCCATCGGAAACCGCGCACAGGATGCCGCCACTCTGGACCGCGACTTTCGAAACCTCGTCGGCCTCGTTCACCAGTGCGACATTCTCCTCGACACCGACAAAGGCCGCGTGGTCGCCGACGAAATGCACCGCGATGACGGGCATGTCCACGGCGAGCGGACGCACCCGGCCGGCGACCGAGGGGATGGATTTCGCGTTTTTTTCCCGATCGAACCGTATCATCACGAGGTGATGCAGTTCTCGAAGCCGTCGCGGATGGTCTGCTCCGGCAATTCATGACCGATGAAGACAAGACGGCTCTCGCGCGGTTCGCCGTCCTTCCACTTCCGCTGGTGATCGCCCTCGAGCATCATGTGGACGCCCTGGAACACGTAGCGATCGTCATCGCCGCTGAAAGCGAGGATCCCCTTCGAGCGCAGGATCTTCTGACCTTCGGTGGCAATGAGGTCCTGTAGCCACGGCATGAACTTGGCGGCATCGAGCGGCTTGCTGCTGCGCAGCGACAGCGATTGCATATACTCGTCGTGGTAATGCTTCAGGCCATGGTCGTGATCATGATGATGATCGTGATCATGGTCGTGATGATGACCGTGATCATGATCATGATGATCGTGGTCGTCGCCGGCTTCGAGAAATTCCGGCTCGATCTCCAGGATGCGATTGAGGTCGAACGCGCCGCGCTCCAGCACATCCGACAGCGCGACCTGGCAGCGTTCGGCGCGATGCAGCTTGGCATAGGGGTTGATCGCGCGAATCCGGCCCTCGACTTCCGTCAACTCGGGCTTTGAGACCAGGTCGGTCTTGTTGAGCACGATGACGTCGGCAAACGCGATCTGGTTCTTGGCCTCGGGAGCGTCCTTGAGCCGGTCGCTCAGCCATTTGGCGTCGGCGACCGTCACCACCGCATCGAGCCTGGCGTTCTTCTGCACGTCTTCGTCAACGAAGAAGGTCTGCGCCACCGGCGCCGGATCGGCCAGCCCCGTCGTCTCGACGATGATGGCGTCGAACCTGCCCTTGCGCCGCATCAGGCCCTCGAGAATGCGCACGAGGTCGCCGCGCACGGTGCAGCAGACGCAGCCATTGTTCATCTCGAAGATTTCTTCGTCGGCGCCGATGATCAGATCGTTGTCGATGCCGATCTCGCCGAATTCGTTGACAATGACGGCGTACTTCTTGCCGTGGTTTTCCGACAGAATGCGGTTGAGCAGCGTGGTCTTGCCCGCGCCGAGATAGCCCGTAAGCACGGTTACGGGAATTTTTTGGGACGTCGGTTCTGGCATGGCAACTCCGGACAAGGGATCTTGCGGCGAACGGCCGGCAGGGGGGCCCCTGCTCTAGGGGGAAAGCGCATTGGTGAGGGCCTTTATATTGTGCCTGACCATATCAATGTAAGTGGGCGCGTCGCCCTTTTCGTCGGTTAGACTGTCGGAATAGAGCGTCCCGCCGATGGCCGCTCCCGTCTCGGCGGAGATCCGCTGGATCAGCCGTGGATCGCTGATATTTTCGATGAAAACCGCGGGTACCCCGGCGACCCTGATCTGGCTGATGATATCGGCGATATCGCGGGCGCTGGCCTCGGAATCGGTGGAAACGCCCAGCGGAGCGATGAATTCGACGCCGTAGGCGGCGGCGAAATAGCCGAAGGCGCCGTGGGTGGAGATCACCCTGCGGTGCGCCGGCGGAATACGCTCGATCGCCTCCCGGACGTCATGGTCAAGCCCGTCGAGCTTCACCAGATAGCTGTCCGCATTGGCGCGAAACACCCCGGCGTCCGCCGGATCGGCATGAACGAGCGCGTCCCGGATATTGGTCACATAGATCTTCGCATCGGCCACCGACTGCCAGGCATGGGGATCGGCGGCGGATCCCGACTTGAGCGCGACGATGCCGTCGGTCGCGGTCACGATGGCAGCCTTGCTGCCCGAGGATTGCACCAGCCGCGGCAGCCAGCCCTCAAGCCCCAGGCCATTGATGACGACGAGCCCAGCGTCGGCGATCTTCCTGGCGTCCGCCGGCGCCGGCGTATAGACGTGCACGTCGCCATTGGGCCCCACCAGCGTGGTCACCTCGACGCGGTCGCCCCCGACATTTTTGGCGAAGTCGCCGAGGATCGAAAAACTCGCGACGACCTTAAACCGATCCTGGGCCGCGGCCGACGAGGCAAACGCCGCCAGCATCACGCCAACCAGCCAGAATTGATGGCGCCGCATCGCGTGATCCCCGCTACGCTTCGAGATGACGGCCGGGAAACATCTGCCAGACCAGGCCGCTGACGCTGCCGAACAGAACCGAAACGACATAGAGCGTCGCCGCCACCAGGATGATCGCCGGCCCCGACGGGATGCGGGTTTGAAACGACAGCACCAGTCCGGCATAACCGGAAACGAAAGCGCTGGCGACCGCGATGCAGATCATGCCGGTGATATCGCGCGACCAGAATCGCGCGATACCTGCCGGCAGGATCATCAGGCCCACTGCCAGCAGCGTGCCCAGCGCATGAAAGCCGTTGACCAGATTGACGACGACCAGCGCCAGGAAAATCAGGTGCGCGGGCGCGCCGGCGCGGCTGACGGTGCGCAGGAATACCGGATCGACGCATTCGATCACCAGCGGGCGATAGATCACCGCCAGAACCAGCAGCGTGACGGTGGCGTTGAAGGCGATCACCAGCAGGGTCGGATCGTCCATCGCCAGGATATTGCCGAACAGCACATGCAGCAGGTCGATATTGGTGCCGCGGATCGAGACGATCGTGACACCGAGCGCCAGCGACACCAGATAGAAGGTAGCAAGCGAAGCGTCTTCCTTGAGTTCGGTGGTGCGCGCGACCACGCCCGCGAGGATCGCGACCGTGAAGCCGGCGATCAACCCGCCCGTGGTCATGGCGAACAGATTGAGTCCGGACAGCAGAAATCCGATCGCGGCACCCGGCAGGATCGCGTGCGCCATCGCATCTCCAACCAGGCTCATCCGCCGCAACATCAGAAACACACCGATCGGCGCGCCGCCCAGCGCCAGCGCCATCACGGCGGCCAGCGCCCGGCGCATGAATTCGAATTCCGTGAAGGGCGCGATCAACGCGTCATAGATCGGCACGGTCAGGCAGCTCGCGATGGCATGTCGTCCACGACACAGGCGGCGGCGCCGTCGTCGAACGCCTCGCACATTCGCCGCGCCTCCTGCAGATTATCGGCGGTCAGCGCCTCCGCGGTGGCGCCCCAGGCAACCTTGCCGCGAGCCAGCAGCAGGGTTTCGGGGAAATTGGCGCGCACCAGCTCGAAATCGTGCAGCGCGGCCAGCACGGTGCGCCCCTCCGCATGCCAGCGTCGCACCAGGGCCAACAGATCGGCCGAGGTCCGGGCGTCGATGGCGTTGAAGGGCTCATCCAGCACGATCATGGCGGCATCCTGCAACAATACCCGCGCGAACAGCATGCGTTGCATCTGCCCGCCGGAGAGCGTGCCGATCGCCCGGTTCTCAAAGCCGTTGAGGGCCACCGCGGCAAGCGCCTGCGCGATCCTGCCGCGCGCCTGCCGGCCCATGCCGCCAAAAAAGCCGGTCGAGCGCCAAAGGCCGGTGCCGACAAAATCAAACACCGAGATCGGAAAGCTGCGATCGATATCGGTGGTCTGCGGCAGATAGGCGATATCCCGGACATCGGGATCGCCGCGTTCGATGGTGCCCGCGAGCGGCCGGAGGATACCGACAATGCCGCGAAACAGGGTCGACTTGCCGGCGCCGTTGGGGCCGACAACCGCAAGCAGCGCGCCCGAGGCGACCTCGCCGCTTAGATGATGCACCGCCGGATGCCGGTCGTAGCCCAGGGTGACGTCCCGCAATCGCAGATAGGCGGCCATGCTCACCTCATCGCCAGCCACACCACCGCCCACAGGCCGGCGCTGACCGCCACGGCCGCGCCAAGCCGGGCAAGAACCGTCATGCGCAGGATCGACCACGACGCGGCCTGCGCCGGATGCGGGGTTGCCGGTCCGTGACTGTGCCCCTGCGTGAGGCCGTGGCTATGGGAATGAGTTGGAGCCATATATATAAATGTTATATTATAACATAACGTGTGTCTGTCAAAGGAGCGCTCCAAGGGAAGGCTTCAAGATGCCCTGAATCGCGGCATTCAGGGCCTGGTTAACCGATCGTTACCGTACTTCTGGCGGCCATTCCACTTCCGGCGGCCATTCCCCCTGCGGGCCCCCGAAAAGATTACAATCAGTGGTTGGTGTCTCCGCGTCAAACACGCCTTCAGAACAACAGAGGGCGGCAGGTTCACTGCCGCCCCTCGGTCCGACAACCACGATCAAGATCGGGCCGTCAAAAATCAAGACCTCAAAAATCAAGACTTCAAAAATCAAGACTTGGAAAGCAACTGGTCGACATAGTCCCAGTTCACCAGATGATCGAGGAACGCCTTGAGATAGTCCGGACGGCGGTTGCGATAGTCGATGTAGTAGGAGTGCTCCCAGACGTCACAGCCAAGGATCGGGGTGGCGCCGTGAACCAGCGGGTTCTCCCCGTTCGGGGTCTTGGAAACTTCCAGCTTGCCGTTCTTGACCGACAGCCAGCACCAGCCGGAGCCGAACTGGCCGGCGCCGGCGGCGGCGAAGTCGGCCTTGAATTTCTCGAGCCCGCCGAGATCCTCGGTGATCTTCTTTTCCAGCCGGCCCGGCAACTTGTTGCCGCCGCCATTGGGCTTCATCCAGTTCCAGAAATGCATATGGTTGTAGTGCTGGCCGGCGTTATTGAAGACCGCGGGGTTCTTCCCGAATGAGCCTTTCACGATCTCTTCGATGGTTTTTCCCTCGAATTCGGTCCCCTTGATCGCGTTATTGCCGTTGGTCACATAGGCCTGGTGATGCTTGTCGTGGTGGAATTCCAGCGTTTCCTTCGACATGTGGGGCGCGAGGGCGTCATGGGGGTAAGGCAGATTGGGAAGCGTGAAGGTCATGGGGTGATGTCCGCAAATGATGATACTTGGGGGAGAATAGCCTAACGAGAACCCATACCGAAGGTTCCAGCGCGCTTAAACACCCCGGGCCGGCAAAAGGCAAGGATCGGGCCACGAGGGAGTGTCGGTGGGCGTGGAAATGAGCGTCGAGATCGAGGTTTTGAGCGCCGGCGCCTTCTGGACAGCAGCCATGCCAGCCTTTCTCGGTCACTGGCCCCGACAGGCTCCGCGCGGAAGGCTTGTCCCCTTGCGGGCGGCGTAGCGACACTTCGCGAATTCGGCTCATCGTTTCGTGGCCATCGTTTCGTGGCCATGGTT
>JAGXAF010000110.1 GCA_018971675.1 Bradyrhizobium sp.
ATTTTTGCCGTCGTCCGGATTCCAGCGATAGATGTTGAATTCGCGCGTGTCGGTCGCGCCCGCCGGTTTCGGCCAGGTCTTGCCGCCCGTGATCCTCGAATTTTTCGGAAGCGCGAATTCGACCATGCTTTGAGGCCTTTGTTGTCGTGGCTTCTCAATACACCCGCGTCTTCGGCGGGATGTACTGAACGTCGTTGGTCATGGTGTAGTCGTGCACCGGACGATAGTCGATTCTGGTCTTGCCCCTGTCGCCGAGCCAGGCCAGCGAGTGCTTCATCCACTTCTTGTCGTCGCGATCGGGGAAGTCCTCGCGCGCATGCGCCCCGCGGCTTTCGGTGCGGTTCGCCGCCGAGTCCATCGTCACGATCGCCTGCGCGATCAAATTGTCGAATTCCAGCGTCTCGACCAGGTCGGAATTCCACACCAGCGAACGATCACTCACCGAAACGTCGTCGATGCCGCCGTAAACCTTGTGAATCAGGTTCTGGCCCTCGTTGAGGACTTCCCCGGTGCGGAACACCGCGCAATTGTTCTGCATCACATGCTGCATGCTGGCGCGCAGCTTCGCGGTCGGCGTGCCGCCGGAGGCGTAGCGATAGTGGTCGAGCCGCCCGAGCGCCTTGTCGGCGGAGTTGGTCGGCAATTCCGGCTGCTTGCCGTTTGGCGTCAGCTTCTCGGCGCAGCGCAGCGCGGCAGCGCGGCCGAACACCACGAGATCGATCAGCGAGTTGGAGCCAAGCCGGTTGGCGCCATGCACCGAAACGCAGGCGGCTTCGCCGATCGCCATCAGGCCCGGCACCACGGCATTGTCGTCACCCTTGATCCTGGTCACCACTTCGGCGTGAAAATTGGTGGGGATGCCGCCCATGTTGTAGTGCGCAGTTGGCACGATCGGAATCGGCTCGCGGGTGACGTCGACATTGGCAAAGATGCGAGAGGACTCGGAAATGCCCGGTAGCCGCTCGTGCAGCACCTTGGGATCGAGATGGTCAAGGTGCAGGAAGATGTGGTCCTTCTTCTTGCCGACACCGCGGCCTTCGCGGATCTCGATGGTCATCGCGCGCGAGACGACGTCGCGCGAGGCAAGGTCCTTCGCCGACGGCGCATAACGCTCCATGAAGCGCTCGCCTTCCGAATTGACGAGATAGCCGCCCTCGCCGCGCGCGCCTTCGGTGACGAGGCAGCCGGCGCCGTAAATGCCGGTCGGGTGAAACTGGACGAACTCCATGTCCTGCAGCGGCAGCCCTGCGCGCAGCGCCATACCGCCGCCGTCACCTGTGCAGGTATGGGCCGAGGTGCAGGAGGCATAGGCGCGGCCATAGCCGCCGGTCGCGAGAATGGTGGTCTGCGCGCGGAAGCGATGCAACGTGCCATCATCGAGCTTGAGCGCGATCACGCCGCGGCAGGTGCCCTGATCGTCCATGATCAGATCGATGGCGAAGAATTCGATGTAGAATTCAGCGGAGTGTCGCAGCGCCTGGCCGTACATGGTGTGCAGCATGGCGTGGCCGGTGCGGTCGGCGGCGGCGCAGGTGCGCTGCGCCTGGCCCTTGCCATAGTCCAGGGTCATGCCGCCGAACGGCCGCTGATAGATCCTGCCGTCCTCGGTGCGCGAGAAGGGAACGCCCCAATGCTCCAACTCGTAGACCGCGGCCGGCGCGTTGCGCACCATGTATTCGATCGAGTCCTGATCGCCGAGCCAGTCCGATCCCTTGACGGTGTCGTACATGTGCCAGCGCCAGTCGTCCGGATGCATGTTGCCGAGCGAAGCGGAGATGCCGCCTTGCGCGGCGACGGTATGCGAGCGGGTGGGAAACACCTTGGTGATGCAGGCGGTGCGCAGGCCCGCCTCGCTGCAGCCGACCACGGCGCGAAGACCCGCGCCGCCGGCGCCGACCACCACGACATCGTAGGTGTGATCCTCGATCGGATAGGATTTGCCGTTGCTGGCCGGACCGCCGCTGCCGTTTCCGGCCTTTCCGTTGCCATCGGCCATGGATTACACTCCCGACGACAGTTTCAAGATCGCGTAGATCGAGGCCAGCGCCACCGCGATACAGAAGAAATTGTTGGCCATGATGGACGCGAGCTTCAGCTTCTCGCCATGGATGTAGTCCTCGATCACCACCTGCATGCCGATCTTCATGTGCCAGGCGCTGGCGATGATGAACAGCAGCATGACGATCGCGATCGGCGCCGAGCCGAGGATCTGCGCCGCGCCGGCCTGGTTGCGGCCGAGCAGCATCATGACAACCACGATGGCCGGCACCATCAGCAGCACCATCGCCACCGCGGTGACGCGCTGGCGCCAGAAATCGGAGGTGCCGGAATGGGAAGCGCCGAGATTGCGCACGCGCGCCAGCGGCGTTCGCATTGATTTCCCGGGAGAACCGGGCGCGCTCATCGGCCGCCTCCGATCGCATAGGCCACGATCCACAGCAACACGGTCAGCGCGATGCCGCCGATCGCGGCACCCCAGGTCAGCGCTTCGCGCTCGTTGGCCTTGAAGCCATAGCCGAGGTCCCAGACGAAATGCCGGATGCCGCTGAGCATGTGATGCAACAGCGCCCAAGTGTAACCGAACACGATCAGCCGACCGATGAAATTCGAGGTAAAGGCCTGCACATTGGCGTAGGCGGCAGGACCCGTGGCGGCTGCGATCAGCCACCACGCCAGAACCAGCGTGCCGAAATAAAGCGCGACGCCGGTGGCACGGTGGATGATGGACAGCGCCATTGTCAGCGTCCAGCGATAGGTCTGCAAATGCGGCGAAAGCGGACGTTCGATCCTGGCGGTCATCGGCGGCTTTGCGGTTGGTGGGCCTCCCCGGGCCCTTATTTGCGGAATCGCAATCGCGTAATGCTATTTACGAACTCGAAACCGCCAGCGCAACGGCGAAAATCAGCAATAGCGAACCACCGTTCATCCTTACGGATGGGCCTTGCAGATTCGGGCATTGACAACCGCATCCGTCGTGACGGTCAGGTTAGCTGAAGTAGGATTCATGATTGGTCCGTTCAATAAGCGCCACCGGCCTGGGAGTTACCGGCTCGCCGGTTGCGGGTAGGGGACCCCGGGTTGCGCTTACATGTCAAGGCGCGCCAGGGGACGCGCATTGCGCGCGGCTAGATGGTTTCGCTGCGCGCCATTTCGTCGACCTCGTCGGCGCTGTATCCGAGCAGACCGGTCAGAACCTCGCGCGTGTGCTCGCCAAGCCGGGGCGGCGCGATGTAGGAATCGAGCGGCGTCCCGCTGAGATGCATCGGGTTCTTGATGGCCTTGACGATGCCGGCATTGACGTGTGGCATCTCGGCGATCATGTCGCGCGACTTCAGCACATCGCTCTCGCAGACTTCGCCGACGGTCCTGATCGCGCCGCTCGGAACCCCCGCGGCGTCCATCAACGGCAGCCATTCGTCACGGGCGCGCTGCCTGATGATGTCCTTGACGATGGGAACCAGGACCTCGCGGTTGCGGACACGGTCGGCCGCCCTGGCAAAACGCGGATCGTCGGTCAGTTCCGGCCGCGCGACCGCGCCACAGAAACGCTTCCATAATTCGTCGTTGGCGACGCCGAGGCTGATCCAGCCATCGCTCGCTTCGAACGTCTCGTAGGGAACGATGGTCGCGTGCGCATTCCCGCGCCGCTTCGGCGACACGCCGGTCGCGTAATAGATGCTGGCATTGAAAGTGAGCAGCGACGCGACCGCTTCGTACATCGATACGGCAACGTGCTGACCGCGCCCGGTTGCCTTGGAGGCATAGAGTGCGGCGAGAATGGCCTGCGATCCGTTGAGGCCGGAGACCAGATCGGCGATCGAGGTGCCGACCTTGTAGGGCGCGCCGTCGGCCGCGCCGGTCAGGTCCTGGATGCCGGCCTCACCCTGCACGATGACGTCGTAGCCGGGCCGATCCTTCTGCAAACCGGTGTTGCCGAATCCGGAAATCGAGCAATACACCATGGTCGGGCGGCGGGCGCTGACAGCGGCATAACCGAAGCCGAGGCGATCCATCGCGCCCGGCCGGAAGTTTTCGACCAGGACGTCTGACCTGTCGATCAGCCGCCACAGCACCTCGCGGCCCCGCTCGCTCTTCATGTCGAGCGTAATGCTTTTCTTGTTGCGGTTGACCGAAAGGAAGTAGGCCGCTTCATCGCCTTGATAGGGAGGGGCGAACGCACGCGTGTCGTCGCCTTCGACAGGGCGCTCGACCTTGATCACCTCGGCGCCGAGATCGCCAAGCTGCATGGTGCAGAACGGCCCTGACAGCACGCGGGTCAGATCGACGACACGTAGTCCTTCAAGCGGGCGCATGCGCTTTGTGCCCCATTTGCCGCGATAACAATTTTTCGGGGGACCTGCCGGCTGCAATATCACGCCCGCAACTCGCATTTCAATAGTGGCTGGACTGTCGCCGGGTATGACGGATTCATGCGCGTGGAATCCTCGCCGACTTCACCGATCCCGCGGCACACGGATGCCGCTGAAAATAGTTTCAAAATCACGGCAAATTATTTTTCGAAACCGGCCGAAAAGGCTCCCGTAATTCGGCAATGACGGCGCAGTCCGATCCTTGGCTCTCCGCCGTCGCTATCACGATCTCCGGCGAACCGGCCGGTCCTCAAATCCATCGGGAGATATTCTATGTCCAAGCCCTCCATGTCTAAGCCTTCCATGTCTAAGCCTGTTGCATTTCTTTCCGCAGTTGCGTTCGGCGCGCTCGCCATCACCGCCGGCGTCGTTGCGCCGGCCGGCGCGCAAGACAGGATGATGTCCGGCGAGAAGACCGTGATGGTCGGCGGCGCGGCCATGTTCCCCTCGAAGAACATCATTCAGAACGCCGTCAATTCAAAGGACCACACCACGCTGGTCGCCGCGGTGAAGGCCGCCGGCCTGGTCGGGACGCTGGAAGGCAAGGGCCCGTTCACGGTGTTCGCGCCGACCAATGCCGCCTTCGCGAAGTTGCCGGCCGGCACCGTCGAGACGCTGGTGAAGCCCGAGAACAAGGCGACCCTGACCAGGATCCTCACCTACCACGTCGTCCCCGGCAGGCTCGAGGCTTCCGACCTGACCGACGGCAGGAAGCTCAAGACCGTGCAGGGCGAAGCGCTGACCGTGAAGCGTTCGGGCGACAAGATCATGATCATCGACGCCAAGGGCGGCTCCTCGACCATCACAATCGAGAACGTCAACCAGTCGAACGGCGTGATCCAGGTGGTCGATACCGTGCTGATGCCCTCGTAACGTTGCGCGTCTCCTGGCTCCCCACCCGGGATACGCGACCGCGGCGGGCCGGGGGAAACCCGGCTCGCTGTTTCGTGAACGGTTGACGAATGACCTATGTCGATCTGAAGGCCCTAGCGCAGTAACGAAACGTCGGTCCCCGGCGTAGCAGGGGTATCGGTTGAACTCACGACGGAACTGCCATGTCCACGATTGCAGTCAACGATCAGCATACGGCACGCGCCACCAGGGTGATCCAGCCCGGCTGGGTCCGGGTGATGCACTGGATCAATGCGGTGGCGATTGGCCTGATGGTCACCTCGGGCTGGCAGATCTACAATGCCTCGCCGTTGTTCGGCTTCAGTTTCTCTTCGTCGATCACGCTGGGCGGCTGGCTTGCCGGCGCGCTGCTCTGGCATTTCGCCGCGATGTGGTTGCTGATGGTCAACGGCCTCCTTTATCTCGCTTTCGGGCTCGCCACCGGCCGTTTTCGCAAGAAGCTGCTGCCGATCACGCCGTCGGCCGTGATCGCCGACACCAGGGCCGCGCTCACCTTCAAATTGTCGCATGACGACCTCGGCCGATATAACAGCGTGCAGAAGCTGCTCTATGGCGGCATCATCGTGGTCGGCATCGTCATCGTCCTGTCCGGACTTTCGATCTGGAAGCCGGTGCAGCTGCAATATCTGACAGCGTTGTTCGGCGGTTACGATTTCGCCCGCTATGTCCATTTCGCGTGCATGGCCGCGATCTGCGGATTCCTGGTGGTGCATGTTGCGCTGGCGCTGCTGGTGCCGAAAAGCCTGCGCGCGATGATTATCGGGCGTTAAGATTCCAGGAGACGGGTTATGGGCCGTATGCGCTCGCTTCTTATTCCAGGCGTCGACAACAAGCTGCTGGTCAAAGACGCCCAGAAGGTGATGCCGGATCTGGCGCGACGACGCTTTGTCGCCGGCGGCGCCAGCCTTGGCGCGCTGACGCTACTGACCGGCTGCAACGTGTCGGACAGCTTCTCGGCCGAAGACATGCTGATTCGGATCTCCAAGTTCAACGATGCCGTGCAGGCGCTGATGTTCAATCCGGACGCGCTGGCGCCGACATTCCCGGAAAGCGCGATCACCAGGCCGTTTCCGTTCAACGCCTATTACGGACTCGATGAGGCGCCCAGGGTCGACGGCAAGACGTGGAAGCTCGAGGTGCGCGGCCTCGTCGACAACAAGAAGTCATGGACGTTGGACGAACTCTACCAGTTGCCGCAGGTCAGGCAGATCACCCGCCATGTCTGCGTCGAGGGCTGGAGCGCGATCGGCAGCTGGACCGGCACGCCGCTGCGCGATTTCCTCAAACTGATCGGCGCCGACACCCGTGCCAGATATGTCTGGTTCCAGTGCGCCGACAAGGATGGCTACAATTCGCCGCTCGACATGCGAAGCGCGCTGCATCCGCAGACCCAGATGACGTTCAAATTCGCCGACGAAATCCTGCCGACGGCCTATGGTTTCCCGATGAAGATCCGGGTGCCGACCAAGCTCGGCTTCAAGAATCCGAAATATGTGGTTTCGATGGAAGTCACCAACGACTACAAGGGCGGCTACTGGGAAGACCAGGGATACAACTCGTTCAGCGGGAGTTGAAATTGCCCCGTCATTCCGGGGCGCGCGAAGCGCGAGCCCGGAATCCATACTCCCTGTAGTGATGTTTTTGCAGTGACTTCGTTCTGTGTTCAAAACGAGCACAGGGGTTATGGATTCCGGGCCTGCGCCAAGAGGCGCATCCCGGAATGACAGCCTTTAGGTTTGTGCCAGCTTCTTCTGAAACGCTGACGCCGCCGCGCCGGTCGCCAGCATCGCCGCGCCCGCATCGAGCGCGTAGGACAGGCTGCCGAGCGCGTCGGTGATCGCGCCGGTCACGACCGGCCCAAGCGTCTGGCCAATTCCGAACGCAATGGTCAGCGCCGCGATCGCGGTGGGCCAGGCGGCGGGCGGGTAGTTGAAACGCACGAATACCGTGGTCGAGGCGACCACGGCGAAGAACGCAACGCCGAACACCAGCGCCGACGCGACGATCAGCACCGCGGAGTGGCCGGACAGCGGCAGCGCCGCGCCGACGGCATTGGCCGCGATAATGATCGCGGTGCTGCTGCCGCCATTGTCGTGCGCCAGCACGCGGCGCCAGACCCACGGCGTCACGAAGGCGCTGGCTCCGATCAGGCACCAAAACGCGCTCTGCGCCGCGGCGCCGCCACCGGCATCGCGCACATAGGCGATCATGAAGGTCATGTAGGCGATATAGCCCGCGCCAAACAGGAAATAGCCGGCCAGATAGATCAGCACCGGCCTGACGGCGAATTTGACCGGTGTGGCGTCGGCAATATCACCGTCCGCTCCAAACGACGTCAGCAGCAGGGGCAAGGTCATTGCGGCCGACAGCAGCGTCATTGCCCACCATACGATCCACCACGATCCCGGGCCGAACGCCTTGAGCACGAAGGGGGCGATCAGGCCGGACAACACGATGCCGCTGCCGGGGCCGGCATAAAACAGGCTGAGCAGGAAATTTGCCCGCGCCGGCCAAGATTGCGCGATCGTCGCGGCCAGCGCCCCGCTGGCGACGAAACCGATCGCGGCGCCGACGCCCGCCAGCAATCGGGCGAAGCTCAACACCATGAAATTGCCCGTGAGCGCGCACAGCGCCAGCGACAGCACGCAGGCGAGCGTCCCCCAGCGCAGCGCGGCGGCAAGCCCGAAGCGCTTGACGATCCCGGCCGCGATCAGCGCGCCGGCGAGGTAACCCGCGGCATTGATGGTGTTCATGAAGCCGGCCGCGGAATACGACCAGCCCAGCGTGTCGCGCATGTCCGGCAGCACCAGCGAATAGGCAAAGCGGCCGATGCCGAGGCCGACGGTGGGCGTCAGCGACAAAATGAGGATCAGCCGCGCGGGATGCGCGTAGGGCTGTTGAGGAGCTGATACTGGCAAGGAGGGCACTCCGGCGGGCGCCCAAATAGTGGCAGCGGGAGGCCGGTTTGCACAGGGGCGTACCCGTCAAGGGTGCCTTGCCAATCGCGCAACGCCGCTTTAGCACTCCGCGCGCGGTGTAGGCATTTTCCGTCATGGCCGGCTTGTCCCGGCCATGACGCCCGAGTTGAGGTACCTGAACCATGGCGAACCATAAACTGCTGCTTCTCCCCGGCGATGGCATCGGCCCCGAAGTGATGGCGGAAGTGAAGCGCCTGATCGACTGGCTGAACGCGCAAGGCATCGCGCATTTCGAGACCGAGCAGGGACTGGTCGGCGGCACGGCCTATGACGCGCAGGGGGTCAGCATCACCGACGACACCATGGAACAGGCCAAGGCCGCCGACGCCGTGATCTTCGGCGCGGTCGGCGGCCCGAAATGGGACAGCGTTCCCTATGAGGTGCGGCCGGAAGCCGGCCTGCTGCGGCTGCGCAAGGATCTCGGGCTGTTTGCGAATCTGCGGCCGGCGGTGTGCTACCCGGCGCTCGCGGATGCTTCCAGCCTGAAGCGCGAGGCGGTCGAGGGCCTCGACATCATGATCGTGCGCGAACTGACCGGCGGGGTTTATTTCGGCGAACCGAAGACCATCACCGATCTCGGCAATGGCCAGAAGCGCGCCATCGATACCCAGGTCTACGACACCTATGAAATCGAACGCATCGCGCGCGTCGCGTTCGACCTCGCGCGCAAACGGCGCAACAAGCTGACCTCGATGGAAAAGCGCAACGTCATGAAATCGGGCGTGCTGTGGAACGAGGTGGTCACGCAGGTCCACGCCCGCGAATACAAGGACGTGACGCTCGAACACCAGCTCGCCGATTCCGGCGGCATGAACCTGGTGAAGTCGCCGAAGCAGTTCGATGTCATCGTCACCGACAATTTGTTCGGCGACATGTTGTCCGATATCGCGGCGATGCTGACGGGCTCGCTCGGCATGCTGCCGTCGGCCTCGCTCGGCGAGATTGATGACAAGACCAAAAAGCGCCGCTCGCTGTTCGAGCCGGTGCACGGTTCGGCCCCTGACATCGCGGGCAAGGGGCTCGCCAACCCGATCGCGATGCTGGCCTCGTTCGGAATGGCGCTGCGTTATTCGTTCGACATGGGCGCGCTTGCCGACAGGCTCGACGCGGCGATCGCCGCCGTGCTGGCCAAGGGCCTGCGCACCGCCGACATCAAGTCGGAAGGCACGACGGCGGTGTCAACAAGCCAGATGGGCGAGGCGATCCTCGGGGAATTGCAGGCGCAGCACGCTTAACAGCGACACGCGAAAAATCACGATGAACGTCGTGCCCGGCCTGAAGCGCGTCTTGGTGCAGATGTGCCGGGCCTCCACGTCTTGCCTCCAAACGTCTTGCCTCCAAACGTCTTGCCTCCAAACGTTTTGCCTCCAAGTTTTTTGCCCCTAAGTTTTCCGATGCCCAGGACGGAGATACCCAAGACGGAGATACCCAAGACGAAAATGGCCGGGACAAAGCCCGGCCATGACGACGTCAGGGTTCTCTGCGCCGCTCAGTACAGCGGGAAGCCCGTGGGATAGCCGCCCAAATCCGCCGGCGGACTCAGCGGCTGGCGATCGATCGGGCGATTTTTGTTCTCGCGCGCGAAAGACGGATAGCCGACCTCCGGCGGGAAGGCGTAGTCCTGGAACTTGCGGTCGCCCGGCAGCACCTCGGTGCCGGCATCGAGCCAGGAGCGGGTGGTGACATAGACCCGCGTATGCGGTCCCTGCTGATAGACCTGATTCGGACCGCGCGAGCCGTAATAGGGACGGCCGTCGCGGTCATATTGCTGTTGCTGCTGGCGCTTGTGCTGGGGCGACTGCGCGCTGGCCGGTGCGATCGCGAAGCCGGCAAAGGCGGTGGCAGCAAGCAACACCACAAGCTTGCTCGCGGTGGGGAATTTCGGGGTCATCAGGTCCTCTTGGTCAGGCGCAACGCATATCCGATCCGATGTCATTCTAGCCGCCGGGTGGATCGCGCCACAAGGTCAATCGGGCCACACTGCGTCACAATAATGCGGCGGCGAGCGTAAAAGTTGCATGAAAACCAGCGCCTTATGCTCCCGGCATTCCGGGTCCAATCGCAACGAATCAGAGCGCGCCGTGCGGCGGGTTTTCGGCGTCGCTGATCCGGTTCGCCAAGGCAAGAGCGGACCATTCCGTAAGCCTATGCTTCTACAAATATTTTTGGCTTCCGATGGCAAAAAAGCCGGGCTGGAGGGGGTTGCCGTGCTCCAGCACCGCTGCCCGCGCTCGATCCCACCCATGGATGCCGACGATGGCGGGGGGCGCGAACCCGCCTACATAGGCAACGGGCGTCATTCCGGCGGCCGGTCTAACGTTGTCATCCAACGTCCAACGTTGCCTCCAACGTTGTTTGTTGTCTTCCAACGTGTTCTAAGGGCGCTTCTCGCACAGAAGCGCTGCCTCTTGTCTTTTCGCCGTGCGGTGGGCGGGAAGCATTTTTCTTCGGAGAGCGAACGATGGGTTACAAAGTCGCGGTGGTCGGAGCGACCGGCAATGTCGGTCGGGAAATGCTCGGCATTCTCGACGAACGCAAATTTCCGGCGGACGAGGTGGTGGCACTGGCCTCCCGTCGCAGCGTCGGCGTCGACGTGTCCTATGGCGACCGCACCCTGAAATGCAAAGCCCTCGAGCATTATGACTTCTCCAACATCGATATCTGCCT
>JAGXAF010000111.1 GCA_018971675.1 Bradyrhizobium sp.
CGATGCGGAGCTCGACGCGGTCAACGGCGGCAGCATCTTGAGCGCTATAGGCCACGCTCTTAGCTGGGTCGGTCACAAGATCGTCGACGGCCTGCATGGGCCCGGTGACCTGCGCCGTGGCACCGACCGTCCGAACTGACATCATCTTTTCCAGACTCACCCCCGTGAATACAAAGGAGGCCGCCAACTTAGGTGGCCTCTTTCATTCTAACTGGCGCGCGAAGGCGTCTCCACGCGGCTGCCAGAGGAGACCGCGCCGCTAGTCATGTCGTTGTTGATCTTGCCGGTGGCGATCTGGACCTCGTTGTAGACCTCATCAAGCGGCTTGTTGCCGGCGAGGACGACCTGAGCGATCACCGGCGAATGTGGGAGGACGGCGCGGGCTTGCTAGGCGCGAGTGGACGAAAAGCTTTATTTTCTAAAACCTTTGCCTGCTCTGGTTTCTAACCGCGGTGCGCCTGTTCGGCCTTCGGATAGATCATCGCGGTCGCCATTGCCCGCTGAGCCGCAGTCATGTGGCGACGGTTGACGTTGACCGAGAGGATGTGACCAGTCGCCATTCTGCACCCCTACGAATTGACAATTTGCGCGCGCCAAGCATCACGCTAAGAACCAAGCTGATCTTTCAGAATTAGTCGTTCACCAACATGTGACAAATCGCTGAAAGGACCGCGCAATGACAGAAAGCCCCGTGTCTGAAGGTACCCGCGGTCTCATCCGCGGCGCTGTTGTCGTAGGCGTCATACTGATAATTCTCTTCGGTGCTTCATTCTTGGTTTCTCGGGTCCTTGGCAGCGACGGAAAACCTTCCGCCAGCTTGGATGTTCATACCCTGCAAATAACGTAGGCAATGACGTACCTGCGCGCGGCTGCCACGACGCGCTGTAGCTGATTGCCCTTCTGCACCCGAAGGGATTGGTAGTTTGCGCGCCGGTGCAGTCCGCGGAATCATGGGTCATGCCCATGCTTACCCGCCGCCTCTCCCGTGATCGCAGAGATTGCTGGCGCGCCTTCTATGGCGACGTCTGTGTCGGGTTGATCTCTCGTCGCGCCGGCGTCCCGAACGATGTCCATCAATGGGAATGGGCTGCGGATTCTATCCGGGGACCGATCCAGGTGAAGGCAGCAGCGGCATCGCCGCGCTGGCTTCTGGCGCCCCAAATCCTATTGACCCAAGTCCTATTGATCGGGCCGCGATCCGCCGTTTGATGTGAGCCTCGATCTCGCTAGCCACCCAACCTGCTCGGCGTTCGCCTATCGGAACGCGCTTCGGAAAGTTGCCTGCCGATTTGCCGGGGAAACAAGTCGGAAGCGCGCGGCCGGAGCCCCGCGCCGGCTGTAGACTCTTGTTTTGAGGCGTTTTCTTTACGCGAACCGGTATCCACCCCCGGATCAAGTCCGAGGGCATGCTTCGCTCGAAAACGCTCTAAACTTTCAAATCCAGCAGCTGTTCACGCTCGGCTTGAGCCTGGACTTCAGCAACCTCAACGACGTCATTGTCGATGGTCGCGGGTGGCGCTTTCGCTTCCTGGTCCACGGCGAGCTGAATCCTCGCCTCGGTTACAGCTGTTGGCACGGGATAAATCGTCATAGCGATCCCTCCATTGCTTTTGGAGCAATTTGCCATGGTCGCGTTTACGCTCTGCTAAGACTTGAGGTTAACGTCGGCAGTAGAAACCCCCGGAATGGGCGTCCGACGGGTTTCCTAACCTGCGCCGCGGTACTACCTCGGTTTCCCATGCCCAGCGTGTGTGATCTTCATCACTGCGGGAATGAACGGTGTGGCCTAACCCTGCGTCATTAGATTGACCCGGGAGCAATCCCCTCATCAAGCAGGAGAAAGACCATGACTGATATTGCGCCAACCGAAGTCCTTGAACTGCCGATCGACGAACTCGACCGGATCAGCGGCGGATTGTTCATCCCCTCAAATGAGGCTGCGATCATTGCGAGGATCAAGGCCAAAAACTTCGCCAACGGCAGCGGCTTTACTGGAAACAGTTCATTTGGTGACACGATCGACAACAACGACAACTTGCCCTGAGAAACTAGGCACCGACACCATAGAGGCCGCCAAATTGAGGCAGCCTCTATCATTTCGTTACCGCCTCAACCGAACGAGGGCTCGTCTGTGTCAGGAAGCATCCTGCTCCGGCCAGTGTGTCGGAGCGGACCTGAACGTGAGCTCTGACTTCCCTGTTTGACAGGTCTTCAGCCTTCCGGGGCTGGCGAGGCGGCTGGAAAAGTCAGGGGAGCTCCCCCAACCGAGAAAGGTCCCACAGGTTTAGCCTGTCGAACCATCCGTTTGCGCACCACGGATTGCCGGTTGTGATGAGCGTGCGCCCTTGGAATGGATGAAGTTATTTCCGGCGCTATTGTATTTTGCAACAAGTCGACCTTCGCGATAAGCGTTGAAATCTGGGCAGATATCTTCTTCACATCGACCTGTTCATCCGTAATGCTCTGTCGCAGAGAACCAAGCGTCGTTGAATCCTGCTGCAGCAGAGCTGTGTTTTGCTGCAATGAGGAGTTGTTCTCTTGCAGCGAGGCGACGTGCTGTTGCTGGGCCGATTGAATATCCCTCAAGGCGGTAACAACAGGATCCGATATTGGGTCGGAAGCCTTCCGGTGCGGAAGCAGTTCGGCCAAACTGCCGATATTCGGCAACGAAATGTCGAACGACGGCAGTGTATATATGGCCGCCGCTCCATTTATGGCCAGCGCCAGCACGGCCAGCGCCAGAACCGACTTGCGGTGCGGTTTGCTGCTCGGCGCTTCGGAGTCTGGTTGTTTGTCTGTGGTCTCGGCCTGGGTCTGCGTTTCCGATGTCTGGGTCATCTGCATTGACCTTCGTTTAAAGGGATATAAAAAGGAGCCGTCGCGGGATCGTCCACACGACGGCTCGTTCACGCGCGCTACCCATCTAAAAGTGCTTTAATTATGAGCTGATCGGATTAATTCCCAGTTACCGCCCTTCGGCTCATGACGTTGCTCGCCGGCTGCGGGCGGACCTGTTCGCGTAGATAGTAGATAGGAGAAGAAATATGGCAGCGAGAGTTGGCCCGGTTCAGATTGTTAAAGCGGGAGCTGGCGGTTTCTCCGGCGCCGTTTTCGTCCTGCATAGCGATGACGACAGACCTGTCGCCACGTTCGGATTTGAGAAGCAGCAAGATGCCCTGATCGCTGCCAAAAAGATGCTGGAGATCTTAGCGGCGACGGCTGTTGTGACGTCCGGGACGCGTTGAAAAACCAGTGCGGGGTGCTTGGCCTCCGGCAGCTTGACGATATGGGTCGCGGCGCCGCGCCCTTTGGTCGCAAGTCCGTGAACTGACTTCATCCCGGCCGGCCGATGAATTGGTCGCGAAACCATTTTTCTCTTTCGGCGAAATCGAGCCGCAACGCTCCGCGGCCACACTCCGCCGGTGGACAGCGCCTCGATAGAGGCCAAAATGGAGGTCGCAAATGGCTACTCTCGCTCGAGCCTTCAACCGCGCAGCCGGAACCCATATCGACGCCGAAGACCTCACATCCGTTGCATTGTTTTGCTGCATCGGCTTGCTCGCTTCTGTTTGCATGATGCGATACGGCCTTGACTTTGGCGTCTTTTGACCGCGGATCGTATGTCGTTTCAAAGTTGCTTGTTGCGACTCTCGCGGGCAAAACCAACAAAGACCAAATCGGATATCATTGAAATGCGAGTGGTGTGATTGCAACTCCGACCAACAGCGTGACCCATCTCACGGCAGCGTATTCGCGATCAACCTAGCCTGCTGAACCAGACGATGTGGATAGTCCCGTCGTCGGACAGCAGGAGACGGATATGGAAGGCGAAATCAGTTTGCTTTCGTGTGATGAACTTGGTTCCGTCGTTGGCGGGATGATGAATAACGGACAAGGCAGCTTTCTTCAGCAGCCGAAAAACACTGGAGGTCCCTCGGGTGGCAGCTTTTGGGGTGATTTCCTGAAGGGAGCCGAGATCGTGGGCGCCGTCGCTCTTGTCGGCGCCGCCGCGCTCTGGGGTGGAGGCTAGGCTAGCTTCAGCTTCCCAGCGCAGGAACCTGTCGAGGAGGCCGCCATCCATTGGCGGCCTCTGCGCTCGTATGCGTTTTCCAGTGCAACCAGCGCCAGCAGGTCGGGATTCCTGCGACGATGGCGATTTGTTCGCTGAGAGTAATGGGGAAATAGCTGTCAGAGAAAAAGCCGGCGGGCGCTACGCCGTCGGCTTCTCCTTGCGACTGCCGGCTGGCTCCGGTTCCATCGCATTCCATGGCTAAAGATTGCTCGGATTTGGTTAACGAAAGGTAAACAAGTTCCGTCAAATCCGGAAACGTCTTCGGCAGTGTCGAGCTGACGGCTCTGGATCATTCCCGTAGCCGGAAATCCCGTTATCAAAATGCAAGGCGGCTGATTTGCATGCGCCGTGCGCGGCGAGATAATCGCCTTGACGACCTGGCAGTCGATACAATTCGGGCCAATGCGCGCCGCGACGAAGCCTGTTTGCTGACCGACGAAACCAGACTACTGCGCCGACGAAGCTGTCCGGAAACCGAGCGGGACTATCACTCGCGCCGGTTAACGACGGAGTTCGGCCATGTGGGCACTCATCATCAATATCGTCTATGAACAGGCTTGCCGGAGCTATTTCGCCAGCATGGCGCGGCATCGTCGTCGTTGGGCTTGAAAGCCAATTATGCTCGCCGAGAAATTCATGCTGGTCCTGGAAGCGCTGCTGCGGACCAACAGCCGCGACTATCCCGATGGCGCTCCGCGCGTCGTCAGCAGTTCGCCACACGTTCCGGTGACGCTGCCAACGTCGAAATAACCCGGCTCGAATGAGCGCCCTCGGCCAACCGGTGTCGTCGGCGCACTGGCAGCCGCCTCCCCCGCCGTCTGGGCGAATTTGGGCCCTCGGGTGGAACCAGCCTCATTCCTGCGTATTTGAACCGGGGGAACGATCTACGCTATTGCGACGCAGCAAATTTTGACCGCCTCATCACCCAAATCGGACATTTTTTCTTGTACGCTGCGATCGCATTGACGCCGATGTTTCTGGCAGTGCGTGACACGATGGTCTTGTGCACGTCGTGGTCCATGGGGCATATGCCAATGGCCAGCTCAGTGGTCACGCAGGATCGGGGAAGTGGAATGGGGCATCAGCCGGGATACCTTGCGGTCGGCGGGAAGCACCGCAGCAATTGCGCGCGCCGGACCTCCGGAGCTTTCGCCAATGCCAGAATGCTGATCCTGGGCGCCGTCGCGATGCTGGCGGCTTTCGCGTTCAGCACCCAAAGCGAGGCCCAATCCGGGCCGTTCAATGGGTTGGCAGGCGTCTGGTCTGGCGGTGGGACCGTTACGCTCGACGATGGTTCGAGCGAACGCATCCGCTGCCGCGCGACCTATGCGGTCGGCGAAAGCGGCCACGGCCTCAACCAGACCCTGATTTGCGCCAGCGACAGCTACAAATTCGATCTTCGTTCCAACCTCATCGCCGAGGGTGGTCAGATTTCCGGCAACTGGAGCGAGATGAGCCGGAACATCAGCGGCACTATCCAGGGACGCGGCGGCAATGGCCTTATCCAGGTGGTCGCAAGCGCGCCCGGGTTTGATGCCAGCATTTCGGTGACGACCCGAGGCAACCGCCAGTCGGTCGCGATCAGATCCGAAGGCGCGCTCAGAAGTGCGACGATTGCGCTGTCGCGTTCCTGAGTCCGGCGATCGCGTTGTCCGCGCCTGACGGGATCGGCCCTGATCTCGCGTTGTACGGCTATTTTGACGAGGCCAGTCGATCGGCGGTCTCTTTAAGGGTCTTTGCGATCAACAGCGCCTGTTCCTTGTTGAAAGCGAAATCCTGCACACCTTTGTGCGTGGTCAGCGACAGCACCATGATGTGAGGCTGGTTCTCGGGCCAGCCGGTGGCGAAGGCCGTGACATAGTCCGCGGATGTCGATCGTGCCATTCGTTTCGTCATGAGAGGCGCCCCTTTATCCAGCAATTCAGTCGGCGTTTCCGGTCAGCCAAAACGCACGACGCCAACGCAACTGATCCGTCCTTCGATCTCGACTCTGGCGCGAGCATCGACCGGACCGCCGATGCAGGGCCATGTCGCCTACTTTCCGGCCGCCTTGCGCAGCGCGGCGTTCATGCGCTCCTGCCAGCCCGGCCCGCCTTGCTGGAAATATTCCAGCACGTCCTGGTCGATCCGCAGCGACACCAGTTCTCTGACGCCCGGCAATGCCGCCTGCTTTGGCGGGGCTCCCGCCACCTTGGCCGTGACCTTCTTGAACGCGGCCTCGGCTTCGCTACGGGCATCGTTCAGGGTTCGCGGACGTCGCGGCTGATCGGGCATAGCGGGGTTTCCTGGTTAGATTCCTTCGAACAACAGGGTCGAAAGATAACGCTCCGAGAACGACGGCACGATGGCCAAAATAGTCTTGCCCACAGCCTCCGGCCGCTTGCCGATCTGGAGCGCCGCGGCAATCGCTGCGCCCGAGGAAATGCCGCCGGGAATCCCTTCCATGCGCGCCAGCGCGCGCGAAGTCTCGAGCGCGGTCGCGCTATTGACCGTCACGACTTCGGAGATCACCGAGCGATCGAGCACGTCGGGGATAAACCCTGCGCCGATGCCCTGGATCTTGTGCGGCGAATGCCGCCCGCCCGACAGCACCGGGCTTTCCTCGGGCTCGACGGCCACAATGCGCAAGTCCGGCTTGCGCGGCTTCAATGCCCGGCCGACACCGGTAATGGTGCCGCCGGTGCCGACGCCGGCAACGAAGTAGTCGATGTTGCCGCCGGTATCGTTCCAGATTTCCTCCGCCGTGGTGCGCTGATGAATTTCGGGATTGGCGAGATTTTTGAACTGCTGCGGCATCACCGCATTGGGCGTGGTCCGCACCAGTTCTTCGGCGGCCGCGATCGAACCGTTCATGCCCTGCCCCGCCGGCGTCAGCACAATTTCGGCTCCCAGGAACGCCAGCATCTTGCGCCGCTCGATCGACATCGATTCCGGCATCACCAGCTTGAGCCGATAGCCGCGCGAGGCTGCGACGAACGCGAGCGCGATTCCGGTATTGCCGGAGGTCGGCTCGATCAACACCGTGTCGGCATTGATGAGGCCCGCTTTCTCCATCGCGATGACCATCGCCGCGCCGATACGGTCCTTCACGCTGCCGGCCGGATTGAAATATTCCAACTTGGCGAGAATGGTCGCATTGACGCCGTGTGCCTGCGGCATTCTGCGTAAACGCACGATCGGCGTATCGCCGATGGCATCGACGATGCTGCCGTACACGCGGCCCCGGCCCGGACGGTGCCCTGCGCTTGAAGCGGACGCTTCCATCGGTGATCTCCCTGTTTCCGTAAGGGCCATTGCATAGCGCATCGACGGCCAAAATGTGAGCGGTTCGACCAAGACGTCCTGCGCCGGCTTATCCTCCGAGCGAGCGTGGATCAAAAGCCGCATCCGATGCCGTGCTCGTCGCGTTTGATCTGATCAGGCTTTCGTCGCCATTCGCTGCATTGCAAAAATTGAACACCGCTCTGCCAGATGTGAACCATCGAAAATAACGTAAAACCAACGCATTTGTGTTGCGATATCGTCAAACAAATCGGTGTAAGGTTCGGTCGAGGTTCAGAACGCAAGGAGGTCACGATGCCAGCGATTGCTGAAGTCCTGTCGACCGTCGCGCCTAAACCCTATCCCCGCGAATGCGACTTGCCGAACTGCCCTGTTTGCGCGGATTCCATGATTGCCGCGGAGACATCGGCTTACATCTCCAACGATGTCATCAGCTATCTCTGGACGTGCGATACCTGCGGTTGCGGCTTCGTGACCAGGCACGCGCCAAGGCAGCTTACGTGCAACTGAGATTTCGGTCCTGACGACGACTTCGCGACAGATTTCAAGGCCGTTTGAGAAAACGCCTCCTCAGCGCGGCGGGATATCGCCTTGCGCCCAGCCGGCCCGGGTGCGTTCGCGGAACTCGGCGAAATTTCCCTGCGCGATCGCGTTCCTGATGCCGCGCATCAGATGCTGGTAATACGCGACGTTGATCTCCGACAGCAGCATCGCGCCGAGGGTTTCGCCCGACCTGACGAGGTGATGCAGATAGGCCCGCGAAATGGCGCAGGTTGACGGCCATGCACTCTGCTCGTCGAGCGGCCGGGGGTCGTCGGCGTGGCGGGCGTTGCGCAGATTGATCTGGCCGAACCGGGTGAACGCCATGCCATGACGACCATTGCGGGTCGGCATCACGCAATCGAACATATCCATGCCGCGCGCAACAGATTCCAGTATGTCCTCGGGCGTGCCCACCCCCATCAGATAGCGCGGCCGGTCCGCCGGCAGGATCGGCATGACCTCCTCGATCATCGCGAGCATCACCGCCTGCGGTTCGCCGACCGCAAGGCCGCCGACCGCATAGCCGTGAAAGCCGATATCGATCAGTCCGCGGGCGCTGGCCCGGCGCAGTTCACGGTCGTCGCCGCCTTGAACGATGCCAAACAGCATATAGCCGACGGGCGCGGTCTCGAACGCGCGCCTGCTGCGTTCGCCCCATCGCAACGAGAGCTGCATGGCGCGCTCGATATCACCGCGTTCCGCGGGCAGCCGCACACATTCGTCGAGTTGCATTGCAATATCGGAGCCCAGCAACCGCTGCACTTCGATCGCACGTTCCGGCGAAAGCTCGATGCTGGTGCCGTCGATATGCGAGCGAAAGGTGACGTCCTTTTCAGTAACCTTGCGCAGCTCCGACAGCGACATCACCTGGAAGCCGCCGGAATCCGTGAGCATCGGGCCGCGCCAGCCGGTGAAAACCTGCAGTCCGCCGAGCGCGGCGATCCGTTCGGCGCCGGGCCGCAACATCAGATGATAGGTGTTGCCGAGCACGATATCGGCACCGGCATCGCGTACCTCGCGCCAATGCATCCCCTTCATCGCTCCGGCGGTGCCGACCGGCATGAAGGCCGGCGTCTGCACCACGCCATGCGGCGTGGTCAGCCGGCCGGCGCGGGCGTGGCCGTCTTGTCCCAGCAGTTCGAAATGATTGCTCTCGGCCATGCGCCAGCTTATCGCGTAACAACCGCGTCCCGTTCAACCTCCTTGAAGGCTGGACTTGCCGCCAAAAGCCATTGATACCGAGGAGCACACCCGGCGGCAGGCTCAGGCCGGATCATTCCGCGAGGTTCACTCGCGGGCGCGGAACAGCAGGCAGGCGTCGCCATAGGAATAAAACCGGTAGCCGCTGCCAATAGCGTGAGCATAGGCCTGTTTCATGGGTTCGAGGCCGCAAAACGCCGACACCAGCATGAACAGGGTCGAGCGTGGCAGATGAAAATTGGTCAGCAGAATATCGACGGCGCGAAAGCGATAGCCAGGCGTAATGAAAATCGCGGTGTCGCCGCAGAATGGCTCGATCGTGCTGTCTTTGGCGGCAGCACTTTCCAGCAGCCGCAGCGAGGTGGTGCCAACCGCCACGATGCGGCCACCCTGCGCCCGTGCCGCATTGAGCGCGTCGGCGGTTTTTCTGGAAATGACACCCCATTCCGCATGCATCTTGTGTCCCGCCGTGTCATCCGCCTTGACCGGCAGGAACGTTCCGGCCCCGACATGCAGCGTGAGCCGGTGCAGTCCGACACCGTGAGCGCCTAACGCCGCCTCGAGCCCCGGTGTGAAATGCAATCCCGCGGTCGGTGCGGCGACCGCGCCTTCGTTGACCGCGAACATGGTCTGGTAATCGCCGACATCGCGTTCATCCGCCGCGCGTCTCGATGCGATGTAGGGCGGCAGCGGCGGGCTGCCGAGGTCGGCGATCGCCTGATCGAGCGTGGGTCCGTGGAACGAGAACGACAGCGTCACCTCGCCGTCATCGCCCTTGTGCTCGACCTCGGCGTCGAGATGGCCGAGCAGGCATACCTTGCCCTCATTGCCAAATCGTACCATATCGCCCGCCACCAGTTTCTTCGCGGGTTTGACCAATGCCTGCCAACGCGAGCCGTCAAGCCGCTTGATCAGCGTCGCCTCGATCCTGGGTTCAGTATCGCGGCCGATGCGGCGTCCGCTGAGCCGGGCCGATATTACCCTGGTGTCGTTTACGACGAGCTGATCGCCCGGCTCCAGCCATTTCGGCAGGTCGGTAACGACACAGTCACGCAGTACGCCGCCCGGCTGCACCACCAGCATCCGCGCGGAATCGCGCGGGCTGGCCGGCCGCAACGCGATGCTGTCGCCGGGAAGCTCGAAATCGAAAAGATCGGTGCGCATGGTCAAGTTCTACGTGCACCTCATCCTGAGGAGCGGCGTCTTCGCCGCGTCTCGAAGGATGAGATCACGAGCTGTGTATCATGGTTCGAGACGCGTGCTTCGCACGCTCCTCACCATGAGGGCCGATATTACGCTACGTCGGTGGCCATTCGGGCCTTGACGATCTTGTCGGGATTGTTGACCGGCTCGCCGCGCTTGATCTTGTCGACGTTGTCCATGCCCTCGGTCACCTTGCCCCAGACCGTGTACTGGTTGTTGAGGAACGAGGCGTCGTCGAAGCAGATGAAGAACTGGCTGTCGGCGGAATCCGGGCTTGATGCGCGCGCCATCGAGGTCGTGCCACGCACATGCGGCTCCTTGTTGAATTCGGCCTTGAGCTTTTGGCCGGATCCGCCCATGCCAGTGCCTTGCGGGCAACCGGTCTGCGCCATGAACCCGTCGATCACGCGGTGGAACACGATGCCGTCGTAAAAGCCTTCGCGTACTAATTCCTTGATCCGTGAGACATGGTTGGGCGCGAGATCGGGCCGCATCTCGATCGTCACGGGCCCCTGGGTGGTCTCAAGGATCAAAGTATTTTCGGTGTCAGCCATACTCTCTT
>JAGXAF010000112.1 GCA_018971675.1 Bradyrhizobium sp.
GCAGGCCGATCGAGGTCAACCGCTGCTGCAGCCAGGCCGGCGACGGGCCGTTCTTGACGCCGCGCACCAGCCGCAGCGCAAAGCCGGGGCACAGGGCGGGATCCTCGACGGTCACCTTCACCGGGCAGGGGAATTCACCCTTGATCGGCTTGATGGCGGGATCCCTGAACTTGCCCATGTCGGCAGCGGAAAGGTCGCGCGCGATGCCGTGCACGCCGGTGCAGTCCTGCCGGTTCGGCGTCAGGTTGATCTCGATCACGGGATCGCCGAGGCCGGCCCATTGCGCGTAGCCGGCGCCGACCGGCGCGTCGGCCGGTAATTCCATGATGCCGTCGTGATCTTCCGAAATCTGCAATTCGGCCGCCGAACACAGCATGCCTCGGCTTTCGACGCCGCGGATGGTGCCGATACCGAGCGTGATGTTCTTGCCCGGGATGAAGGTGCCGGGCGGCGAGAACACGCCGACCAGCCCCGCCCGCGCATTCGGGGCGCCGCAGACGACCTGCACGGGGGCGGCGCCGTTGCCGGTGTCCACCATGCAGACGCGCAACCGGTCGGCGTTGGGATGCTGCTCGGCGGAGATCACGCGGGCGATCGAGAATGCCGCCAGCGCCTTGGCCTTGTCCTCGATATGCTCGACCTCAAGCCCGATCATGGTGAGTTTGTCAGCGAGCTTTTCCAAGGGCTCGTCGGTGTCGAGATGTTCCTTCAGCCAGGAGAGGGTGAATTTCATGGCTGCGTGCCTCGAATGCTGCTGGCGTTCTCTGTGATACTTGCGTCGGCACGATTGTTCCCTCCACCCTTGTGGGGGAGGGCTAGGGAGGGGGGTAAGCTACTTGCCTGGGAAGAAATGGTTTGCCGAATCGTTTCGACGACGCCTTCGAGACTGGACATCACCTGTTCGTTGGTGAAGCGCAGCACCTCAAATCCTTGCGACACGAAGAATGCATCCCGCTTCTCGTCTGCTTTCCGTCGTTCCTCGAAATCATGCGAAGCGCCGTCAAGCTCGATAATCAGTTTTGCCGAATGACAAACGAAATCGACAATGTAATTGCGGATCGGGGTCTGCCGGCGAAAGCCGTGGCCGTCGACCCGGCCAGCCTTCAGATAGCGCCAAAGCAAGGTCTCGGCGGGCGTCATTGCCTGGCGAAGTTGCTTTGCCCGGCTGCGCTGACGTTCCCTGACGATTGCGTGCGGCATTTGTGGCTACCCCCCTCCCTGACCCTCCCCCACAAGGGGGGAGGGAACAGAAAGAGCCTGCCGAGAGGCTGGCGCGAGATCGCTCACGAACTCAGCCCTCCCGCAAGGGTCGGGACGTCGAGCGGCCGGAAGCCGTAATGGCTGAGCCAGCGCACATCGCTTTCGAACAACTGCCGCAGGTCCGACATGCCGTATTTCAGCATCGCGATGCGGTCGATGCCCATGCCCCAGGCGAAGCCCTGATAGACGTCAGGGTCGATGCCGCAGGCGCGCAGCACGTTCGGATGCACCATGCCGCAGCCGAGAATCTCGAGCCAGTCCTCGCCCTCGCCGAAGCGGATTTCGCCCTTGTCGCGCCGGCACTGGATGTCGACCTCGAGCGACGGCTCGGTGAACGGGAAGAACGACGGCCGGAAGCGCATGTTGATGTGATCGACCTCGAAGAACGCCTTGCAGAATTCGTGCAGGATCCATTTGAGATGGCCGAGATGCGATCCCTTGTCGATCACCAGGCCCTCGACCTGGTGAAACTGCGGCGTGTGGGTCGCATCCGAGTCGATGCGGTAGGTGCGGCCCGGGCAGATAATCCGGATCGGCGGCTTTTGCGTCAGCATGGTGCGCACCTGCACCGGCGAGGTGTGGGTGCGCAACAGCATGCGCGAACCGTCTTCCCTAGGGTTGAAGAAGAACGTGTCGTGCATCTCGCGGGCCGGATGGCCTTCCGGGAAATTCAGTTTTGTAAAATTGTAGTCGTCGGTCTCGATGTCAGGGCCTTCGGCGATAGCAAAACCCATATCGGCGAAGATCGCGGTCAGTTCGTCCATCACCTGGCTGAGCGGATGGATGCGGCCCTGCTCGACCGGCGTTTCGCGCAGCGGCAGCGTGACGTCGATGGTCTCGGAGGCCAGCCGCGCATCGAGAGCGGCGGATTTCAGGACATCGCGTCGTGCGGACAGTGCCTGCGTCACCGTATCCTTGGCGAGATTGATCGCCGCGCCTTGCGTCTTGCGTTCGTCCGGCGACATCTTGCCGAGCGTCGACAAAAGCGCCGAGATCGAGCCTTTCTTGCCCAATGCGGCGACGCGCACGGCCTCGAGTGCGGCTTCGTCGCCGGCCGCGGCGATCTGGGCGAGGATTTCAGATTCCAGTCGAACGAGATCGGTCATGGCAATCCCTTTTGACCAGGATGCCAGGCCGCTGCTCCCGACCCGTCATGCCCGGTTTGTCCCGCGCATCCACGCGTTACGGCGTTTGCGAGAATGAAGGTGTGCCCGGGACATCTGGCGAAGGACGCACTTCGCGTTTTCGCCCGGCCATGACGACTTCACAAGGCCCCGCATAAAATCAATCCGGCGACGGCCTACGCGGCGAGCGCGGCTTTGGCCTTTTCGGCAATCGCCTGGAACGCCGCCGGTTCGTTGATGGCGAGATCCGACAGCACCTTGCGGTCCACGGTGATGCCCGATTTGGACAGGCCGTTGATGAAGACGCTATAGGTCATGCCGAACGGGCGCACCGCGGCGTTGAGACGCTGGATCCACAGCGCGCGGAAGGTGCGCTTCTTGCGTTTGCGATCGCGGAACGCATATTGGCCGGCCTTGTCGACGGCGGCCTTGGCGGCGCGGATGGTGTTCTTGCGGCGGCCGTGAAAGCCCTTGGCGGCCTTGTAGACTTTCTTGTGCTTGGCGTGGGCGGTCACACCGCGTTTGACGCGAGACATGACGGAATTCCTTGATCTCTGAAAAGGTGACGGGATCGCCGCGCGGACGCGGCCCGGCTGAGTTCAACGCGGTCGCGATCAGGCGTTCGGCAGGAAGTACTTCTTGATGTTGTCGCCGTCTGTCTTGAACAGCACGCGGGTGCCGCGGAGCTGGCGGATCTGCTTCTTCGTCCGCTTGATCATGCCGTGACGCTTGCCGCGCTGGGCGTGCACGACCTTGCCGGTGGCGGTCACCTTGAAGCGCTTTTTGGCGCCTGATTTGGTCTTCAGCTTGGGCATTTGGCTCTCCTGTTGCCGCAACACGACAACGCCCGCGAAGGCGCCCGGCCGGCTAAAATGCTCGTTAGAGCGTTGAAAGTGCTATGCTATTTCAGAAATGAAACAGTCCGCACGGGCATCGCCACGGCAGCCCTTGATCAGCCGGGCGATGAAACCGCGCTTATGGCAGAGCTTGGGCCGCTTGGCAACGCTGAACCGTGGAACGGGATCGTTCGACATACCGTCGACGCCGTCAGCGGCGCGGCCCAGGGAGGGAAAAATGACCCATTCAGTCCGATCGATCGCCCATCCCGCCGATTCCACCGCAACACGCGCCTTGCGAAAGGTTGCCATCGTTGCCGCTTTTGCGGCGATCACCATGCCCGGCGCTGCCGATGCCAAAATGGTCCTCCGACCGGGAGTCTTTGACGGCACCTGGAACGTGATCTTTGCGACCCAGGCGGGCAATTGCAGTTCGACCAACAGCGTTCCCTTCACGGTGACGGGCACGCGGGTTTCATCGGCCGGCGGCGGCAAGGTCACCGGCGGCATCAGCCGCGCCGGCGTGGTGTCGGTCAGTATTCAGGTCGGTGCGTCCCACGCCAGCGGCAGCGGGCGGCTGGTCGGCAATTCGGGATCAGGCCGCTGGAGGGGCATCATTACGGGCGATCGCTGCAGCGGCATCTGGCAGGCGACACGGACCTGATCCCTTTCGCACCCTCGCGCTGAACGCAAAAGTCCCGGCGCAAGGCCGGGACGATGGGGCCGTGCTTCGTCTCAGCGCGGCGCCAGAACCATCACGACCTGACGGCCTTCGAAGCGCGCGTCCTGCTCGACCTTGGCAAATTCGGCGACGTCGGCCTTGACCTTGTCGAGCAGCTTGGTGCCGATTTCCTGGTGGGCCATTTCGCGGCCGCGGTAGCGCAAGGTGATCTTGACCTTGTCGCCTTCCTCGAAGAAGCGCTGCATCGCCCGCATCTTCACGTCATAGTCGTGATCGTCGATCATTGGCCGAAGCTTGATTTCCTTGATCTCGACGATCTTCTGCTTCTTGCGGGCTTCGGCGGCCTTCTTCTGCGAAGAATATTTGAACTTCCCGTAGTCCATGATCTTGCAGACGGGAGGATTGGTGTTCGGCGAAATCTCCACGAGATCCATGCCGACTTCGAGCGCCATCTTGATGGCGACCACGGTCTCGACGGTGCCGTGGTTTACGCCGGTCTGATCGATAAGCTGGATCTGGGCGTTGCGGATTTCATCGTTGGTGCGCGGCCCGTCTTTGGTTGCGGCGGGCGGGGCTCTGTTGGGACGGCGAATGGGTACTTCTCCAAGGTTGTGAACAAGGGCGGCATCTTGAAGGAATGGGGCTCAGGGAGCAAGCAAACTCGCATCCTTCGGCCCGAAAACGATCAAATGCGAGACATTTTGGTCACGCCGGGCAACTCGGGCGAGAGGAAAATGTTCGGCGTTGCCCACATAGAGCCCATGGTCGCGCTCCGCAAGCCGCAAGGCCATCCGCAATACCATCCGTTGACGGGCGCGGCGGCCTGCATCAAACAGCGACCGGACGCGCGGGAGATGAAGGACAGATGACCCAGCCATCGGCCAACGATCCGGAACCTGCGTTCATCGAGGTTGGCCATGGCAGCGGCAGTCGCCGCATCGCGGTTCGCGCCCGCCAAGGCGGCGGCGGACTTGATAATGGACCTGATAATGGGCCTGGCCTGTTCTGGCTCGGCGGTTTCAATTCCGACATGAGGGGCACCAAGGCGCTGGCGCTCGACGAGTGGGCCAGGGTGCATGAACGCGCCTGCGTCCGGTTCGACTATTCCGGTCACGGCGAATCCGGCGGCGCGTTCGTCGAGGGCACCATCGGTCGCTGGGTCGAAGAGAGCGTCGCGGTGTTCGATCAATTCTGTCGCGGTCCGCAGGTCGCGATCGGCTCATCGATGGGGGGCTGGATAGCGTTGTTGCTGGCGCGCGAGTTGGCGCGACGGACGGTCAACCCGACGCCGCTGGCCGGGCTGGTGCTGATCGCGCCGGCGCCGGATTTCACCGAGGAACTGATGTGGAAAGGTTTTTCACCTGAGGTCCGCCACGAGATCGAGACCAAAGGCGTGTGGCTGCGGCCGTCAGCCTATGGCGATCCATACCCGATCACGCGTGCGCTGATCGAGGAGGGCCGTAACCATTTGCTGCTTGGCAGCGCCATCGAGGTCGGATGCCCGGTGCGGATATTGCAAGGTGCGCAGGATCCCGACGTGCCGTGGCGGCATGCTTTCGCGCTGGCGCACCGGCTGCCCGCCGAGGACGTGGTGCTGACCATGATCCAGGACGGCGATCACCGGCTGTCGCGGCCGCAAGATATCGCTCGGATCATCGCGGCGGTGGCCGAGATGGGGTAGCCTCTTGCTTCCTTCTCTGATGGGAGGCCGAAACATAGCCCATGCGGGAGGGAAGCACCACCGCGGGGAGATCAGGGGCGGGAAACGCCCTCAGGTCAACGCCTGCCATTCATCACGCACGCTCTCGTCGGTCTCAGCATCGGCCTCACCGGCCGCGAGTGCCGCGAATTCGTCGCGCGGCAACAGTTGCGACAACGCCCACACCGCGGCGCCCCGCACCAGCGGGCTTTCATCGTCCAGCAGGCGGCGCGCTTCATGCGCAAGCCCCGCGTCACCGGCGTTGCCGATCGCGGTCAGTACATTGCGCAGGAAGCGATTGCGGCCGATGCGTTTGACCGGCGATTTCGCAAACAGCGCGCGAAACGCCGCATCGTCGAGGCGGGCCAGTTCGGCGAGCGAAGCCGCGCGCAACTGATCGCGCGCGGCGAGTTTGGCCTCCCGGCCCTGTTGCGCGAACTTGTTCCACGGGCAGGCGGCCAGGCAATCGTCGCAGCCATAGATGCGGTTGCCGATGGCCTTGCGGAATTCGCGCGGAATGGGGCCCTTGTTCTCGATCGTCAGATAGGAAATGCAGCGGCGCGCATCGAGTCGGTAGGGCGCTGGAAACGCGGTGGTCGGGCAGATGTCGAGGCAAGCCCGGCACGAGCCGCAATGATCGGTTTCAGCGCGGTCGCGCGGCAGATCGGCTCCGGTATAGATCGCGCCGAGAAACAGCCACGAGCCGAATTCGCGCGACACGAGATTGGTGTGCTTGCCTTGCCAGCCCAGTCCCGCTGCCTGGCCGAGCGGCTTTTCCATCACGGCCGCGGTGTCGATGAACACCTTGACCTCGGCGCCGGATCGCGCGGCGAGCCAGCGCGCCAGCGCTTTCAGCCGCTTCTTGATCACGTCGTGATAGTCATCGCCCTGGGCATAGACCGAGATCGCGCCGCGGGCCCGCCGCTTGAGGATGTCGAGCGGGTTTTCATCAGGCCCGTAATTGACGCCGAGCATGATCACCGAGCGCACGCCAGACCACAACACGCGCGGATCCATGCGGCGCTCCGGCTGTGCGGCAAGCCAGTCCATGTCGCCATGCGCGCCCTGGTCAATAAACTCACGGAAATGCCGCGCTGCCTCCGCGATGGCATCCGGGTCGGTGACGCCGATGCAATCGAATCCAAGCGCGCGGGCTTCGGCCGTCAGTGCATGTTTCAGTTGCGATGTCATGGCGAGCGATTGCCTTCAACCCACTCCCATCGTAGTCGGATATATCTGGCTCCGACAAATATTGATTCCCAACTCGGGTGAGCCCGAACTGGGTGGGAGAGGGAGCGCGCTTCCTGTGCGGAGGATTGCCTCCTGAAACGGAGACTCGAATCAGAAGTCGAGATCCACATAGGTTGGCGAGGCCGGCACGCCGGCCAGCCACTCGCTCAGCAGCGGACGGAATGACGGGCGGGATTTCACCCGCGCATACCATGCCTTTGCCGCCTCGTCCTCGATCCATGGCACGTCGCCCAGATAATCGATCGCCGAAAGATGCGCCGCGGCGGCGAGGTCCGCATAGGTCAGCTTGTCGCCGGCGAGGTAGTTCCGCGTCTGCGCCAGCCAGCCGATATAGGCCAGGTGATAGCGTACATTCGCCTTGGCGGCGCGGATCACATCCGTAGCCGGCGCGCCCCCGCCATTCTCCTCGCTCATGAAACGTTTGTAGATGCGCTCGGTGACCAGCGGATTGGAGGCTTCCTCGAAAAATTTCTCGTTGAACCACGCCATCAGGCGGCGCACTTCGATGCGTTCGGCCGCCGTTGTCGGCAGCAGCCGGCGATTATCCATCGCCGCGCCATAGGTCTCGTCGAGATATTCGGCGATGACGCCGGCGCCGGGAACCGCGGGGATGTCTTCCTTGACCAACAGCGGCGTGGTGCCGGCGGGATTGAGCACCAGGAATGCCTCGCGCCGCTCCCAGGGCCGTTCTTCCGCCAGCCGCAGATCGAGGCCGTATTCACCGAGCGCCAGACGGACGAAGCGCGAATGCGGGCAGAACGGATGATGGAATAGTGTGAACATGAGCCCTTGATAATTTTATGACGCTTAAGAATTTCATAACCACCGCTGGGCTGTGCGTGGGCCCGTTGGCGCGCCAAACTATCCAGCCGGTGGAGCGAGGCAAGCTGTGTTTTCGCGCTTTTTGCGATTGCGGCAGCGAAGCGAATAGGCGAGAAGAGCGCGGCCTTTTCGGCTGATCGTAACGGGCAGAACCATCATGTCTGACGCATTGAGGGCGGTGATTCTCGGCGTGATCGAGGGAGTCACGGAATTCCTGCCGGTATCCTCGACGGGCCACCTGTTGCTCGCGGAGCGATTCTTCAATCTCGGCGAAGGCAGTTTCTGGAACAGCTTCACGGTGTTGATTCAACTCGGCGCAATCCTGGCCATTCTCGCCATCTATTTCTCCAAATTGTGGCAGGTCGCGCTCGGCATGTTCTCCAATGCGGACGACCGGCGCTTCGTGATCGGCGTGCTGGTGGCGTTCCTGCCCGCGGTCGTGGTCGGCCTGATTGCCGGCAAATATATCAAGGAGCTCCTGTTCAACCCGTGGGTCGTGTGTTTTTCGCTGATCGTCGGCGGCGCCATCCTGTTGTGGGTCGATCAGCTCGATCACAACCCGCATGAGCATGACGCGACCAAGTTTCCGCTGCTGACCTATCTGTGGATCGGTGTCGCGCAGTGCCTGGCGATGATTCCCGGCGTGTCGCGCTCTGGCGCGAGCATCGTGGCGGCCATGCTGCTCGGCGCCGACAAGCGCGCGGCCGCGGAATTTTCGTTCTTCCTCGCGATCCCGACCATGGTCGGTGCGTTCGCCTATGATTTCTACAAGAATCGCGCCGAGATGAACGCCGATCATATCGGTATCGTCGCGATCGGCTTTGTGGTCTCGTTTGTCACCGCGATCGTCGTGGTGAAGACGTTCCTGAACTACGTCACCCGCAACGGCTTCACGCTGTTCGCCTGGTGGCGCGTCATCGTCGGCACGCTCGGCCTGGTCGCGCTGGCGATGGGACGCTAATAACACCCTCATGGTGAGGAGGCGCTCTTGCGCCGTCTCGAACCATGATCGCGCAAGCGGCCCATCCTTCGAGACGCGCGCGAGTGCGCGCTCCTCAGGATGAGGTGTGCCGTGGCGCTCTCTACGCGCTCTCCTTCTAGAATTGCCCGGCGGCGCGGAAGCGCCAGAGATATTGCGGCGCGATGGCTTCCAGGGAATCCGGCGTGATCCCGAGACCTTCCAGCGTCAGGCCAGCCGCCTTGGCGGCGTCCGACACCACATTGTCGGCGCGCAACAGTACAACTTGATCCGGCGTCAGCTTCAGGGCGCCCGGCGCGAATTGCAGGAACATCGCCTTGAGTTTCGCCAGGCCGAAGGGCAGCGACACCAGCATGCGCCGACGTCCGGTGACGGCGAGAATGATCTCCATGATTTGGCGCATGGTCAGCACTTCCGGTCCGCCGAATTCGTAAGTTGCCCCCGGCTTCGCCTTGCCGTCGACGGCATCGGCCACCGCGGTGGCGATATCGCCGACATAGACCGGCTGCATCTTCGTCATGCCACCGCCGATCAGCGGCAGCGCCGGCGACATCCGCGCCAGCGCCGCAAACCGGTTGCTGAATTGATCGTCGGGACCGAACACCACCGACGGCCGCATGATGACGGCCGAGGGCGTCGCTGCCAGCACCGCTTTTTCGCCGGCCGCCTTGGCGCGCGCATAGCGCGAGGGCGAATTCTCGTCGGCGCCCAGCGCTGAAATATGCACCATCCGGGCGCCTACCGCCTTGGCGGCCTGCGCGACCGTCGCCGCCCCCTTGCCCTGGACCGCGTCAAAAGTCTGCGCCCCGCCCTCGGCCAGGATGCCGACCAGATTGACCGCGACGTGGGAATCGCGCATCGCGGCCTCGACCGAGGCGGGATAGCGCAGATTGGCCTGTACGGCGTGAATCTGGCCGACCCTGCCGAGCGGCTGCAGGTGTCCGGCGAGCTCGGGTCGCCGCACCGCGACCCGGATCCGGAAGTCGCGCCGGGCCAGTGCCCGGACCACGCTTCGGCCCAGGAAGCCCGATCCGCCGAAAACCGTGACCAGTGTGTCCTGATTCGATGCCATGTTGTTCCCGGGCCCGTCCTGCCAGCCAAAGTCGATAGATTGCCGGCCGCCTGGCGTTTCCGCGCCGCGCCGTCAGTCCGGCGCTGTAGCATATTTGGCGGCCGCGGGGCCAATTTGACAAGCACGCGACCGATCCGTACTAACCCGCCCGGGCCCAGGTGGCGGAATTGGTAGACGCGCTGGCTTCAGGTGCCAGTGGCTTCACGGCCGTGAAGGTTCGAGTCCTTTCCTGGGCACCATCGCCCTTGCCCAAACGATTGAAATCGCCGGTCTGCGGGGAGTTGCGGATATTTAAGGCTTGGCGGCCGGCGACAGGGCCGTAAACGTGGCTTCAAACCATCTGCTCGCCGATGCGGTTCGCCACCGCCTTCTGCACGAAATACATCAGCGTCAGCGAGACCAGCGCGGTGGCGACCACGATGTAACCGAGCCAGTCGAAGTGCCGCAGCGAACCGTCGGCGTTTTGCGTGATGATGGCGGCGGCCAGCACCGATCCGAGGCCGCCGGAAAATTGCTGCAGCGAGGCGCTGACCGCGCTGAACGAGCCGCGCTGGCTCGGCTCCGGGATCGCCGAGATCAGCGCCTGCGACGGGATCATGCGCGAGAAGATGCCGACGAACAGCACCACATTGACGGCGATAGCAACCGTCAGGCTGACGTGCCCGAGATGGGTGTAGATCAGCACCATGATGATCGACAAGGCGGTGCCGAACGCAAACGTTGGATATTTGCCGAACGTGTCGCTGGCGCGGCCAACCAGCGGGCCAACGACGATGTTGAACAGCCCGGAGACCAGATAGATCGTCGGCAGATCCACGAGGTCGATGCCGAGATTGTTGACCGTATAGGCGCTGCCGAACGGCATCAGCATGTAGCCGCCGGTTGCGAGCAGGGTCGTGACCATGAACGCCAAGGTGTAATGCGGCTGACTGACGGTCGCGATCAGGTGTGCGAAAGCGTTGCGGTCCTGCTTCAGCAGGAGATGTCCGTTCACCGGACGCATCAGCAACATCACGGC
>JAGXAF010000113.1 GCA_018971675.1 Bradyrhizobium sp.
TAAAATGCGCGCTTGCCTGCGTCGCATTTTGGCACAAAACAGCGCCTGACGCTTTGCGCGATGGTGGGGACACGGCCCCAACGCCATTGCCGCTTGGAGCGTTTTCGAGCGAAGCATGCCCTCGGACTTGATCCGTGGGTGGATGCCGGGCGTAAAGAAAACGCGTCAAAACAAGAATCCAGAGCCCCGTTCCGATTCCATCGGAACGGAAACGGCTCTAGGAGCGGGGCAGGCGCCAGCCGACCACGGTGGCCTCCAGCATGCCGCCCGATTCGTGGTTGCGCCATTCGCCGGCGACAAACCGACAGGCGAACGGCAGTTGATAGGTGCCGCTGTGATCCTCGCACAGCACCTGCACCGGCTGATCCGGCGGCGGTTCGCCCTGGCCGTCAAATTCGGCAAGCCGTCGTTCGCGCGTTGCCATTCAACATCTCCGTTGCGCCACATCCCCGAAACCGGCGCTCCCAGTGCTTTCGCGTCATCGCCTCGCGCGCCCCCAAACTCAACGCGCGAATAAGGTTTCAATATGATATCGTGCGCCACAGGCCCCTGCTTGCGATCATTTCCGGCTCGCAACAAATTGACCCGACGAGCATGCCCGACATGAGAATACCGATAACAGGCGGGATCGTCGTCGCGCTGGCCGTGCTGCTGCCGGAACTGCTGAGTTCCGGGAAGGCAAAGGCGCAGGACGTTCCCGGGATCGAGATCTGCACGGTCGAGAAGACCATGGAGCGGCGCACCTCCTGCCTGCAGAGCAATGTCGATTTCCTGCACAAGACCATTACGAGGCTCACGGCCGACCATCAGCAGAAGCTCGACGCCGCGAACCGGCAGATCGAAAGCCTGAAGCTGACCGTCGCCGGCCTGCAAAAGGCCGTGGACGATCTGCAGGCGGCGCAGAAGAAGGCGACCGAAGAGCCGAAGAAGAAAGATGCGCCGGCGACGGCGAAGGACGCGCCGGCTGCGAAATAAAGCCGGTTATGGCCCGGACGGACCCGGCCATAACGCGCTTGTCGTTGCGAATTCTTCTGGCCGCTGATGAGCGGACCGAACAACTTCCAACCCGTCCTTTGGTCGCTAAATTTCGCAGAGCGGAAGAAGCCAACAGCAAGCGCTGTCAAATGCGCCGACTGGGAAGCAGGCATGATCTCGGTGCTTCGAACACAGGGGCGTTATGTCCATGAATCCAGCCCAGAAGGCGCTCTGGTATATCGAAAGTCATCTCGCCGCGCCGTTTACGCTCGACGAGATCGCTGATATCGCCGGGGTCTCGCGCTTTCACCTGGTGCGGGCGTTTGCCGCCGCCACCGGCCTGCCGGTGATGCGCTACGCGCGTGCCCGGCGTTTGACCGAGGCGGCGCGTGCCC
Source organism: Bradyrhizobium sp. (assembly GCA_018971675.1). Classification (GTDB taxonomy): domain Bacteria; phylum Pseudomonadota; class Alphaproteobacteria; order Rhizobiales; family Xanthobacteraceae; genus Bradyrhizobium. Next base: position 1,371 of record JAGXAF010000113.1, read on the forward strand.
TCGCCAAAGGCGCGCCCGATATTCTCAACGTGGCGCTGGAGGCGGACTACGGCTCACACGAAGCATTCACCCGCGCGTTCCGCGATCATTTCGGGATGACGCCCGAAGCGGTGCGTACCGCAACATCCCTCGACAAACTCAAGCTTCAGGAGCCGATCATGATGGATTCCACCGCGCTCAACCACATTCAGCCGCCGCGCTTTGAGACCGGCAAGCCGCTGCTGATCGCGGGCATCGGCGAGCGCTACACTTGCGAGAGCAGCGCCGCCATTCCCGGCCAGTGGCAACGCTTTCACCAATCGGCCGCTCATATTCCCGAACGGGTAGGGCAGGTCGCCTACGGCGTCTGCTGCAACGGCGATGATTCCGGAAACTTCGATTACATCGCCGGCGTCGAAGTTTCCGATTTCTCGGAGCTGCCTCGCGAGTTCAGTCGTGTGCGAATCCCCGAGCAAAAATACGCTGTGTTTACCCACAGTGAACACATCTCGACCATTCGCCGCACTATCAACACGATCTGGAATCACTGGCTGCCGGCCTCGGGAATGAAAGCGACCGACGCACCCAGTTTCGAACGCTATGATGCGACGTTCGATCCGGGGACAGGCAATGGCGGGCTCGAAATCTGGATCCCGGTGCGCGACTAGCGACGTGCGCCATTGGCCGCTCTCCCGGCGCTCTAGACTTCAGAAGGGTGCTGCATGGATCGACATCGGATGGCGCCGAGGATGTCAAATGGAGCGAGGACAAGGCAGCGAACGAAACGCCTTGTGCATTGGACCAAAGGGCGCTAATCGCCCTCATGGCCCCGAAACGTCCCAAACCTGGCGTGCGAACCCGCGATGGAGGTGAATACACCTGTCCCGGTTGCTCGGCCGTCTACAGAGTGACGGTCTTCACCAGCCCGTTCAAGGAAACCAACCATGAAGATTGCGGCGTCTGCAACCTGCGCATTAAGAGCTGGAACCAGGCCACTGCATGGTGGTCTTACGAGTTGACCAAGCGGCCGACGGGCAGGTGATCTGCGAGAGAGATGTTGCATGACACGCGGTTGTTGTTTGCGTAGTTGAATATCATCTCAGCGGCCAGGGTTTTGGCCCGAATGTCTTTGCATCATTCGGGCGCACCGCGCCGCGAAATCGCAAGGCTGTGCCTGCAAACCCGCTAACACCTGTTGCGCATTGGTGTTGCGCATTGGCTCGGGTTGGCAATCCCGGATGACTTTGCCATAACATCAGGCAAACAACATGTTGCGTGTGCGAGATCGACGCGGATCACCTGCATTCTCGCCGCCGGTCTTGAATTCCCCGAGGGGCGGTTGCGATGCCGGATGGCTCGGTGGTGTTGGTGGAGATCCGTGGCCGCCGGCGGGTTCGACCCGACGGATGCAAGGAGTGATTGATGCCCTGGCCTGAACCTGTCTCCTTGCGTGGCGCCCATGCCCGGCTCGAGCCGCTGTCGCAGGACCATCGCGAAGGTCTCGCCGCGGCGGCAGCAGACGGCGATCTCTGGAAGCTCTGGTACACGTCGATCCCGCGGCCCGAAGACATGGCAAGCGAAATCGATCGCCGGCTCGCCCTGCAAACGGCCGGCTCCATGCTGCCATGGACGGTGTTCGACGCCGACGACAAGATCGCGGGCATGACCACCTACATGAATGTCGATGCTGTGAACCGCCGGGTCGAGATCGGCTCGACCTGGTACGCCAGGCGCGTCCAGCGCAGCGCGCTCAACACGCAGTGCAAACTGCTGCTGTTGCGGCATGCGTTCGAAAAGCTGGACTGCATCGCGGTCGAATTTCGCACGCATTTCTTCAACCATCAGAGCCGCCGCGCCATCGAGCGGCTCGGCGCCAGGCAGGACGGCATCCTGCGCAATCATCAGATCGCGCCCAACGGCTCGCTGCGCGACACCGTCGTCTTCAGCATCATCGTCAGCGAATGGCCGGCGGTGAGGGCGCATCTGAACTTTCAACTGGATGAGAAGACGCGGTAGCAACGCAGCCGGAAGAGAAACGATGGAAACATTCGATTATGTGATCATCGGCTCCGGCTCCGCTGGAAGCGTGCTGACCAACCGCCTGAGCGAAGACACCGGAACCAGTGTCTGCGTGCTCGAAGCGGGGCCGTCGGATTGGCATCCCCACATTCAAAAGGATCGAGTGTGACGTCTGGGTGGGTTTTTCTGACAACGCTGGCGTCGACCATCGGCGGTTCGGTACTTGGCGCCGTGCTGCGCCGCTGCTTGCCGGCGCAATACCTGAGCATCGAAAACAAGGAAGTCATTCGACTTGGCGTCGGCTTGCTCGCGACATTGTCGGCGGTCGTGATCAGTTTGATGATCGCCTCCGCCAAATCGTCCTACGACATCCAGGATGCGCATTTCCGGCAGTTCTCCGCCGATGTCATCCTTGCCGATCAACTGCTCGCACAGTATGGGCCGGAAGCGGTGGGCATCCGGCAACTGATGCGGCAGGCGGTTCCGGCGGCGCTGGATCGCATTTGGGCCGAGAAGGCGATCAGAGCGCCGCAAGCCCATGCGTTTACGGCAAGCTCCGCCGCCGAGCAGATTTACGATGCGATCGAGGCGTTGTCGCCGGCCAGCGATGCGCAGCGACTGCTGAAGCCGCGCATCGAGCAGGCGAGCGGCGAGATCGCGCGGGCGCGCCTGTTGATGTTCGCCGATGTGGATACCCCGATCCAGCCGCCGTTTTTGATGGTCCTGATATTCTGGCTGACCGTGATCTTCACGAGCTTCAGCCTGTTCGTCGAGCCCGGCCCCTTGATCGCGGCCGCGCTGCTGGTTTTTGCCCTGTCGGTCGCGAGCGCATTGTTCCTGGTCGCCGATCTGAGCCGCCCGTTCGCCGGCTTGATGCATATCTCGAACCAGCATTTGCGCGATGCGCTGGGGCCGCTGACCTGATCGGGCTGGATCCAGCGCGAGCGGCTTTCAAAAGCGAAATGCCGGATGCAAGAGCCGCCGCCCGGGCCTTCCGTCAGACTTCGCGCCGGCTGAGGAACGCCAGCCGCTCGAACAGATGCACGTCCTGCTCGTTTTTCAGGAGTGCGCCGTGCAGCGGCGGGATCAGCTTGCGCGGATCGCGCTCCCGCAGCATTTCCGGCGTGATGTCCTCGTTGAGCAGAAGCTTGAGCCAGTCGAGCAGCTCCGAGGTCGACGGCTTCTTCTTCAGGCCGGGCACCTCGCGCACCTCGAAGAAGATCCGCAATGCCTCTTCGACCAGGCGCTTCTTGATGCCGGGAAAATGCACGTCGACGATCCGGTTCATGGTGTCGACGTCGGGGAACTTGATGTAGTGAAAGAAGCAGCGCCGCAGGAAGGCGTCCGGCAGCTCCTTTTCATTGTTCGAGGTGATCATCACGATCGGGCGCATCTTCGCCTTGATGTTCTCGCCGGTTTCGTAGACGAAGAATTCCATCCGATCGAGTTCGAGCAGCAGGTCGTTGGGGAATTCGATGTCGGCCTTGTCGATTTCGTCGATCAGCAGCACCGGGCGCCTGTCGTGGGTGAAGGCTTCCCACAATTTGCCGCGCTTGATGTAGTTGGAGATGTCGGAAACCCTGCTGTCACCGAGCTGACTGTCGCGCAGGCGCGACACCGCGTCGTATTCGTAGAGACCTTGCTGCGCCTTGGTGGTGGATTTGATGTGCCAGGTCAGGAGCGGCGCGCCGACGGCTTTCGCGACTTCCTCGGCCAGCACGGTCTTGCCGGTGCCGGGTTCGCCCTTCACCAGCAGCGGGCGTTCCAGCACGATCGCGGCGTTGACGGCGATCTTGAGGTCGTCGGTGGCGACATAGTCCCTGGTGCCGGTGAATTTCATCGAGCCTTTGCCTTGTTGTTTGCACTTGCGCGCGCCGCCGCCGCCTGAACGGTCAACGACCGCCGGGCCGGGTTGGCCGCGAAAGTGAAGCTGTCGATCAGGCGCGCCTGACCAGCGACAGAATGACGAGGATAATTACCGCGCCGACCGTCGCGTCAATGATCTGGCCGAGCGTGCCGGCCGCGAGCATGACGCCGAGCTGCGGCAGCAGCCAGCCGGCGACCAGGGCGCCGATGATGCCGACCACGATATTACCGACCAGTCCGAAACCGGCGCCGCGCACAATCTGCCCGGCAAGCCAGCCGGCGATCGCGCCGATCACGAGTGCTGCTAGAATACCCATTGAACAAGCCCCGCTATCGAATAAGTCGGTGGGAGAGTGATGTTCGCTGAAACGCGTGTGGCCCAATTCTAGTTGAAAAACCCGGCAGGTCTAGGCTTCGTTGCCGCCGCCAGCCCCTTGACGTGCAAGATCGGGCGGCCAATCTGTAACCCATGTTCCTGCAATTCTTTACATCGCTGCGCGACGCCCGGGTGCCGGTGACGCTGCGCGAATATCTGACCTTGATGGAGGCGCTCGACGCCGACCTCGCCGGGCACTCGGTGGAGAGTTTCTACCATCTGTCGCGCGCCACGCTGGTAAAGGACGAGCGCAATCTCGACAAATTCGATCGCGTGTTCGGCACCGTGTTCAAGGGGCTGGAAAGCCTGCCCGACGCGATGGAGAAGGCGGAGATTCCCGCCGAATGGCTGAAGAAGCTCGCCGAAAAATACCTCACGGAACAAGAGAAGAAGCAGATCGAGGCGATGGGCTGGGACAAGCTCATGGAGACCCTGCGGCAGAGGCTGCAGGAACAGAAGGGCCGGCATCAGGGTGGCAACAAGTGGATCGGCACCGCAGGCACCTCGCCGTTCGGCGCCCAGGGCTACAATCCCGAAGGCATCCGCATCGGCCAGGAAAAGAGCCGTAACAACCGCGCGGTGAAGGTGTGGGACCGTCGCGAGTTCAGGGATCTCGACGGCAACGTTGAACTCGGTATTCGCAACATCAAGATCGCGTTGCGGCGGTTGCGCAAGTTCGCCCGCACCGGCGCGCCCGACGAACTGGATCTCGACACCACGATCAAGGCGACCGCCAATCACGGCTATCTCGACGTGCATCTGCGGCCGGAGCGGCGCAACGCGGTCAAGGTGCTGGTGTTCTTCGATATCGGCGGCTCGATGGATTCGCACGTCGCGCAGGTCGAGGAGCTGTTCTCGGCGGCCAAGACCGAATTCAAGCATATGGAATATTTCTACTTCCACAATTGCCTCTATGAAGGCGTCTGGAAGCAGAACAAGCGGCGTTTCACCGACCGCACACCGACCTGGGAGGTGCTGCACAAATATCCCCATGACTACAAGGTGGTGTTCGTCGGCGACGCCTCGATGTCGCCTTACGAGATCATGGTGCCCGGCGGATCGGTCGAGCATGTCAACGAGGAAGCCGGGTCGGTCTGGCTCGATCGCATCACGCGCACCTATCCGCACGCGGTGTGGCTCAATCCGGTGGCGCAGCGGTACTGGGATTATTCGGAATCGACCACCATCATCCGTCGGCTGTTCTCGCAGCGAATGTTTCCGATCACGATCGAGGGCCTCGAAGGCGCGATGCGGGAATTGGTGCGGTAGCTTTCAATCCTCCCATGGGGAAGGCCAATGCGTCGCACACCGGGTGAAGTGGTTCGCTTGCCGTAACGTCATTGCAGAAGGTGTAGTGCCATGTCCCAGACCATCCACCGAAGCGTCAAATCACTGATCGATGAGGCCAATGCCGAGGTCGAAACCGTCAGCGCGGCTGACGCCATCAAGGCCGCGCAAGGCGACGATGTGGTGATCGTCGATATCCGCGATCCCCGCGAGATCGAGCGCGACGGCAAAATTCCCGGCGCGTTTTCCTGCACGCGAGGCATGCTGGAATTCTGGATCGACCCGGCGAGCCCCTATGCCAAGCCGATCTTCCAGCAGGACAAGAAGTTCATCTTCCATTGCGCCGGTGGCCTGCGTTCGGTGCTCGCGGCCAAGACCGCGCAGGACATGGGATTGAAGCCGGTCGCGCATATGGGCGGCGGTTTCGCGGCCTGGCGCGATGCCGGCGGCCCGGTCGAGAAGTGGGAGCCGAAGAAGAAAGGTTGATAGCCTTTCAGCGTGATCTAACCTCTTCGTCATTCCGGGGCGCGCTCTTGCGCGAGCTATGATGCGCAATTGCGCATCTGAGAATCCATAATCACGACGGGGAGTATGGATTCCGGGCCTGCGCCAAGCGGCGCATCCCGGAATGACGAGAAGGAGGATTTTTCGATGACCGACACCGACGATCCGCTTGTCACAACCGAATGGCTCGCCGCCCATCTCGACGATCCGAAGGTGCGCGTCATCGATGCGACCTTCAAGCTGCCGGGCGTCTTGCCGCTGCCGATCGACGATTATCTCGCCGCTCATATTCCGGGCGCGGTGTTCTTTGATGTCGACGCGGTTTCCGATCACGGCAATCCCAATCCACATATGTATCCCGACGCCGCGCAGTTCGCGCGCGACATCGAGGCGCTCGGCATTTCCACCGGCGATACCGTGGTCGCCTATGATGCCGGCGGCTGGGTCGCCGCGCCCCGCGCATGGTGGATGTTCCTGTCGTTCGGCCACGCCAATGTGAAGGTGCTGGACGGTGGCCTGAAGAAATGGGTGCGCGAAGGCCGCCCGATGCAACCCGGTAGGGTCACGCCGAAGCCGGGAAATTTCGCGGCCAGGCTGGATCCCGGCTATGTCCGCAGCCAGCGGCAGGTGCTCGAGAATATCGAGACGCGGGCCGAGCAATTGGTCGATGCGCGCCCGCGGGGACGCTTCGAGGGTACCGCGCCGGAACCGCGGCCGGAATCGCGTTCCGGCCATATCCCCGGCAGCCGCAACGTGCCCTATGCGGGATTGTTCGACGCCGAGACCGGCGTGATGAAGCCGCTTGATGAATTGCGCAAGTCGTTTACCGGCGCCGGGGTCGATCTGGCAAAACCCATCGTGACGAGCTGCGGCTCCGGCGTGTCGGCGCTGGTGCTGACGCTGGCGCTGTATCGCCTGGGCGTGCGCGGCAGCGCGCTCTACGACGGTTCATGGGCCGAATGGGGCCTGCCGGACGGTCCCCCCGTCGCGACCGGGCCGGCCTGAGAGGATCGAGCAGCGAAGAACGTTATCGTGGGACCAAACGTGTTGGTTGCGGGGAGAACGGGTAGAGCTGTTGCTGTGCCGCTTGTTGCTGTGCCGCGAGCAAGGCCAGCCTGCGGCGACGGGCTGCCCGCTGTGCGGCGCGACGCCTCCTGATCGCTTCCTCCTTTTTCCTTTCGGCCTTCGCGCTTTCGGCTTTCGGGCTCTCGCCCTTTGGTGCCGCGATGGTGACAGGCCGGTCGTCCTGCGCGGCGACTTCGGTCGAAGAGTTGTTGGCGGGACCGGGCGCGCTCACTGTTTCGGGAACGACGGAGGCAGCTTCCGCGGCGGGCGGCGTCGCCGTTTCGCCGCCGGGCGCGGGCCCGGTGGCGACCTCGGCTTTGGTTTGGGTCGCGCTTTCGGCTGGCACCTCGGCCGAGGGTTGTTCGGCGGATGCGACCTTGGGCTGATCTGGTACTGCCGGTGCGGCCGTTGCCTCCGCCCGTGGCGGATTCACCGGAACCGGATCTTGCACGACTTCGACCCGGGGTTTGGCGGCATCGGATGGTGGTGTCCCGGCCGGCTCCGGCGTGGCGGTCTTGTTGAGGTCTGATTGAGGCGGAGGGAGTGCGACCTGCGCCGCAGCGGCGTCCGTCCGAACGGTGTCCGCCGGCGGCGGCGCGGCCGTGGCATCCTTGATCGTGTCTCCAGTCACGTCCCTGGATGCATCGTCGACGCGCAACATCGCGATCACCGGCCGGGTGGCGTCGGTGGTCTGCGCAAATCTGGCTTCGGGCGTCGGGCGCCAGACCGGGGCATCGGCGAATTCCTCGTGGGCGGTGCGCAGCAACGCTGCCGCCCCGAGCCCGAACACCAGGATCGATATCGACACGATGATCGCGCCGAACAAGAAACGAAAGCCGGGGAGCATGGACGCCAAGTTCCACTTCGCCGAATTGCGAAGGCCCGAATTGCGAAGGCCTTTGAGCTGCCGGGAACGCGGTGATGACTGAACGGCCGCGCTCGCGGCACTGCTGTACCGTCAGCACGCAGCGAATCAGGGGGCTGATTCGAGCGTAAGATAGCGCAAGGTTTTGGTGCGCGTCCGCCAAAAATCAGCAGAGCGGGCGTTCAAGAACGAGGTTTTACGGCTTTTCCGATTGGTGCGGCCCGATTGCAACGATTGCGGAGAGCATCACAAATGCCGGAACCGGCGCGAATAACCCTGATTTGTCTTGAATGTGCCGCTATCTTCCGTCATCTGCCGTTAACGATCCGGTGTCGGCTTGGGGATTATAAAAGAGCAATGATGACCAGACGCATTCTGACAATTTGCGCGGCGGTGGCGGCTGGCGCGGCGTGGACGTCATTCGCTCAAGCCCAGAACTATCCGACCCAAAGCTATCCAACCCAAAGCTATCCGGTTCCCTCGGGCGCCACCTATTCTCCCAATCCGTCGGGCAGCGCGCCGGCTGATTATCGCCGCTCGTCCGGCGCCCCGGATTTCGACTCGCTGCAGGACGATGGCGAACCGCAGGGGTCAACCGCGTTATCGCCGCCCGGTCCGGTGCTTTCGCCCGATGATCCGCGTTATGGTCGCCCGATGGGTGCCCCGGTCTATTCCGATCGTAACGCGCCGACCGGCCCGGTGCTTTCGCCCGATGATCCGCGCTATGGCCGCCCGATGAGCGCTCCGGTTTATTCCGATCGCAACGCGCCAACCGGCCCGATCCTGTCACCGGACGATCCGCGTTATGCCCACCCGAGCGCACCGCCGGCGGTCTATTCGGATCGCAGTGGCCGCGGCGCGGCCGATGACGGTTTGTATCCGCCCGGCTCGGTTGGCGGCGCTCCCGCCGGTGCGACCGGTTCGGCCGCTCCCGTGGGCGCCGACGGCAAACCGATGGTGCTGTCCGCGCTGCCACCGGAAGAACAGCCGGAAGCCGGTCCGGCCCAGCTCGCGCCGAACTTGCGCCGCCAGGAAGTCGCGTTCCAGACCAAGGAGCCGCCGGGAACGATCGTCGTCGATACCCCGAACACCTATCTCTACTACGTTCTGGGCGGCGGGCGCGCGATCCGCTACGGCGTCCGTGTCGGTCGCGATGGCTTTACCTGGACCGGCGTGCAGAAGATCTCGCGCAAGGCCGAGTGGCCCGATTGGCATCCGCCGCCGGAGATGATCGACCGCCAACCCTATCTGCCGCGCTTCATGGCGGGCGGCCCGGGCAATCCGCTCGGCGCGCGTGCGATGTATCTCGGTTCGACCGTCTACCGCATCCACGGCACCAATCAGCCGTCGACGATCGGCAAGTTCGTATCCTCGGGCTGCATCGGCATGCTGAACGAGGACGTGACGGACCT
>JAGXAF010000114.1 GCA_018971675.1 Bradyrhizobium sp.
TGCGCGCTTCGGGCCTTGGTCACATAGGCAAGCGAAACCGGAATGGATGCCAAAGCGACGGGATTGAAGCTGAACACAAGCCCAGCCAAGAAGCCGATGCCAAGCGCGGCAAACCCGGCGTGCTGCACCGCCTGTTTGAGGGTGTCCATGTCCATTGTTTCAGGCTCCCTTGCCGTTTCGCCTGATCAGTTCACGGCGGAGCTGGCGGCAGGTGGGTAGTGAGGAAAAAGCGACTTCGCCGTCGATCGCAATTGACGGAAGCGTAAGCACTCCAACTTCGACCGCGTAGTCGATTTCTTCGAGTACATTTACCTCCCGCCAGACAAGATCTGGCACCAACTCAAGCGCTGTCGCCCTCAGAGCATCCTTGCCGTCGGCGCACTTCTCACAGCCCGGCGTGTAGAAGAGCTCGACTTTCATTTTTCAAGCGCAGCCAATATCGGACAGTCGTCCAACGAACGATTTTCCTTCGTGCACTCCTTGATGAGGCGGTCAAGGGCCTTCGACATGGCAAGCATCGCTTTGATCTTTGCTTCTAGCTGCAGCTTCTTTTCGAGCGCCACACGACGAACGTCGCGGCAGCACGCCGCATCGCTGGCGCGCAACGCAAGTAGTTGCCGAATTTCCGCCAGCGTGAAACCGCAGTGCTGCGCTTCTTTGATGAAACGCACACGGCGCACCGTGTAGCGGTCATAGAGCCGATAGCCACCCTCGCTCTTGGCGGCAGGGCGTAGTAGGCCTTCGCGCTCGTAGTACCGCAGAGTGTCGGCAGTCACGTCAGAGAGACTGGCAATCTTGCCAATCGTGAGCGTCACCTTACAGAGCCCTTCCTAATCCCGTGCTCTTTAGCACTCCGATATCAACGCCTCGATCCGCGCAACAAGACGCCAGTTTGCCGTCGATCACGACTGCCGGGACGGATCGAATGCCCATATCCTTGGCGCGCCGAGCGACCTGCATGTCCTTCATGTCATGCACGATAACTTCACAGGAGGAACACGCCGCCCGCCTCACGGCCTCGATTGCCTCTTGGCAGATTGCGCAGCCAGCGCTGAATATTTCAATTTTGCGTTTGTCAGCCATCTCGCTCTCCGATGCGGTTCAACGTAGCCGCAGGATGCACCTTGGAGTATACTCCAAGGTCAAGCTGGACGTGGAGCTTTTTTCGGTAATCTCTGTTGGAACCGATTACACTCGGATGTTGAGCCCAGGTGCGGACCGTAACTTTTCGAAGCCGGATCGAACCGCCTTTAATCGACGCTGCCACTCTCTTTGGCCGCGGTGGCGATGAAGACTATGAGGGGGCTGCCCCTGTCCGGCTGCGAAATGAGCCCAAGTGGCAACTGCCCGGCGCCTACGCTCTGATATCCGGACGCGGCGCGATCCACTCGAACATGCGATGACCGAACAGGCCGCCGAGGCCGAGGAACATGGCGGCCGTTCCGATATTGAACATGATGATCATCAACGTCGCATCGCCGGCGTGGAAAAGCGAAGAAATCAGCACGCGGCCATCGGTTTGATGTTCTGATTCAGCCTGAAGAAATTGGTCGGATCGTATTTATTCTTCAAAGCGAGCAAACGGGGATAATTCTCGCCATAGGCGGCTTCAACGCGCTCTGTTCCTTCCTCACCGAGATTGTTGGCGTAGACGCCGCCAGTAGAGAACGGGCGCATGGCATCCCACAGTTCGCGCGCCCAGAGGATGTGTGCCGCATCTTCCTCCGGATCGTCCCAGATCGAAATGGGAAAACAATCGTAGAGCGCATCGCGGTTCGCGTAGGGTGTTTCTGCGATCGGAACGCGAGCGATCGCTCCCCCGACATGCTGCAGCACCAATAGCGATCCCGAAGGGGCGTTCGCATAATGCGTAAGGAGCACGTCGATCGCGGGGTCGGACAGTTCGCGCAGGAACTGCGCTTTCCAGTAATAGCGGCGTCCGCGAGGAAAAATAGCGTCGCCTGCGGACTGTATTTCCACATATGCGCGCGGTGCAATTTGATCCTGGATTGGTGCTCCGTATGCGCGCAGCGGCTTGAGGACCCGCTCGCCTTGCTCGATCGGACCGACATAGCAGCAAGAGATGTTGAACACGCGCTCCCCTGATGGCGTCGTCGCCAGCGCCGCATCCAGGCTCAATTCGTCGGGAGCGCTGCTCGCGAAAGCCTGGTAGAAGCGCATCGCGTCCCGTGCGCGATCGTAGGGATGCGAGATCGAGCCCGCCAGCAGTGTCGGCCCGACCGCAAACAGCCGGTATTCGAACGTCGTGACGATTCCAAAGTTTCCACCCCCACCGCGGATCGCCCAGAACAGATCGGCATGTTCCGTGGCGCTTACACGCAACAGCCGCCCCTCCGCCGTCGCGATCTCTGCCGAGATGAGGTTGTCACAAGAGAGACCATATTTGCGGCCGAGTTTGCCGAAGCCGCCGCCCAGGGTCAGTCCGGCAATGCCGGTGTCGGCATTGACTCCCATGGTGGTGGCAAGGCCATGGGCCTGGGTTGCTGTATCGAATTCGCCGAGGTTGAGGCCCGCCTGTGCTCGCGCGGTTCGCCTTATCGGATCGACTTCGATTTGTTTCATCCGCGAGAGGTCGATGACGAGACCGCCGTCGCACACTGAAGCCCCGCCGATGTTGTGGCCGCCGGCGCGCACAGCGACCAGCAGCGAGCGCGAACGCGCAAACTTGACGGCTGCGACAACATCGTCGGACCCGGCGCAGTAGACGACGGCGCCCGGGCGCCGGTCGATCATTCCGTTCCAGACCCGGCGCGCCTGATCGTAAGCGACGTCACCCGGCGCGACCACTTCGCCCCGGACCACCTGTCTCAGGGCTGCAATTTCGGAAGCCTGCGAGGATAATTCACCAGCCCGTTGCTTCGCAAACCCGGTGCCGCTCATCGCAATCTCCTGCGTTTTCCGCCCTGAAAGTCCCATGCGCTTTTCTCGTTGGCAAAATCGTATTTCTCAGTCGCCAGATGAGCTGAATTCACCTACGATCCGCGGATGCGAAAGCTTCCGCCATTGGGGTCACTTCGGGCCTTCGAGGCCGCCGCAAGGCATATGAGCTTCCGTGAGGCGGCCAATGAACTCGGCGTTACGCCGACCGCGATCAGCCACCAGATCCGTCTCCTGGAGGAGATTTGTGGTCAGCCGCTCTTTCGTCGTCGGCCGCGTCCCGTTGCGCTCACGACTGCCGGCGAACGACTGTTTCCAGTGATCCGGAGTGGTTTCGACACGTTCGCCAGCGCGATCGCGTCGGTATCGCCGCGTGCCGGTCAAAAGCGCCTGCGAGTAACGAGTCCGAATGCGTTCGCGAGCCGATGGTTGGTGCCGCGACTGGCAAAGTGGCGCGAAGCTCACCCGAAAATCCCGTTGGAGATTATCGGGACCGATGCGGTCGTTGACTTGCGCACCGGAGAAGCCGACATCGCAATTCGCTATGCACGGCGCATGCCACTCGAACTGAGCGGCAAGGAGATTTTTCGGGATACGTTCTTTCCAGTCTGCAGCCCCGAACTCCTGGTTCGGGAAGGACAACGAATCGATCGTGCCGCCGACCTGCTGCGCTATCCATTGATCCATTTCGACTGGATGAACCGTGACCGCGACGCGCCGACGTGGTCTCGCTGGCTGGCAACCGCGCGGTCGATCGATCCGGGTATCCCGGAGACCAACAAGTCATGGGATTTGAGTTTCAGGGAAGAACTCCACGCAATCGATGCGGTGTCAGCAGGCGAGGGCATCGCGATGTTGAGCGATATTGTCGTCGGGCGCGAGTTGAAAAGCGGTGTTCTCGTCAGGGCGCACGATCTGTCGCTGCCGGGTTATGGCTTTTACGTTGTGCATGTCCCTGATCATCCCGAGCAGCCGAGCATCGACGCGTTCTCTGCCTGGTTGCGGTCGGTGGGTTGAATCTGCAGGACCGTGCACCGACGCTACGCAATCGCCTTTATGGCCCAAAGCAGACCGCGATGGATCGCACGGGTAAGTCAGTTTACGACCCGAGCAGACATTTTGGTGACGCCAGCCGCCTTGCAAGGAATTCTTTAAATACCCCGTCCGCATTGACCGCCTGAGGTCTCCCGCCTTTAATTTGGGTTGCGCGAGTTCACGTTGGGAGGCCGTCATGAAAGCTCACAAAACAGGTAAAATAATTTTGGGAATGCTTGCGAGTTTTGGTCTCGGTGCGGGAGTTGTTGAAGGGCTTCATGCCCAGGCATCGCCGCCGGCTTATGTTATTTCGGAAATCGACGTGACCAACGCGGACGCTTACGCGAAGGAATACGTGCCGCTCGCAAACAAGGCGCTGGCAGATAGCGGCCAAAAGCGACTCGTATCGGGAGGCAAGACGATCTCGCTTTCTGGAGCGCCGCCAGCCTCGCGCGTCGTCGTGTCGATGTTCGAAAACCTGGAAAAGGCCAAAGCGGCTTATAGCTCGCCGGCCTATCTGGAAGCACGGAAGATCGGCAATCAGTACGGGAAACTGCGAATTTTTGCGGTTGAGGGCATCGCACAATAGATAGCGACATCATCGGTACAGCAGACCATTCAGGCTAGAGCCGTTTCCGTTCTCATCGAGTATTAACGATGCATGGCGTCGCTTCTCAATGCGGCCGCCGCCACCACAATGACGACGTCACGCTTGCGGACACCTCAATAGGTCGCGGCGAGGTATTCGACGATTTTTCCGACATCGGCATCGTCGATTTGCGCACCGTAGACCTTGATCATCTTGGTGACCTCGGCCTGCCAGAACTGCTGCTTGTTCTTCATCGGGGGTTGGGTGCTGACGTAGTCGGCCGAATGGCAGGCGCTACAGTTGTTTTGTACGACGTCGAGGTTGGGACCCGGCTTGAATGCCGCGGTCTCTTTCGGAGTCTTGTAGTTCACGGGGGCTGCGACCGCGCCGCCGGTCGCGAGCCACGCAAGACCGGCCACGAATGCGGTGGTGAGGAGAAAAGTCCGTCGCATGGTCATGCTCCTCAAGCCACGGTGACGCGGACGGTTTCAACGACGTTGCGCAGGTACCCGGCCGGATTCCAGCGCGGCTGGTCCGGCTGGGTCTCGCCGGAATTGCTGGTGGCGCGCACCTTGAGATCGTGGCTGCCCGCCGCCAGTTTGACCGGCAGCTTCCATTCGCGGAAGGAATATTTGCCGAGATCTTTGCCGAGCTTGGCCTGCGTCCAGGTTTTGCCGCCGTCGGTCGAGACCGCGACGTCCTTGATGCCCTTGCCGCTGTCGAAGGCGATGCCCTGCAAGGTCGTGTTGCCCGCCTTGAGTTTCGCTCCGTTCGCAACGTTGGTGATAAAGGAGCGTATCGTGAAGCGATTGATCGGGATGGTCGCCTTGGGCGTCGTGCCGGGCTCGACGGAATTGTCGGGGGTGTCCGGGATGCGATAGGCGGACTTCATCCAGAAGCCGTCGAACACATTGTCGATGACGGTGATCTCGTTGAGGTGCTTGACCCAATAGGTCCCGTAATAGCCCGGCACGATCAGCCGCAGCGGAAAGCCGTTGAGGAACGGCAGGGGCGCGTCGTTCATGCCGTAGGCCAGCATGACCTCGCCGTCGGCCGCGTGATCGAAATCAAGCGCCTTGGCGAAGTCCGGCGTCCGGTCGCTTGGCGGCCCGTCCATGCCGTCGAAAACAACCTGTTTGGCGCCGCTCTGCACGCCTGCCATTTCGAGCACCGCTTTCAACGATACGCCGAGCCAGCGCGCGTTGCCCATCGCGCCGTTGGCGAGCTGGCCGCCGGCGACGCGCGGTTCGAAGAAGCCGCGGCTGTTACCGGAGCATTGATTGACGGCGACGATCTCTGTCGCCTTCATCTTCCTGATATCCCTCAGCGACAGCTTCAACGGCTTGTCGACCTTGCCTTTGACCTCGAGCGTGAATTTGCCGGGGTCGAGATCGTAGGGAAGGCCGGAGAGATGATAGCGGACAAAGAACGCGTCGTTCGGCGTGATCGGGCCGTTATTGAAGATCTGGAACGGCGTTTCGAGTTGCGGTGGCCGGCTGGTCAGGCCGATCAGCGGCCGCTTTTGCGGATATCTGACCAGCGGTCTTTCGCCATTGGCGAATGGTAGGGTGACGGTATCGTCCGCCAGTGCCCTGGTTACGCCAAACCCAGCGGCCAATGCCGCAAGGCCCGCTCCCTTGAGCAGGTCACGTCTGTCCATCATTCGTCTCCCCACGGAGAACCATGTTTGGTCTGCGGTCATCACCGCAGACCACGCCAATCTGGTGTATCGGCTGTTACGATGTCAATCTGTGTTTTCGACGCAAGCCTATGTGGGCGGCGATGGGCGCCGCTTCAAAGCTTGATGAACCCGGCGAGGCGGCGGAAATCCTCGTTGTCGAGCGTCACCCTGGTCGCGTCTGTGCAGCTTATGGTTCTTGCCGGGCCGACTCTCGAACCAATGACAGGCGATCGAAGGTTTGGCCCCATTCTCCGGGATCGATCGGCCTGCGCCCTGGTTCGCCCGCAAACATGACCGGCATGCGGGTATCCGCCATTCCGGAGAACTCCGCCTTCACGGCTTCAGCAATCCAGATGGATGCTCTCGGCTGCCAGATCAGCAATCCCGTCAACAACACGAATACCGCACCGAAACCGATGCAGATCGCCGCGCCGCCGCTTGGCGGATGAGCTTCTTTTTGCCGGGCCATGGGATGGTTCCTCAATCCTGAAACCAAAGGATAGGCCCGGGGCATCGATTCCCGATATGAACTGGTTCACACGCCGGGGTAGCACTGCGATGGGCGTTGACGCCGGCTGCCTTGCCGATGCCGGCGGACCAACAGCCGCACGGCGCGAAAACCCGTGGTTGTTGCCGGCTGCGTCCTGTGACACCATCCGAACGTCGATTTTTGGTGACCTTCAGAAGCCCCATGCCACGCCGGAAATTTGCCTGGGAAAACCTGCCGGACGAGCAACTGCTCAAGCTCCGCTTCAGCCAGTTGAGGGTCAGGGTCGAAGGCACCTGGCTCGAGGATTGCGTTCACACCTTATATGAGGAGCTCGAGGAGCGGGGCATCCTGCTGCGGCCCCACGCCTGGATATCGAGCGAATGGTTCAGCCCGGCTGACGTGCCCGGCATCGCTATTCCGTTCTACCTCGCCCATCCGCGCCTGATGAAACTCGAGCAGAAGATGATGCTCGACGTCGAGGGCGGCACCTGGTCCCAGTGCATGGCCATCCTTCGCCACGAGGCGGGGCATGCGGTGCAGCACGGCTACCAGTTACAGCGCCGCCGGCGCTGGCGACAATTGTTCGGTCCTTCCTCGAAGCGCTACCCGCGCTACTACCGGCCCAATCCAGCCAGCCGGCGCTATGTTCAGCACCTTCGGCTGTGGTACGCGCAAAGCCATCCGGACGAGGACTTTGCGGAGACCTTTGCCGTGTGGCTGCGGCCCCGGTCCAACTGGCGAACGCGCTATGCCGACTGGCCGGCGTTGAAGAAGCTGGAATATGTCGACGAGCTGATGGGCGAGATCGCGGGGAAGCGGCCGCTGATCACAACGCGCGAACGCGTCGATCCGCTGCGCGGGCTGGCCGAAACGCTGGGGGACCATTACCGGAAAAAGCAGGACTTCTACACGTTCAAACCGCCGAAGACCTACGACCGCGACCTGTCGCGGCTGTTTTCCGCGGATCCACGCCATCGCCGGGCGCTGGCGGCGTCAACCTTCATCCGGCGGCACCGCGCCCGGATCAGGCAATTGGTGGCTCGCTGGACCGGCGAGAATCAGCTTACGCTGGATGCCGTGCTGGACGACATGATCTCCCGCTGCCGCGAACTCGACCTGCGCGCGGTCGGTTCCGAACGCAAACTCGTGATGGACTTCACCGTCGTGTTGACCGCCAAGACCATGCACGCGCTGTTCGGTCCGTCGCGGCGGAAATGGATCGCGCTATGAGACGCCTGCGCATCCTGGTTCTCATGCACCCGGACTTCGTGCCCCCGGATTCCAGTGAAGGATATACCGAGCGGCAAATCAACGAATGGAAAACCGAATACGACGTCGTCAGCACCTTGCGCGCGGCCGGCCATGACGTTCGTCCGCTCGGCGTGCAGGAAGAGATCAAGCCGGTGCGCGACGAGATCGATGAATTCAAGCCGCACGTGGTCTTCACGCTGCTGGAGGAATTCTACTCGCAAACGATGTATGACCATCATATCGCCAGCTACATGGAGCTGATGCAGATTCCCTATACCGGCTGCAACCCGCGCGGCCTGGTGCTGGCGCGGGGCAAGGACCTGTCGAAGACGCTGGTGCATCATCGCCGGATCGCGGTGCCCGCCTTCGCGGTGTTTCCGATGCGTCGCAAGGTCAAGAGGCCTCCACGTCTTTCGCTGCCGCTGATCGTCAAGAGCCTGAACGAGGATGGATCCTTGGGGATATCGCAGGCATCGATCGTCACCACGGACGAGAAACTCGCGGAGCGCGTCGCCTTCATCCACGAGCGGGTCGAAACCGCGGCCATCGCGGAACAGTTCATCGAGGGAAGGGAGCTCTATGTCGGCGTGCTCGGCAACAACCGGTTGCGGACGCTGCCGATCTGGGAGTTGAAATTCGGCAGCATGGGAGGCCACAGCGCGCGGCACATTGCCACCGAGAAGGCCAAACATGATACCGCCTATCAGGAGCGCGTCGGAATCGTCGATGGACCGGCCAACGACCTGTCGCCTGAAATATCCGGTCGCATTCAGCGAGCCGCGAAACGCATCTACCGGGCGCTCGGGCTCGATGGATACGCTCGCATCGACTTTCGTCTCTCACCCGACGGGACGCCGTATTTCATTGAAGCCAACCCCAATCCCGAGATCGCGAAGAACCAGGAATTCGCGACCGCGGCAAAGCATGACGGCCTCGATTACCCGGAACTGCTGCATCGTATTCTGGCGCTTGGGATCAGGCGGGCAAAGGCGGGCGTGTCGGTAGGTTGAAGGACGACGCGCGTAATGTGATTCACCGCACAGAAGCGCGCGGCCTGCGTGGATAGCCTGCGGGCGCAGCGTCGAAAGCTGCGACCATCACCCTCAGGAGCCTGCCATGACCAAAACCACCGCCGTGCAAGCCGCCCATTCCCGCCTCGATGTCCCGCAGAGCCTTTCCGATCTCGAACTCGACCAGGTATCTGGCGGACTGAACCCGCAACCGCTTCCCCCGGGGATGAAAATCCAGGCCCTGTCGATCGGGAGCCAAAGCAGCGGAGCCGGCGCCGGCAAAGTCGCCTTCAATCCGTTCTGAGCGGATTTCTTTTTCAGATTAAAAAAGCCACCGGCGCCGGGTGAGCCGGTGGCTCTCCATTGTTCATTTTTTCAGACTTCGCAGGAGTATGCCAACCGTGCGGCTCACGCGCCGCGCCGGTTTGCTTCCGCTCAGAGCCGAGGATGAATCGATTGCAGAATTCCGGTCGTGGTGTCGATGAATCGCAGCGCCTGCTGGGTCTTCGCCGACGACACGGGAAAGCGCGTGCACTGGTCCGAAAGCTGGACCAGCCGCTTCCGCTCGCTGGTCAGGATGTCATTGGATTTGTCGATCGCGAATTTGATGACATCCCGCATCGGATTGTGATCCCCGAAGTCGGTCATGTCCTTTTCCATCGTGATCAGATATTCGTAGCTCGAAAGCTCGTCGGAAATCTGCATCAGCTCCTGGATCGTCGACCTGACGCACTCGGCATCGGCGCTGGAAATGTCGGTGCGCTTGGAGGTCTGAACGAGATCGCCCATCAGGTTGACGAACAGCGGCTTGATGGCCTCGACCTTGCGCAGGTCGCTGTCGCTGATGACGCCGCCGCTGGATGCGGCCGGGGCCAGCAGCACGAGAGCAAGTCCAGGCAGCGCCAGCCATCCGCGAAGCTTGCCGGCACGGGCGCGAGCGAGGGATCGTCGTTTCCTCCATCGGCCGGAGCCAACCGCTCCGCACCGGGCAAATACCAGGGCCATCTTCCTGATGCTGGTCGGGGCCATTTCGGATCAACCTTGAAAGACGCGCCGATCAAGCTTAGCGCGGCCGGCCTTGTTTCGCTAGGGCGGCCGGCCAGCGCGCGTCTTTCCGGCAAAGGCCGTCGTCGACGCGCGTCCGGCCGGGTTCGAGCGGCGCCCGTTTGGTTGTTCGGCATCGTCTTTGGTGTATTATCCGGTTCGAAAGCAGGGGTGGCTGAGTATTTCCGGCAGAATCCTTTCTGCACACCCGATCAGTTCGTCAGCGGTTTGACCGCGAGCCGGAGGAGCGGAGGGTGACCGAGCTGTCGCAGCGGACGTTTCGCGCCGTCGCATTGCAGCGAGCCGCATCGCCCGAGCAGCTTGACCATCTCGTCGGCATCACACGGCCATCAGACTGGATTCTGATCGCCGTCATGTGCGTGGCGCTGGTGGCCGCGCTCACCTGGGGCTTCCTCGGCCGCATTCCCACCCGCGCGGCGGGCGAAGGAATCCTGATCAGCGGCGGCGGCCGTGTCGTCGATGCGGTCTCGGCCGCGGCGGGACGGCTCTCGTCGATCGATGTCTCGGTCGGCGACCATGTCGCACGCGGCCAGCAGATCGCCCGGATCGTGCAGACCGACATCGAGCAGCGCCACGCCGGCGCGCTCGAGGTGTTTCACGAACGCGAACGCGAATATAACGACCT
>JAGXAF010000115.1 GCA_018971675.1 Bradyrhizobium sp.
TTCGAGCGAAGCATGCCCTCGGACTTGATCCGTGGGTGGATGCCGGTTCGCGTGGAGAAAACGCGTCAAGACCAGACTCTAGAGCTCCGTTCCGATTTCATCGGAGGGCTCTGGTTTCCTTTGGCGCTCCACGCCCGTCGCGATGATCGTCCTTTGAGACGCGACGTTTCGTTTCAGATCGCGCTCGCGGCGATATTGACCATCAGCGCCACCAACGCGGTGTTGTAGATGAACGAGACGATGCCGTGCGCGGTGGCGGTGCGACGGATGGTCTTGTCGGTGATACCGACGTCCGAAACCTGCGCGGTCATGCCGATCACGAACGAGAAATAGACGAAGTCCCAATAATCGGCGTTCTCGCTGGTGTCGCCGCCCGGAAATTGCAGACCGCCGGGTTTGGTGCCGCGATAGAATGCATGGGCGTAGTGCAGCGCGAAAGTCGTATGCACCGTGGCCCATGACAGCGCGATGGTGACGGTGGCGAGCGTCAGTGCCGGCACGCTGTGCTGCGAAGCGCCGAGTTCGAATACGATCGCGGCGATGCTGGCAAAGGCGCCGAGTGCGGTCACCAGCAGGATTACGAAGCGGCCGTCGTCCTGCCGTTCCGCGCTGCGCTTGATATACGCCGATCCATTGCGCATCATCATGGTGTAGACCAGAAGCAAATAAACGGAGATGCTGAGGTCCCAGCCGAGCAAGGCGCGCGTCACCGGTCGCAGCGAGGGCGGCAGCAGGAAGAATGCGACCATGCCGATCGCGATGGAAATAAAGGTGCGCGGCCGGGCATAGACCACGCGAACCGGCCGGGACAGTTTCCGGAAGCGGCGAAGGGCGTCGTCAGCTTCCTTCTCGGCCATCGTGGTTTCAATGCTTGCGTTCAGCGACAAAGTGCGCGGCCGCGCGCAGCACGTCTCCCTTCGGCCCGAAGATCGACAGTGCCGAATCGGCGCGCGCGAGCAGATCGCGGACGCGCTGCCTGGCGCCGTCGATCCCGAGCTGGGTGACAAAGGTGGTCTTGCCCAGGGCAGCGTCCTGGCCGGTCTGCTTGCCGAGCGCAGCCGCATCGCCTTCAACGTCGAGCAGGTCGTCGGCGATCTGGAAAGCCTCGCCAAGCGCACGTCCGTAATCGTCGAGCGCCTGGTATTGCCTTTGCGGGGACTGGCCGAGGATCGCGCCGGCAATACAGCCAAAGCGTAGCAGCGCGCCGGTTTTCATTTGCTGCAAACGCGCGACATCCACCGGTTCGCGGTCGCCGAACCGTCCTTCGCCGGCCAGATCCAGCATCTGGCCGCCGACCATGCCGCCGATGCCAGCCGCGCGTGCCAGCGCCCGAGTCAACAACAGCCGCACATTGGCGTCCTTGTGCAGTTCGTCGCGGGTGATGATGTCGAACGCCAATGTCAGTAGCCCGTCGCCGGCAAGGATCGCGGTGGCGTCGTCGGTCTTCTTGTGCAGGGTCGGCCGGCCGCGGCGCAAATCGCTGTTGTCCATCGCCGGCAGATCGTCATGGATCAGCGAATAGCAGTGGATGCATTCGAGCGCGGCGCCGGCCAACAGCGCGGCCTCGCGCGGCACGTCGAACACCGCGGAACTCTCCACCACCAGAAACGGCCGCAGGCGCTTGCCGCCGCCAAGGCTCGAATAGCGCATCGCGTCCATCAGCCGCCTGGGGCGCGCGATCTCCTCGGGCAAAAGCGTGTCGGACAAAAGCCGGGCGAGCACGGCCTCGGTATCCTCCGCGCATCGGTCCAGGCGCTCGGCAAAGTCGGTGGCAGCGGTGGGCATCACGAATGGCTCCAGATCGATTTTGGCCGGACAATCCTTTATGCGACCTGCTTCGTCAATTCCGCACCAGGGCTGAATGCGCCTTAAAAGTGCTGGAAAACCAGCGAAATATCATGGAGATGTCACTTGACCCTCGGGTCCGGGGGATCGCGCCGAAGCGGAAATGTCAGATTTTGCGCATTGTCCGATATTTATTGCTGATCTTGCTGGCCGCCGTGTTGCTGCCTTATCTGCTGACGCCGTTATATCGCAGCGGTCATCCGGTCTCGACGCTGATGATCTGGCGGCGGCTGACCGGCGCACCGGTGAGCCGGCAATGGATCGATTTCAACGCCATCTCGCCTGCGCTGCCGCGCTCGGTGGTCGGCTCCGAGGATTCCAAATTCTGCAGCCATCACGGCATCGACTGGGATGCGTTGCAGGACGTGATCGACGACGCCGAGGAAGGCGAGGCGACCCGCGGCGGCTCGACCATCACCCAGCAGGTGGCGAAAAACCTGTTTTTGTGGCCGGGCCGCAGCGTGATCCGCAAGGGGCTGGAGCTTCCGCTCGCGCTGTGGATCGATCTGGTGCTGTCGAAGCAGCGAATCCTTGAAATCTATCTCAACATCGCCGAGCTCGGGCCGACCGGGCAGTTCGGCGCGGAAGCCGGCGCCATGTATGCCTTCGGCCACCCGGCCTCCAATTTGTCGCCCCGGGAGGCGGCGTTATTGGCGGCGATCCTGCCCAACCCGGTCAAGCGCAGCGCCCGCAGCCCCGGTCCCGGTGTGCGGCGGCTGGCCGGGACTTATGTGGCGCGGGCGCAGTCAGCGGGTTTGCAGCATTGCTGGCACGAAAATCGATCATTTTGAGGGGATATTGCCGGCCGGGCACCCTGGAGCCTTTTCCGTTCCGATGGAATCGGAACGGGCTCTAGATTCTTGTTTTGACGCGTTTTCTTGATGCGAACCGGTATCCACTTCGCTCGAAAACGCTCTAGCTTTAGCGGCCTTCCTCCTCTATAAGCCCGGCCTTGTCGGCATTTCAGCTCGCGCCGTCAGCGCTGAGCGGTCCTCCTCCGGGACGATGCCCCGGCGAAACCCAAGAGGATAGCGACATGGCCGTTCCGAGAAGAAAAACATCGCCGTCACGGCGCGGCATGCGCCGTTCCGCCGACGCGCTGAAGACGCCGACCTATGTCGAGGACAAGGATTCGGGCGAATTGCGTCGCCCGCACCACCTCGATTTGAAGACCGGCATGTATAAGGGCCGGCAGATCCTCAAGCCGAGGAAGGAATCCTGATCGCGGCCTGACACCCGGCCGGGCGACAGGTTCCTTGGTGCCGCCGCGATTCGCGGCGGGCGCGGGACTCCTGCCCGAATCCGGCCAGTGAGTGCGACAAGACGGTTCCAGCAACAATCCTGGTTATCCGTCTTTGGCTGCTCGCTCGAAAAGGAGGCCCGATGGCCATGGTCGGTTTTCCGCTGCTTCTGATTCCGCTCGCGATCTACAACATCATCGTCTTCCTGATGCCGGAGGTGTCGTTCGCCGACCCGATCGTGAAGCTGAAGCTGATGTCGGGCGCCGACTGGCCGGTAACGCTGAGCGATATCTTGCTGGCGCTCGCCGCGCTGATGCTGCTGCTCGAGGTCATCAAGGGCGCGCGTCCCGGCGCGAAATATCTCACCGATCATCTGCTGTCCCTGATCGTGACCGCTGCCGCTGCCGCCGAATTTGTGCTGTGGCCGCGATTTGGCACGTCGACCTATTTTCTGCTGGCGCTGTTGTCGCTGGTGGATTTCCTGACCGGGATTGCGTTGCGGGCCCGGCGCCGACCCGTCGTGGCGCAAGCGCCCGTCGTCCCGCGCGAGAGCACCGAAACGGCGCAGCCGCTGGCCGAGCCGAAATTCGAACCACCTCCCGCCCCGGTACCCGCGCCTGCATCGCCGTCTGAATCGTTGCCGGCGGCGATTTCGGTGGCTGAATCGGTGCTGCTGGATCATCCCGGGCCAAGCCTCGCGCGGCAGCAGCCAAATCTTAGGCAACCGGAGGTCGCGCCCGCCGCGCCGGCGCCGGTCGCATCTTCACCGGAAGTGCCATCACCGGATCTGCAGCCCGGCAATGCCGAAACCGCGCCGCCGGAAACCCCGCCGCGGTAAGGCTCACTATGAGACTGAATTAGAACGGCACTATTAGAACGGCACTCGTCGTCGGAGCAGGCTTCCGGACGCTGCGCCCACGTCGCGTTCAGCGGCGTGGCGCGCGGCCGATCCGAAAGTCCATGCGCGGACGCTATCGAATCTGGCCTGCGGCGTAGCGTTGCACGCTGCACCTGCGTCGATTGAAACCCTTTCCAACCCATTTTCCCGGCAGGTCGGCGAGCGGGCCGAGCGGATTGACATGCGCAAGAGCCCGAAATCCAGGCCTGATGAGCGGGTCGACCGGCGCAATTTTGTCCAGGAGTTCGAATGCCATTTCCAGTCTCCATTGTTTTTAAATCGGCAGCAAAATTCAGAAGCACGGCAAATCGGACGAGACATAATCAGATAACTCAATTTCAGGTTGATGTACGAAAATTCTTGTCTAGGTTGAAGCATATTTATGGCGCACCAAGTACGAGTATGAGCAAAGTGAGCAATGTCCGGGCGGTCTGGCGCGAAGAGGTGTTTCCGGGGCTGCTTCACGTCGGTTTTGAGTTTCTGCTGACGGGGTTCGACAGGATTCGACCCCGGACTTCGAAGGATGCGGGGTGGTCGCTGCTTGAGAGCGTGACACCTAGCCAGAGCGTTTTCGAGCGAAGCGTGCCCTCGGACCTGATCCGTGGGTGGATACCGGTTCGCGCAAAGAAAACGCGTCAGAACAAGAATCTGCGTTCCGATTCCATCGGAACGGAAAAGGCTCTAGGCGGTCTGCCGCGCCCGAAGGCCAGTGCCGGCGAGGCACTGCCGGCTCGAAGTATAGGCGGCGTTGGCGTCGGAGGCGGTCGCGCGCCGCAGGCTGCGGGCTTGCGGGACCTGCTCGACCGTTGCGATCAAGTGCGTGACAAAAATCGAACTGGGCCGTGGCAACGGCCGGATCGGACCGGTCGACCATTGCGCGATCGCGACCACCGGCACCAGTGCGACGCAAGGCGGCTTTGCGTCAACCGCGACGTCCTGATCGTCGATCTGATCTGTCGAAGCGTATTCCATCGCCATCGATCCCGGCTGGCTCGTCTCGTTTCGGGACGTGCCGAGGTCCCGCAACCACTCTGTCGCAAGGGTCGGGCCAACCGCAAGAGTCCAACCGCAAGGGTCGGGCCAACGCCAGCAACTCCGCGCCACAGGGTCGCAAGGATCGCTCAGGGCTCGCAAGGCACATGCGCAAGGAGTAGTCTTTGTTCCCGGGCGCCGTTCGAGATGGTTTCCAGATTGTTAATCGGTGGTTGGCAGAATCGAATCCTGTCCCGTGCGCCCGGAATCACCCGATGTCCCGAAACGAGGCGAATGTGACCTTGGCTCCTCCGCAAGCTTCGACCATCCTCGCGTCGCTCGGCCAGGCCGCGTTCGTCTGGGACATCGCCACCGATGCGATGGCTTGGAGCGATCACGCGGCTTCGGTATTTTCCGACATTCCCGCCGAGGCACTGGCCAGCGGCGCCCGATTTTCGCGTCTGATCGAGCCGGTGCGTTCGGTCCGGACCGACGCGCTCAGCCCGTCGCCGCTGGCGCGCGGCAAAGACGGCGCGCCTTATCGCATCGAATATGGCCTGCGCGCCTCGACCTCCGCGCCGGTGCTCTGGATCGAGGAATCCGGCACCTGGTTCGCAGGGCCTGACGGCAAGCCGGCGCGCGTGCAAGGCATCGTTCGTCTCAACAATGAGCGCCATGCCCGCGACGAGCAGCTTGTGAAGCTGTCGCGCCGCGATCCGCTGACCGGCGAGCTCAACCGTGCTCATCTGGTCGCGCAGCTTGCCGGGACGATCGAGGAAGTGGTGCGCTTCCGATCGACCTGCGCGTTCATGTTGATCGGCATTGATCATCTGGCACGGATCAACGAGGCGTTTGGCTTCGACGTCGCCGATGCGGTGATCGCGGAGGTCGGCAAGCGGATTCGCGCGCGGCTGCGGGCCGGCGACGTGCTTGGGCGCTTCTCCGGCAATAAATTCGGGCTGATCCTGAAGAACTGCACGGTCGACGATATGAATATCGCGGCGGGACGGCTGTTGGCCGGCATCCGCAACCAGGTGGTGCCGACCAGGTCGGGTCCGGTCTCTGTCACCGCCTCGATCGGCGCGGTCGGCATCCCGCGTCATGCCGGCAACGTCGACGAGGCGATCAACCGCGCCCAGGAGACGCTCGACATGGCGAAGCGCTGCCGCGTCGGCTCCTACGCGCTGTGGCGCCCGAATGTCGAACGCGACGCCCAGCGCCGCGTCAATATTCGCGTCACCGACGAGATCGTCACCGCGCTCAATCAGCGGCGGATCGTGCTGGCCTACGAGCCGGTGGTGGAAGCGGCTTCCCGCGCACAGGCGTTCTACGAATGCCTGGTCCGCATGGAGAAGGACGACGGCCAAATGCTGCTGGCGCCGGACATCGTTCCGGTCGCCGAACGGCTCGGCCTGATCCGGCTGGTCGATCACCGCATGCTGGAACTGGTGGTCGCCGAGCTCGCGGCGTCGCCGGATGTGCGGCTCAGCCTCAACATCTCGCCGGATACCACGATGGATCCGGACTGGTCGGCCACGATCGAATCGCTGATGCGCGCGCACCCCGGCGTGGCCGAACGGCTGATCGTGGAAATCACCGAGACCGTGGCGATCCAGGATATCGACAACATCAGGGGCTTCATCACACGCTTGAAGAACTTGGGCAGCCGGATCGCGATCGACGATTTCGGCGCCGGCTACACCTCGTTCCGCAACCTGCGCAAGCTCGGTGTCGATATCCTGAAGATCGACGGCGCTTTCGTGCAGAACATCACGCGTTCCGCCGACGATCGTGCCTTCGTGCAGACCCTGATCGACCTGGCGCGGCGGCTGGAAATCAGGACGGTCGCGGAATGGGTGCAGGATGATGAGTCGGCGAAGATGCTGTGCGACTGGGGCTGCGACTACATCCAGGGTCGCCTGATCGGGCTCGCCTCCGGGCGGCGCCCCTGGGCTGGCGGCTCCGAAGCGGTGTTCCCAGCGGCCGGCTGATCCGAAGCGCGCGGGCGATTTGGCCGCGCTGGCCCGATCCTCGCGCATTCCCGTCCAGCGCCGCCCGAACGGCGGTTGCCCGGTCCGCGATCATGCCGAATTGCATGCGTCGGTTACCATTGTGAACCGCTTCATATTTCCGCGGCAAGAACCGTGTTAGCGCGAGCAATGGCAGGCCTTTTCATGGCCCGCGGCCTCGTGTCTTCAACGCCTCTCAAGCCCCACCGAGGGGCCGCAAGGAGGCGCCCCGCCTCGACGCCCCTGTGCGAGCTGAAATGCGCGGCCCGCCCGCCGATGGAAGTGCATGACGGGGTAGATTAGGCTCAACTGACTGGCCTCGGAAGGATTGTCCATGCAGTGCGAGCAGTGCGGCAGCTTGAACCGGTCGGACAACAGCTATTGCGAAAGCTGCGGCGCGCCGTTCGGCCTCAAATGCGAGGCTTGCAGCAATATCAACGGACCATCGAGCAGGTTCTGCGGGCATTGCGGCATGGCGCTCGACAAGAGAGCACTTCGCCTCAATCCCGCGCCCAATCAGTTGCTGCGTTCGCTCAGCACCAAGGGCGGCGAACGCAAGAACCTGACGCTGTTGTTTGCCGATATTCGAAATTCCACGAGTCTGATCGACAGCCTGGGCGATCCCGAACTTGGAATGAGGCGACTTGAGCCGGTGCTCAACCTGATGAAGGAGGCGGTGCATCGTTACGATGGAATCGTCAACAAAATTCAGGGCGACGGCGTCATGGCGCTGTTCGGAGCGCCGCGGCCGCACGAAGACCATCCGGTGCGCGGCTGCCTGGCGGCGCTGGCAATGCAGGATTCGATCGCAAGGCTTGCAGATCCGGGTTTGCAAATCCGTGTGGGCGTGCATACCGGCGAGGTCGTCGTTCAGGCGGTGGAAAACAGCATCTATCAGACCTACGACGCCGCCGGCGCCAACGTGCATATCGCCAATCGAATGGAGCAGATGGCGGAACATGGTTCGATTCTCATCACCAGGGATACCTATGCCGGCGCCAGGCAGTTCATCGAGGTGGTTCCGTTAGGCATGCAGGCCGTTCGCGGGATTGCGACGCCGCTCGAAGTCTTCAAACTCACAGGGTTGCTCAGCGCGCCGGCGAGCGACGTTTTCCGAAGCGGGTCTCGCCTTACGCCGATGGTTGGGCGGGCCGAGCAAATCGCCGCCCTGGAACGTGAAGTCGAGAACTCGGTCAAGGGCGACGGCAGGGTGATCGGGCTGGCCGGCGACGCCGGCATTGGAAAGAGCCGTCTCTGCTTCGAGTTCGCGGAAAATTGCCGCCGGAAGGGAGTCCGCGTTTACGAGTGCCGTGTGCTTGCCCATGGACGCGCCACGCCTTTCCAGCCCGTGCTGGAACTGTTTCGCGATATCTTCGGCATCCGCGCCAGGGAATCGGTCGAAGTATCGCGTCGGCGTGTCATCAATCGCTTCAAGGCACTTGCCGCGTCGGACATGCAACTGCTCTTGCTGCTTGAGTTTCTCGGATTGGCCGATCCCGAAAGGCCCGCTCCAAAGCTCGATCCGCGCGCACTGAAGCTGCAGCTTCTGGATCTTGTGCGAACGCTGGTGCGCACCCGTTCGACTGACGCCCCGACAGCCGTTGTCCTTATCGAGGACTTGCATTGGATCGATGCAGCCAGCGAGGAGTTCGTCGAGGCATTGGCAGATGCCATCGTCGGCACTCCGACGCTTCTCCTGGTCAATTTCAGGCCCGGTTTCATGGCGCCTTTCATGCAACGTTCCCACTACAGCCAGATCGCCATGCCTCCGCTTTCATCGGCTGAGGCGAACAGGCTGGTACGCGATCATTTCGGCGACGATCCCTCTCTCGCACTGTTGAGCGAGACGATCGTGGAGCGCGCCCAGGGTAACCCGTTTTTCATCGAAGAACTCGCAAAGGCGGTGGCGGAACGCGGAGAAGTCGAGGGCGAACGCGGCGCGTACCGGCTGAAGCAGGGAATCGACAAGGTCCCGTTGCCTGCAACAATTCAGGCCGTCGTGGCCGCCCGCATCGATCACCTCGAGGATATCGCCAAGCAGGTGCTGGAGACGGCGGCGGTGATCGGGCGGCTGGTTGCGATGTCAGTCCTGCGTCCGGTCGCGGCTCTGCCGAACGATGAGTTGACGGAAGCAATCTCGCAGCTCCGGCAGGCGGAGATGCTGTATGACCTGCCGCCCCACGACAAAGGCATGCTCGCGTTTCGCCATCCGCTGATTCAGGAGGTGGCTTACATGACGCAGCTGCGCTCCAGGCTGGTTACGCTTCACGTCGCGGTCGCGAAAACGATAGAGGCATTCGATTGGGGAAAGCTCGATGAATTTGCCGGGCTTCTCGCCTATCACTACGAAGCGGCGGGTCGCGTATTGGAAGCTGTTACTCACCTGCAGCGCGCGGCGCAGTGGACCGGGAGAACGAATTCAGCCGAAGCGCTGAACTGCTGGAAAAAGGTCCGGGCTCTGTTGCAGGACCAGCCTCAATCGGAGCACGTCGATCGTTTGAAGGCGATGTCCAGCGGCCAGATCCTCAACTTCGGCTGGCGTGAAGGAATGCCGGCCGACGAGGTCAAGCCCTATGCCGAGGAGGCGCTCAAATACGCCCGCAGCTCAGACCGGATGAACGAGCCTATCCTGCTGGGGGCTTACGGCCGCATCCTGGCTGCGACCGCGGCGGCGGACGATTACGTCAATCTCGCGCAGGACGCGATGAAGCTCACCTATGGCAAGGAAGACGTCGGCCGATTCGCGACGGTCAACGCCATGCTCAGTCAGGCGCTGTTCATGTCGGGTCGTTTCAACGAGGCGCTTGAAGCCGGTGATGTGGCGCTGACCACCATCGCGGAGCAGGGTGGTTTTCACAGCAGCGTCACCCTCGGCCTCAATCCGAATCAAATTCTCGGATTCGACGTCGAGCACTGGGTCAAATGCCTCAGAACCAGAATCCTCGTGGGGCTCGGGCGGTTCGACGAGGCCGAGCGGCGGATCGCCGAGATCCTGCAAGCCGAACCGGAGCGGGTCGTCGCGGTGGTGCAATTCATTCCTCATTTCGCCTCGGTCGAACTGGCCTGGGGCGAAGGCCGGCCTGAACTGGCAACGCCACACGCCGCCAGGATAGCCGAATTGGCCGAACTGTCCGGAACGCCGTATCTTCGCGTCGCGGCGATCGCCAGCGCGGGCATGGCGAAAGCCGTCGCCGGCGATCTTGACGGAGGCGCGCATCACCTTCGCGAGGCCATCGATTTTGCGCGCTCGGCGCGAGCCGGCCTCGAATCCGAAGCCCGCATGCTGGCAGACTTCGCCGACGTCCTGCTCCGTGCCGGCAAGTTTGATCAGGCCGTTGAAGCAGCAGACGAGGCGTTGGTGGTCGCCAGGCGGAGAACCGACCGCGCCGCCGAACTGCACGCGACGCTGCTGCTCGGTCTTGCCATTCCCGCTTCAGACGAGACGTATCGCGACAAGCTTGACGCGCTGGTTGGCCAGGCCCAGAATTTGGCGGTGATTTCCGGGGCCAGGTTTTTCGAGCCACAACTGGTGCAGCTCCAATCGCGCCTCGAGCGCAGCAGCTAGTTGCGGAAGATGCCAGCGCGTTTCTGAAAATCGTTTTTTGGAGGATTTGTCAGATGGGAATGGCGATCGAAGACGACACCACGCTCGATGTTCTCGGGCGGTTGAACAGGCGGT